>NZ_JAOWRF010000193.1 GCF_025753815.1 Plectonema radiosum NIES-515 | reverse complement strand
TTATGGGAGCGGTTTCACAACTTATGGGAGCGGTTTCACAACTTATGGGAGCGGTTTCACAACTTATGGGAGCGGTTTCACAACTTATGGGAGCGGTTTCACAACTTATGGGAGCGGTTTCACAACTTATGGGAGTGTCTACCTTAAAGCTTTTATGAAGTCTAGACAATTATCTCTATAAGTAACAACATCTAGTGATTAAATTCCGAAAAATTACTGCTATAAGTGGAAAAATTTATTATATAAGATTGCGAAGTATGCTGAACCGGAATGCGGTTTAATTGAGGCAAACTGGGTATATAAGCATCTTAAAGGAGTAATTTTATGTCTCGGAAAAAACGCATATCCCGCATTTTAGAAAAAGCTCAGTTAAGATCCGCTGGACTAAAATCGATTGTTCCAAGCATCAAATTTGATGAAGATTATAGTCTGGAAAAATTGATTGAGTCAATTGAACAGTTACGTAACAAGATTGATATTTATAATACCGCTCTGTCTGTGGTTGACTCTTCTAAAACTGAAATTGAAGACATGGAAAAAAACTTGAGTCAGCTTTCTGAGAAAATGCTGATGGTGGTTGCTATCAAGTACGGCAAAGACAGTCGCGAATATGAGATGGCAGGTGGTGTTCGTAGTAGCGATCGCATTCGCAAAATCAGGTCGAGTCGCTTGAAAAATGTTGCAGAGCAAGCATTAGATGAGAATGCTAAAACTGCATAGTAGCGGATGGGAGCATTGACGCAACTGAAACTGGTCTTACACAAAAAATTGCAAAAACCTTGAATTTCCGTAGGGGCAATTCATGAATTGCCCCTAGAATAGGTTCGCGATCGCGCTGACAAATTAGCCACTAACAACTATGCGATCGCACTGCAATGCAGGACGAAAAATAACCTATTTAAAAAAGCTAGATCGAGCCTCAAATTTAGGAAAATACTAATAGCTGTAATTACGATTAAAATTAAATGCATGTTATTATTCGCAGGATTTTGCGGGAATTTTCTGAAGCACATGTAGATTCCTGTGATGCGCTTTATGATTGGTATAGGGTTGCAACTAAAGCCGAATGGAAAAACCATAGAAGTTCAGGCAACTTATCCAAAAGCAGAAGCTGTCGGTAGCTTTACTGTTTTTAATATTAAGGGAAACAACTACCGCTTAATTGTTGATATTGTTTACGAAGCCCAAAGAATCTATATTAAATATGTTCTAACTCACGCCGAATATGATAAGGATAAATGGAAAAATGACCCGTACTTTTAATCCAGAATCTTACGGTAAGCTGCTAGCCGAATATAAACCAAAAACAATTACTACCGAAGAAGAAAACGAAGAAGCTATTAAATTAGCCCAAAACTTAGAGCATCGTCCCAATCGTACACCAGAAGAGGAGATTCTTTTGGAACTATTGGTGACATTAATTGAGAAATTTGAAGAAACCCATTACCCAATTCCCCAAGGGACACCTCATTCAATGCTAGTGCACCTTATGGATGCACGCGATATTACGACCGAAGTATTAGCTGATGTAATTGGCTCGTTGGAAGTTGTACGGGAAATTATTAACGACCATCGCACCATCAACAAAACAGAAGCAGAAGCACTTGCAAACTATTTTCATGTAGATGCCAGTTTATTTGCCTAAAAACGCTGCGCGATCGCTATGTGCTTACAAGCATTAAGTAGGAGAACTAAATTAAACTTCAGATCGTAGTAAGGACTTTAGTCCTTAGAATGCTTTCCCAGAGCGATAAATCGCTCACTACGAACTCATATTTTATTTTATATTTAATTATGTCCACCTACTTACTCAGATTGGGCGCATGTTCACAAAGAATTGGTATTAAAATTTATATTTAGGTTGGCAATAAGGGGCAATGCCAAAAAAAGTAAGAGAGTTGAAAGCTATTGTGTCAAAAGTCGGCTATATCCTTCAACCAGGAAGAGGTAAAGGAAGTCATACATATTGGAAGCATCCCTTATTACCCGAAGAACCTCTAACCATACCAGGCAAAGATGGTGATGATGCTCCGTTATATTTAGAAAAAAACATCCAACGAGTGCTAAAAAAACTGGAAGAAATGGAACAAACCAAAAGCGAAGAAAAACAGGAAAAAGAAGAATGAGCTATCACTACAGCATGGTAATTCAGTGGTCAGACGAAGATGGACTTTTTTTAGTACACTTGCCTGAGTTCCCTTGGCAACAGTTTCATACACATGGTAAGACTTATGAAGAAGCTGCCAAAAATGGTCAGGAAGTAATTGAGACTTTTGTTGAGATGTTGAGAGAAGAGAATAAACCACTACCAGAACCGAGAATACTGCCAACAAAACCGTTACGAGTCGCTTAGTTGAGTTGTTGGTTGTGGCTAAAGAAAGAAACGCGATCGCGTTTCTTTCTTTAGCCACTCAAATTAATCATGCGTTCTAGCAGCGACTCCTGCGGAGTATCACTCTGAAAAATCTAGCAATCTTCAGGCAATATCAAGCGGACTTGATATAACTATTATTTGCTAAACTGCTGGGCATAAAATCGCGCATAACGACGCTCAAGCATTAACAATTCTTCATGAGTGCCAGATTCGACAATTTGCCCACGTTCGAGAACTAAAATGCGATCGCATCTTCTCACCGTAGATAACCGATGAGCGATAATAAATACAGTCCGATCTGCCATTAATCTTTCCAGTGCTTCTTGAACCAAAGCTTCTGATTCTGAATCGAGTGCAGATGTCGCTTCATCTAAAATCAAAATTCTCGGATTTCGCAGAACAGCACGAGCGATCGCTATTCTTTGTCTTTGTCCACCAGATAAATTCACTCCTCTCTCACCTACCCAAGTATCATAACCTTCAGGCAGTTGCTTAATAAATTGATGAGCGTTAGCAATTTTCGCAGCTGATTCCACAGCTTTCATCTCAAAAGCATCTTGTCCGAAAGCGATATTTTGGGCAATTGTCCCGGAAAACATGATAGTTTCTTGAGGAACTATGGCAATTTGTCGTCGCAAACTATCTAACGTCACATCACGAATATCAACACCATCAATTAAAATTTCACCATCGGGGTCGTAAAAACGGGGTAGAAGATTGACGAAAGTAGTTTTACCAGCACCAGAAGCACCAACTAAAGCGATCGCTTCTCCTGGCATCGCTAACAAACTGATATCCTTAATTACAGGTTCGCCTTTTTTGTAAGCAAAGGAAACATGACGATATTCCACCTTACCGCTGACATCAGGTAGAGCGATCGCATTTAATTTTTCCTCCACCGTTGGTTGAATTGCCAATAACTCAAAAACGCGGTCAACAGAAGCTTCTCCCTGTTTAAATTCGTTGTAATTGCTGGTAACATGACCAATGGGATCGATTAATAAAGCACCTGCCGTTAAAAAAGCGACAAACTTATCAACCGTCAAACTACCAGTAGCAATTTGCCAACCACCCACAAAAAGTAAAATTAAAATACTGACAGCTTCTAAAAATCCGATGATGGGTATCTGAATTGCTTTGAGACGTTCCGCTGAGTACTTGGCTTTCATCGTGCGATCGGCTTCTCGACTAAAGCGGGCAATTTCGTACTTCTCGGCTGCGAAGGCTTGAATAATCCGAATTCCGCTGAAAACCTCAGTTAAAATTGCCGATAAATCAGATACATGACTTTGACTTTTGAGCGAAAATATACGCAAACGTTCGCCAAACCAACCGATTAAAATGCCCATCAACGGCGCAACAATAATAATAGCTAAAGTTAATTGCCAATTTAACCAAATCATGTATATGGGAATTGCGATTAACTGCAAAATGCAGGGGATAAAGTCGTGAAAGAGTTTATGGACAACTTCCCCAACTCTGTCAACATCTTCGGTCAGTCGATAAGATAAATCACCTGTTTTTGCAGTTTCAAAATAGCTGAGATTTAGCTTTTGTAAGTGAGTGTAGATATACTTGCGAAGATTAAAAGCTATTCGCAGAGCGGATTTAGCCATGTAGATATCTTGCACAGATTGAAAAAACCCTCTGACAAGAAACACCGTTCCGATGAAAGAAATTTGGAGAGCGATCGCAGACAAATTTCTCCCACCAAAGACACTTGCAAATTGACGCGCTAGGGTAATCAGAGCTAAAGTTGCTAATACATATCCGAAGATGCCAACAAAACCCTTAACAATGTTGTGCCATTGGGGTCGAATATACGGTAAGAGTTGCCAGTAATTAGAGCGCGTTTTCAAGCTGTCACATCCACACAATATTTTCTTTGTTTGACGCTATCAGCTTTTGTGTAGTTTCTAAGATTATTTTCTTATACCATTCGTCCTCAGGCTGTAAGCCGCTGGCTCTACAAACAAAACCAGACGAGCGCAGGTTTTAACATCATCTTAGTCCGCGCAGGCGGACTTTGTTTGTGTAGCCGCGACTTCAGTCGTCAGGTACTGAGCTGTTGCAGGTTCTGATTTAATATCATCTACTTTATGGAATCCCCCAGCAAGCCAGCTATCAGCGACATCTTTAATAAAACTGGCTAAGGGTATGGCAATTAATAAACCTAATAATCCGCCTAATTTAGCACCCAACAATAAAGAAATTACCACCCACACCGGATTTAAACCAGTCAAATTACCCAAAATGCGGGGCGCAATCAAGTTAGAATTTACTTGGTCGATCGCTACAGCAACACCTAAAACTTCTACCCCTAACCAAAAGTTTTGTAACGCTACCAAAAGACTGACAATGCTGATACCGATTCCCGTACCAAAGGGAAACAAAGAGAAAAAGCCAATTACAATCCCAAAAAGTAAAGCTAAGGGAACTTGTAAAGCTAAAAAAACCAGGGTAATTACTACTCCCAGCACGGCACCCAAAGTAGCCTGACCGATAAAATAATTGTGAAAATCTTCCCGCAATAATTGTCGTACTTGTGTGCCAATGCGAGATGGTATCCATTGATAAAGTCCATCCCAGAGGCGATCGCCATTGTACACTAGATAGATAGTCAGCACTACCGCCAGTAGACCGTTGGCAACAATATTGATAGTATCTACAGCAAAGCCGAGAATTTGACCTGTAAAAGTTTGAAGTTGACTAGATAATCGCTCAAGTACTTGGTTAACTAAACTACTTAAATTAAACGGTAGGTGCTGTTGATTTAATGCCCAATCTTGAAAAGCTTGTAGTTGTTCGGTTCCAGAATCAATCCAACTTGGCAAAATGTTGGCTAGTTCGTTGAGTTGTCCGAGAATTCGCGGAACTAAAGTGATACCCAAAGCGACTAAAATCACCACACTCAACAGCAAAACTACCACAATAGCCAAGTTGCGTTTTACCCCTCGTCGCTGTAAAAACTGAATTGGATAATCCAAAACAAAAGCTAGCAAAATTGCAGCAACAAAAACGCTTACCAAAGGTTGAAAATATTTTACAACCTGAATGAAGAGCCAACCGTTAAGAATGGCAAGGGGAAATGCCAATCCTAAACTTAACCATCGTGGCAGTTTATTTGCTGTTTGCATCATTGAGGAATTGGTAAGAGGAGCGTGGATGGTGGATAGTTGTTGGTTGTTAGGGGATGGTAGATAGTTGTTGGTTGTTGATTGTCAAAGAATTCCTACAACTATCCACCACCAACTATCCACTAACCATTTTGATAAAATCCAGCATAATTCGTTGAGGTATTATTCCTACATTTCGCACTTCGAGTGCGATCGCACTATAACAACTTCCCTGTAGAATATCTTCTGGTGTCAATAATCCCATATCCCAGCCTTCATTCAAAACCAGTTGATTGAATTCTACTTCTAGAGGTGCATAAAAGACATGACGCATCACCCTTTCATCAGGATAACAGCCAAAGTGAGCAAATGTTGGTGGTAAATTATAGCCGATTTCTTCTAAAATTTCTCGCTTTACTGCTATATCTGGGGTTTCTCCGGCTTCGATGTGTCCACCAAACAATGCCCATTGACCAGGATAGGGAATATTGGGGATGTTGTCTCGCAATTGCATGAGAAACTTGTTTTTTTGATAGAGAATAGCGATCGCTACTTGCACCTGTTGATTAGTCATAAAATTTGAAGTGACGATTTAAAGTAACTATAATTACTCTTCCTCTAAATAAATTTCCCCCAACTCTTTGCCCCCTAAAGGGATACTTTGGTAATTCACTTTACCCTTAACTACCACTTGCTGTCCTTTTTTCCAACCAGTTTGCTTGGTTAAAACCCAGATTTTGCCAGTTGAGTCATTGATTTGATAAACCTGCTCCTTGACAAGAGGAACTGATGAGTTTATCTTCCCTTGGATGTAAACTGTAGCTTTCTCTTGCCCTGGTTTCAGTTCCCGAATCGGGGTAACATTAACACCGATAGTGAAGTTAACGCCATTTAACCCAGACAGCCCGGAGTAACCACAACTAGATAAACCAAATAAGCAGACAAATGTCAACCCCCAGTAGTAGTAAAAATGATTTTTGTTTGTTTGTTGCATCATAGCTGCCTATTAAGGAAATTTCTGCTTTGTCGCCAGTTTCATCAAGTTAGTTCTGATTAATAGTATTCATTGGTCATTAGTAATGGGAATGGGGGGATGGAAAGAGGGGGAGACGGGGGGAAAGAATTATGTTTTTGTTTCCTTATCCTCCCACTCCCCCACTCCCCCACTCCCCCACTCAAGAGCACTCCCCCACTCAAGAGCACTCCCCCACTCAAGAGCACTCCCCCATTCCCCCGAAGCGTTATGGAAACAAAAACTGCCAAACTAATTGATGGTAAAGCAATAGCAGCAAAAATTCAGACAGAACTTTGTGCGGTTATTACAAAATTACAACCCCAAATTGGACGCCCACCAGGTTTAGCAGTGCTGATGGTTGGTGATAACCCAGCTTCTGCGGCTTATGTACGGGGCAAAGAACGCGCTTGTGCCAATGTGGGGATTGCCTCTTTTGGTAAGCATTTTCCCACCGAAACCACCCAAGCCGAACTAGAGTCGGTTATTGCTGCACTCAACTCTGATGAACGAGTGGATGGCATTCTCGTACAACTTCCTTTACCAGATCATTTGGATGCTGTCACTCTACTACATCAAATTGATCCCGACAAAGATGTTGACGGACTGCACCCGATTAATTTGGGACGACTGGTGCGGGGAGAACCAGGTTTACGCAGTTGCACTCCATATGGAGTTATGCGGCTGTTGCAGGAATATGAAATACCTTTGAAGGGAAAACAAGCGGTGGTGTTGGGACGCAGTATTTTGGTGGGTAAACCAATGGCTTTGATGCTTTTAGAAGCTGATGCGACTGTTACCATTGCTCACTCGCGATCGCACGACTTAAAAGATCTCGCGCGGAATGCTGATATCCTCATTACAGCAGTAGGTCGTCCCAATCTCATCGACGCGCTTTTGATAAAACCGGGCGCTGTTGTGGTAGATGTGGGAATAAATCGTGTAACGGATGAAAGTGGTAATAGTCGCTTGGTTGGCGATGTCAACTTTGACTCAACCAAAAACGTGGCAGGATTTATCACTCCTGTTCCTGGGGGTGTAGGTCCGATGACTGTCGCGATGTTGTTGCAAAATACAGTTTCTAGCTATTCTGTGCATCAGCGGTAAGTAAGTGATGAGGAGCTTTCGTTATGAGTTATGAGTTATAAGTTATGAGTTATAAATTTTTAATTCTTAACTCCTAACTCCTAACTCTTTTAGCTCCAAAGACCCGTAAAATTGTGACTTATATGACAAAAATTAAAAATTGTAAGGAATTTAAGGATGGTAGCAGCGCATAACCTTCACAAAACTCCTGAGTCAGCCAAGTTTGACCTATTAGCTTATCTAAAAGAGCGGCAAAAGCTCTGTGAAACTGCTTTGGATAACGCAATTCCCATACGTTACCCAGACAAGATTTATGAATCAATGCGCTACTCGCTGTTAGCTGGAGGTAAGCGTCTGCGTCCCATCCTTTGCCTTGCAACCTGTGAAATGACTGGTGGCACAATCGAAATGGCAATGCCAACGGCTTGTGCTTTGGAGATGATTCACACCATGTCGTTGATTCACGACGACCTGCCGGCGATGGATAATGATGATTATCGGCGCGGGAAGCTGACAAATCACAAAGTCTATGGCGAAGATATTGCAATTTTGGCTGGAGATGGCTTGTTGGCTTTAGCCTTTGAACATGTCGCCACTAGCACCCAGAATGTGCCAACAGAGCGAGTATTGCAAGTAATTGCCCGTTTGGGGCGTGCGCTGGGAGCAGCTGGCTTAGTCGGCGGTCAAGTGGTCGATTTAGAATCGGAAGGAAAGCCAGACATTTCCCTAGAAACGCTGAATTTCATTCACAATCATAAAACAGCCGCTCTATTAGAAGCTTGCGTTGCCTGTGGGGGAGTTTTGACTGGGGTTTCGTCTGAAGATTTGCAACGATTGTCTCGTTATGCTCAAAATATTGGGCTGGCATTTCAGATTGTCGATGATATTTTGGATATCACGGCAACCCAGGAGCAATTGGGCAAAACCGCTGGTAAAGACCAAAAAGCCAACAAAGTCACTTATCCTAAGCTTTGGGGGTTGGAGGAATCGCGTACCAAGGCTCAACAGCTAATTGAAGCAGCTTGTGTGGAATTAGATTCATTTGGTGATAAAGCAAAGCCGTTAATCGCGATCGCTCAATATATCATCAGTCGCGATCGCTAACCCAATCCCAGAGGGTGATTAAAACCCGCTCTTTGGATATTTGGGATTTTCAAGTGAGAAAAAGTGCCGAATTGAGCGCGATCGCTCTGCGTCTTATATCTTAGACGCAGGGCAGCTTGCAAGAATGGCATCCAATTATATTGGAAAATGTCGGCATTTTGGAGTGGGTTGGCTTAAAGTATTTCCCTAAATAACAACCCCTGCTAATATTTATTAACAAAGCTCAAAATACCATGCAGGACATAGGCGACATCTTAAACAACCGGGTGCTGCTAGTTGCCCTTATTGCTTGTTTAATTGCCCAAACATTAAAGCTCATAGTTGAACTAGTCAAACATCGTAAAGTTAATTTTAGTGTTTTAGCCACCACTGGAGGAATGCCCAGCGCTCATTCCACTTTAGTTACAGCTTTAGCAGCCGGTGTAGGACAAACTCTGGGTTGGGCATCTCCAGAGTTTGCACTCGCTGTAGTTTTTGCCATCATTGTCATGTATGATGCAGCAGGTGTTCGGCAAGCTGCCGGTAAGCAAGCTCGTATTCTCAATCAAATGATTGACGAATTGTTTCGCGAACATCCAGAATTTAACGAAGACCGTCTCAAAGAATTACTAGGACACACACCAGTTCAGGTGATAGTCGGTTCAGTTTTGGGCATAACCATTTCTTGGTTAGCTAGGTCTGCTTATTAGAGATTAGGAATTAGGGACTCTTGACTGGGGGGATTTTAAGAGGGGACTCATGTATGGAAATAAAGCACCAACCTTGAGCGGTGGACTGTACCGTCCCGTTGACGTTTGGAAGAAGAGTGATTTAAATCACTCCTGTATATTTTTTTCTTTTTTCCCCTTTCCCCCTCCTCAAATTGCCCCAGTTCCTAATCCCTATAACCGTACAACTGAACGCAGTAGCAACACCTTTCGGCTGTCTACTAAATAGGTGGAAAAACCGCGCTCGTTGAGCTTTTGCAATGTGTTGTATGCTTCCTTTTGGTTAGTGGTGTAAACTGCTAGCAAATAAGGGCGTTGTCCATAAGAAACAAAACCCACGTCACCTTCTAGGATTTGTTGCAGTTGAGTTGCCAATTCTGGACGGTTGAAATAATCCACCAAGACGGCATAACCCATTCCTAGTGATTGAGGATTATAACTTGCTACCTGAGAACGAGGCTGCTGCGCTTCTCCCGGTCGAGTGGTAATTATAGCAGACAAGCCGACAATACTGTTAACATACCTTGCCCAACGATTGGCATCGTCAATCTTGTTAAACCCGCCGATGCGAGTTACTGTATCGTTGAGATATCTACAGGTAGTGGTTTTCAGTTCAGTGGGCAAAGTGCGACGCAACTGAGTTTGATTATCTTGTGTGGGGCTGATTACCAATAAAAGATACTCACCCGCAGTTGGTGGTTGACAAACAGAAATATTTTTTTGAGCGGTGACAGAGCTGATTTTTCCACCAATCAAACTGGCGATCGCTAACACCAAAGCACTTGATAAAGTCGTAAATCTACGCATCATTTGATACATAATTAATTGTTCTAAATTTTTTCAAAATATGTTTTGTTCGTCTTTTGGGGCAAGTTATCAAACCTGCCCCTATGTAGCGTTAGAGGGGGAGCACCCGCAAAGAAGCGATCGCAACTGAGTGCTATATTCTATCAGGAAACGTTGACAAGAGATGCCAAAGCTTCAGGAATCGTCTCAGAAGGTGACTGAAATTCCCCTATAACCACATACTCCAATCGCAGTTTTAACCAGGTAATAAATTGGGAATTCGTAGAAATAATTGCTGCTGCTGGTTGGGGACACTTAGCCTTGATTTTAGCCATCTGTAGTGCTTCTAAAAAAGCTGGTTGCTTAACTAACCAAAAATCAATTTCTTTTTCTTGTTCGTGGTAGTAACGAGTGCGTTCAGTGAGAACTTCCGCGATTGGTTCTTCTTGGATGAGAAAGCGTTCACTTGCCAAAGCGTAATAGTATGTTTGCATGTTCATTATGAGCGTTGCTAATTAATAATGATAAGGGCACAGTGTCAACCACCATGCCCCTATTTATTAATTAAATTTAAATTAAGTAGGTGAGCGAAATTAAACCTAAAATATTCTCCTGGTTTGTAGTGAGCGGTTTACCCTTCGGGTTCACCAGTCGCTCATGGGGGAAACCCCCAAGACCGCGCTGGCTCACCGCTCATCGCTCTTGGATTTTAACGGCTTAAGCCGTTACTACATTAAAGAGCGTTATGCTCATCTACTTACCTGAAGCTAGTACTGAAGGGACAACGACTCGCTTGCGGTTTATTAATTGCACTTTTTTCTCCCCAGTTCCAAAGTCGCTTGATTAGACCTAAAAATGTTGGTTTCTGTTCTTTTGTAGCTTGTTTTTCGTTTGTTGTCAGCTTTGATGTAGTTGTTTTTCCACCTGCTGTCAGCTTATCTAAAAACAAGGTGTTGTCGAAATAGTGTTCCAAAGAAACTATCTTTAAATCATCGGTGACGCGAGCAATACTCATACCGATCATTTCCACCGTTTCCCCAGTAGGTGTAAAATCTTTGTATTGACCTTGAAAATGTCCCCAATGCCGCCATTTAAATGTGACATTTGGTGGTCCAGAGAAGACTTCTAGCACTTCCCAAGGAAATCCTTGAGGAAATGTTGTGTGGAAAATTTTTCCCGATGATTCAAAGTCTTCCTCAGAAGCTTTATAATGTTGTGAATCAGCCATAAATAGATTGTAAGTACCAGCAACTCCTAATTCTGCTGCTGTGTACTCTACTCCACCATTGGTGGTGACGCGAAACTTGTCACTCACAACCGACAACCACTGTTGTGGGTCGCTTTTAAATGATACCTCCATCTCAAAGGTTCTCACCAAGTTTTGCACGATCGCTTCTAGTGTACCCTCAAGGTGATTGCATATACTTTCTTTGGCGAGGTTCTCTTTTGAGCGAGTATAATCTGGAGGCGTTTGATAACGCCACTCCGCATCAGTACTTTGTGCAATTACTGTGTCTCTATCTTGCACCCAAAGCGGAAGGCTGTTAGATTGTGTTGCGCTCATAGAAGTCTTGGTTTAAGATTTGACTGTTGGAAAGCAATATTTTCGATTTAGCCAGAAGAGCGCAGCGCTTAATAACCACGCCACGACTAAAACCTTTATTTTTAGATCATCCTTCAAAGTGTCAACAGTGAAGATGATTTGTACACTTAATTTAATAAGGCATAAGCGATCGCTTCAAAGTCTTCCGTCGAAATGATTGTTTTTGAGATTTCGCAGCAACATCCCCTCTAATCTCGTACCCTAAAGATTTCCCCGCATAGCTTGTTTCATCTCACGGACTGCTCTTTCTATCCCAACTAAAGCTGCCCGACTGATGATAGTATGACCAATATTCAACTCTTCCATGCCTGGAAGACAAGCCACAGGATAAACATTCCAGTAAGTGAGTCCATGACCTGCATTCACTCGCAATCCTGAAGCGATCGCTTGCTCACACCCCGACGCTAACAAAGCTAATTCTTCCTTGCGAGTTGTTTCATTTTTAGCTTCAGCATATTGCCCGGTGTGCAGTTCAATAAATTTTGCTTTAACGTTGACAGAAGCTTCAATTTGTGCTTTTTCGGCATCAATAAAAAGACTAACGGGGATAGCCGCGCTTTGCAACTTATCAACTATCTCACCTATTCTAGCAATTTGACCGACGATATCAAGACCGCCTTCGGTGGTGACTTCTTGGCGTTTTTCGGGTACTAAAGTTACATAATCGGGTTTGATATCGAGAGCGATCGCTAACATTTCGTCAGTTGCAGCCATTTCTAGATTAAGATGCGATCGCACCGTTTGCCGCAATAAACGCACATCCCTATCTTGAATATGTCGCCTATCTTCGCGCAAGTGTACAGTAATTCCATCAGCACCTGCTAATTCTGCCAGCACTGCGGCAGCTACAGGGTCTGGTTCCACCGTTTGCCGTGCTTGCCGAATAGTGGCAATGTGGTCAATATTTACGCCGAGTGTAAGCACCCTAAATTTCTCCCCTTTGCATCCTCAGGACTTGATTTTACCCCAAATGTTGATTGCAAAGCGAGTTATGCCATCTCCGTTTAATTAATAAAAACCTACCTACCGTCGTAGAGACGTTCCACATGCTTCGTCTTTACATTGTTCAGTTTAGTCCGCGTAGGCGGACTTTGTTTGTATAGCCGCGACTTCCAGTCGTCAGGGCTTCTCCGAATTTATAATAATATCTACACCAATCATCAGAGGCGATATGCTTTTAAAACTGCAACAAATTATCGTCAAACCTGGTCATCAAACATTACTCAAAGATATTACTTGGCAGCAGCTAGAAAATATTCTGGAAGAAATGGGAGAAAAACGTGCAGCACGCATTTCTTATAGTCATGGCTGGTTAGAAATTATGGTTCCTCTACCCGAACACGAAAAAGATAAAGAATATATTGGTGATTTGGTCAAAATTTTATTAGAAAAACTCCAAATTGATTTTGAAGCTTTAGGTTCCACAACCTTAAAAAATGAGCGAATGCGGCAAGCAGTAGAACCAGATACCTGTTTTTATATTCAAAATCAAGCTGCTGTAATTGGTAAAAATCGCCTTGATTTAAATATAGATCCACCACCAGATTTAGCAATCGAAATAGATATTACCTCCCGCACACGCTTTGACAACTATGAGATTTTGGGAGTTCCTGAACTTTGGCGATATACACAAAAAGGACTAGAAATTTCCTTGTTACAGCAGGGAAAATATATCAAATCTGAATCGAGTCCTAACTTCCCTGATATCCCAATTATCGAATTAGTCAACGAGTATGTTCAGCAGTGTTTAACTATTGGCAGAAGTCAAGCTATTCGCAATTTTAGAACTTTGATTGCTAATAATATCATGTCCGTTTAATTAACAGTAATAAAAACCTACCTACCCTCGTAGAGACGTTCCGGTGGAACGTCTTTATATTGCAATACGGTTCAGTTAAGGATTTTTGGTATTGATTTCGGCATGTAGAGACGCGAAATTTCGCGTCTCTACAGAGGATTTCAGGCTTAACTGAACGGTATTGCTTTATATTGTATGATTTATAGAAATATAAATTAAACTATTTATGTTCCAATACAGTTCAGTTAAGGAATTGGTGCTAAAAAACGGTATGGTATGTATGTAGAGACGTAGCAATGCTACGTCTCTACGAGGATTTGGGGCTTAACTGAACGGTATTGACTTATGTTCCACATTGCTTAATGGCAAAACCAACATTCTTTTCTACCTTAATTCCACAGGAATAAGATATATCTCCACCATTATTACTACGATTTCCTTCAATAAAATTATCCACCCCCCCATTACTAGCTCTCGCTAAAATTCCATTACTTAGCGTATTATTCTGTATCTTGACATTATCCATTTTGTTTTTGCTTCCATTCGTATCAGCATCAACATAAATCGCTGGAGTATTCGTAATATTAGTTAAGATTTTGTTTCCAGCAATCAACACATTCTTTACTTGAGGTACTTTGTAGATACCGATATAAGAATTGCCCGTATTATTGCTAATTTTCACGCCATTAACGCTAGTTCCTCCACAACATTCTTGAATGAGAATACCTTCTCCATCAATACTTTCATAGTTACCACCCGCAATTTTATGACGGTAAACTTCATAATCATTGCCGTCAATGATGACATTCCAGCCAGACCAATCAATAGCGCGATTTTCAAAAGTAGCAGCGTTTTGAGGTTGTTTTGTACCAGTAGGATCTATCCAAGCTTGCTTATTTTTTTCATCTGTAACTTGATTATTTCTAATTATCAAACCATCTCCAGTTGCATGAATAGCAACTCGCATAGTGTGATAAACCCAATTGTCCTGAATTACTAAACCTTTGCGAAAGAAGTTAGGAAAGCGATTTGGATCGTTAGGTAATTCTTTGGGTGAACTGAAGCGGTTCAGAGAAATGCCATAATGGTCTGTATAGTTAAACTTAGCTTTTTCACCTTCGGCATACGTAACTGTTGAATTTCCGCGAAGTTGTTTTACTATATAATTTGGTTGGTTAAAATTATCGGTTACAGCATCATTAAGCCGATTGTTACTAATTAAAACGTTAGCAAAAGCTTGAATTTGTATATTAGCGGCAAACCTGTGAGAAAATCGCTGCCAAGGATTCTGAAATGATTCGGGAACGCGAGGTTCTGGAGTCGCTACGTTATTACTTCTAACTCCAAATACGATGATATTTTGGTTAGTATTTTTATCCGAATATTCGGGTGATGAAAAATCAATCGCAGCACGATTAATATCTACATTGACTACACCAATATTGCTATCTTTATTTAAGTTGGTTGTGAGGATTTTTTTAAAGGCTGTATTATTCGGTGTACCGCTACTAGAGAAACTCGGTTTATATTGCGGAAAAACTAACTTTGTGGATGGATTATATGAATTAGATTTAGCATCATTTACTGCGGGTGTATCTCCACGGATAACCACACCATCTTTTAAGTAAATGTTATCTGCAAAGTTGTAAGTTCCAGCAGGAAAATAGACAACACCCCCACCGTTAGCAGATGCAGCATCGCGTGCAGCATTAAAGCTAGCATCTATGGTAGAAGCGGGGAAATCTTTGATGTTATAAACGCAATTCCATTTAATATTTTTAGTCCAAGGAAAAGCGTTTTCGCCATATTTTGCAGCAACGGGATTATCTTGAGGTGCATTGCTAGGACTACCACATTTGGACGATTGGGTAATAGTTTGAATTGGTGAAGTTTGAGAATTAATAGTTTTATTAGGTGAAATTTGAAAATTACAACTATTGAGAAAAATGATGATTCCAGCAGTTAATAAAAATTGGCAGAATCTTGTTAAAAAACTATTTTTAATAGGATTCTGCCGCGCTTGTTGGATGATGGCGATACAGTTCAACTTGATGTGGAATGTAGGCACCTTAGTTTCTCCTTATGCACAGTCTCCAGAACTTAATTTTACCGGAAATACTGATTGTGAAGTTAGTGAAAGAAGTGAGAGTCTAATAACTCAAATTTCCATCTTGATTTGAAATTCCTCTAATCTTAATACTTGATACAGTTGAGATGAATGAGCCATCGATTTTACGACAAATTGCTGAGAGCTTATCTCCATTAACAGAAATGTCTTTACAAGTATGTTGGTAAGTACTTTGACTAAAAGGGTTGCTATTATATTTCAACTCTCCATCATTATTTTCGATTCCCAAAATCCGAATTGATGTTGGGTTGTCTGAGCCATCGATTTTACGACAACTTGCTGAGAGCTTATCTCCTTCAATAGAAATGTTCTGGCAAGTTAGTTGATAAGTACTACTAACTATAGATAATGGAGATTCCTCTACAGGGTTGACGATCGCTTGTTCCTCAACCTTACCCAAATGCGGCTTCTTTTTCATAATTGGAATAGAGTCACCCGGAACCCCAGCAAACTGAATCGCATTGCAACCAATGTTAAAAGCAAACTCTATGCGTGAATAGGTATCGTATCGCGGATCGTAAGCTACTAAAGCATCGTAAAAGCCAACGGCAAATTCTAGCGCGGCTTTATCTCCAATGGCAGCATTCATGCCAATGACATAATCAATATGTTGAGCGATCGCCAAAGCTTGCTCCTCACTATAGCAAGCATTCAATATCACACATTCTACTTGCTTGGCAAACTGTCCAAAAAGTCCCGCGAGTGCAACTGATGTAACTAACTTTTCTTTGCCGGTTTCATCCTCAAATGATAATCCTGTGCTTCCCGAACCATGTCCAGAAAAATGGATAATATTTGGTCGAAAATCTAACACCGCACGACGCACATCTCTTGGACGTACCGCCCATTCTTGTTGCAAAATAAATTTATCACGTTGTTGCGAAAGCCGCAAACCTTCCTTAATGTCGCGCACTTCCTCATCCAAACGCAGACGTGATGTCTGTTTCGGGTTCGCTGCTAAAATTAAGATTTTCTTCGCTGGAGTTTCTATATTCATTTTCCCGCACCATAAAATCTCTGATTTAATTATGCAATAACTACAAATACTATTTACATTTTCCGGAAATTATGTTAATTAAACATCTGGTGAAAAAGAATGTAGAGACGTAGCAGTGCTACGTCTCTTGGGGTTTGGGTAATGCATATTTAATTTTTGGAAATGTCTATTAGACATCTCCAGAGTCATACGTAAAGAGGTAGCAGTGCTACGTCTCTTGGGGTTTGGGTAATGCATATTTAATTTTTGGAAATGTCTATTAGACATCTCCGAAAAACAATGTAGAGACGTGAAATTTCACGTCTCTACAAGGGTTTTGGACAACGCATAGTTCATTTATGGAGATGTCTATTAGACATCTCCAGAGTCATACGTAAAGAGGTACCAGTGCTACGTCTTCTAGGGGTTCTGGGTAATGCATATTTAATTTTTGGAAATGTCTATTGCTTTTTTATAGCAATCCTATTTGAGTTCTGAAAATTCGCGGTGTTCAGATCCCCGACTTCTTAAAGAAGTCGAGGATCTAACTTTTCATAGGCTAATTTGAAGTATTAGTATAAAAACGCAGACGACAAAGCTGCCACACTTAGTAACCAGGTAAAATACTTTCAGCAAGCTCTGGGCAGATTATGATAGAAATTTCAGGCTTGATAGGAAAGGCGATAATCCCTCATGACTACCGAAAACAATCTAGCCGTTGTGGACTGGGAATCCCATAAGCCACCTACAGATTTAATTTTTGATGATGGTGAACCCTTGGAATCAAATAGACACCGTATTGCCATGAATATCCTGATTCGGTCATTGCAGCAAGCTTGGGCTGACCGCAATGATTATTTTACCGGGGGCAATATGTTTATTTACTACAGCAGCACCCAGGTTCGTAACCGTGATTTCCGGGGTCCAGATTTTTTTGCTGTCCTCAATGTTGACGGCAATAATTCAAGACTTGGCTGGGTAGTGTGGGAAGAAAATGGTCGTTATCCCGATGTAATTGTGGAATTAATGTCACCATCTACCGCAGCAATAGACAAGGGTATTAAAAAAAACCTTTATGAACAAACTTTTCATACCTCAGATTATTTTGTCTACGACCCCTTTGACCCTAATTCTTTGCAAGGATGGCATTTAGATGATAATCAACAATACCAGTCTTTGACCCCAAATGAACGCAGTTGGCTATGGTGTAGACGTTTAGGTTTCTGGTTGGGCACTTGGGAAGGAACAATAGATAGAGAAACAGCGGTATGGTTGCGGTTTTACGATGTGGCTGGCAATCTGGTTTTGTTACCAGAGGAAGCTGCAATTGTACAAGCGGATGCAGCAGTTGCACAAGCGGATGCAGCAGTTGCACAAGCGGAGGAAGCAGTTGCACGACAGGAGGAAGCAGTTGCACGACAGGAGGAAGCAGTTGCACGAGCCGAACGTTTAGCAGCTAGATTAAGAGAGTTGGGGGAAAATCCAGATGTGTTGTGAGGGATTTTTGCTTTTTTGATTTAGACATCGACCTAAATTAATTATACGTTGTCCGAAACCATTAGACATCTCCGAAAATTAAATATGCGTTATCCAAACCCCAAGAGACGCGAAATTTCGCGTCTCTACATTGTTTTCCAACAGATGTCTATTAGACATCTCCATAAATTAATTATACGTTCCCCCAAACCCTTGTAGAGACGTTCCGCGCAGAGGCGTCTCTACGTCTTTTCTGGAGATGTCTATTATAAAGACGCTCCGGTTTCTCGCGTCTAAATGTCTTCTGTGGAGCGATCGCACTCATTAGCATAACCCTTATTGTAGAGTAGGAGGATATTCAGTGCGATCGCTCTTAAACATCTTCAAAACTAAGGTCGAATTGGCACAAACTCATATTCTTCATTACCAGGTTTTTGTTGAACTTTGACTAAGAAGATAGAATTATTTATGCGATCGCCTGATGGTAAAAACTCAATCTTTCCTGTAGCACCATCAACTGAAAAAGTTTGACTATGCAGCACCTTTTGCAATTCATCGCGTCTGTTGGTTTGCTGTAAACCTGCGACGATCGCCAAAGTTGCATCATAAGTTGTAGCTGTTCGCCAACTCACAGTTGCACCCCAAAGTTTTTGGGCTTTTTGTGGAAAAATGTTATTAGGAAATGCTCCGGGATACCAAGGTGCAGAGATTATCAGTCCGTTGATACCTCTCCCCTGCTTTAGGGTTTCATCAGTGAAAAGTGTCGGACTACCAAATACGGTTAACTGCCCTTGATTAGATTGTACCACCGCTAAACCTTGCTTTATTTTATCTATATAAAGACCTAACACCAAGCCATTAGCACCGCTACGGACAGCTTGAGAAATGACAGCACTAGGGTTAAAGTCACGGGCAGAAATATCGCAATCTGTGGAATTAATCTGACCACCAGCAGTCTTTATCGCTCTAATAAACTCATTGTTAAACGACTGATTATCTATCCCTTGGTAATCAACACAGATAAGAAAATTGGTTTTGCCCGCTTTTTTAACGGCGTAATTAGAGACGCTATCTGCTATAGATTTAACACTAGGAGCAGTGCGGAAGATATAATTGCCAACACTGGTAAGATTTTGGGCAAAACTGGTGGGAGACATCATCACTAACCTACCGGTTTGATAGACTGGGGCTGCGGAGAGAGAAGCATTACTAGAATTATGTCCCAGGACAGCCAAAATGCTGGTATCTGTAACAAACTGAGTAGCACGCTGTACGGCTTTGGTTGGGTCATTATCATCATTAGCGATCGCTACCTCTAATTGCTTACCATTAATGCCGCGATTGTTGTTTACCTCATCCTGGGCTTGAGCTACACCGCGTAGTATCTGTTCTGCTACATTTTGGTTCGTACCAATGGGTACGCTCACGGCAATTTTGAGCCAATTTCCTTTCTGACGAGCTTTAGCATTGTTCAAGTAAATCAATGCTTCTGGGTCTCTGGAATTAGTTTTTCTATATGAATTGAACTTATCAATAGCAGTCTGACAATCACCCTTGGCAAATGCTTTAACCCCAGCTTCTTTATTTGGGTTTGTATCTTGTTTCAATAAAATTTCTTCACCCAAACTAATGCTATCATTCAAAATATACGGCTCTTTGTAAGCACAGGAAGTTGGTGTAGGTTGAAATTTACCACCATGTAGCAAAGCGTAGATTCCAGTAGCACCAATAACTACTCCAATAATGCACGACGCTCCCATATGTAGAAAATTGCTATTTCGGGGACGTGGAGGAGTTGAAGGAGGTAGGGTAGGTGTGGTAGGTGGCTGTTCGGCAATTATAGGAGCTTCAATTAGGGCTATATCTTCATCTCTAAGTCCCAACGCTTGCTGAAGACGTTTCAAATTAGCGCGAGTTCTATCGCTGAGAGGAAACCCGTCTTCAATCTCTTTGCGGAATGCCTGCTCATATCGCTGCAATTTTCTCTTGTATACTTCTATAGGTGCTAAAACTTTAGTTTCAATTGCAGCAGCCTCTTCAGATGCTAGTTTCAGCTTCTCTTGTAGTGCGTCCAATACAGCACGACCAGTAAAAGAAATTTCACCGTTACCACCCTCTACCCAATACTCAACTTCTCGAAGATATGTGAGCTTGGGATCATTACTCGGTGCTTTGGCAAGCTTGATTTTATAACCTCCTTTGATCGGATATATCTCTGGTTTCATTGCCGGAGCAGCTTCTTGTACCTTCTTGGCAGCATACTCATGCAATTCATCAACAGAGATCCAACCATCTTCATCCCGGTCTGCTGCACCAGTCTCTAACCCCTCAACGATGTAGCGGGTGTAAGTTGAGGTATCTGCTCCTTGCTGTTCAAAAGAATATTGGGTTGAGGTACTAGATGTGAGAACAGCTCGTCCTTCTCCACCCAATTGGTTTTTGATATCCACAAAACCATTATCTTTATCATCTTTCGCTGACAAACCCTCGGCAAATGCACCACTAAAGCAACAATCAAGAATCACTACTTGGTGCCTAGAGCGGCTAGTGGTCATAAACTTATGTACAGAACTGGCTGCTACTGCGGTTGTCTCTACAAGTCTTGCCTGTGAATTTTTACGCGTGTTGTGAGTAGCAAAGTAAAGCTTACCGCTCTCGTCTTTAATGCCATGTCCAGAAAAAAAGAGTAGCACAAGGTCATCTTTCTGACGACCATCAAACAAGGTTTCAATCGCTTCCTCCATTACTTGTCGTTGAGGATTTTCCAGCACTTTTATCTCATCAAAACCACCAATTTCTGGATGCTGTAAAACTCCCTCCATTGCCTTGACATCTTTTGTCGCAGCAGGTAATGAGGTAAGACCAGGCTCATACTCACTGACTCCGATTAGCAGCGCCATCTTCGCCATGTCCCTATTCTCCTTTGTTTGTGGAATTTATCAGCTGCCTGCTACCAACTTTTGAGCTTGTTCAATTGCGGTCATTAACTCTTGCTTACTGCCGGATCTTTCAGGAAAACTGACTATTTTCCTGTAGATTCGTCAATTATACTGTTGCTTTAGGAAACTTTATATGCAATGTATGATAATTATACGCATTCCCACTAGGAAATTTTGGACAGAGTTTATACTCTATTCAAATAAAATAAATTAGCTCGTAATTTCTTCCTAACTCGAAGCACTAGTATAAAAACGCAAAGCAAATCGCCAAAACCAAGTAGAAAACGCAAACAGTCCCACTGCCAATCCTGCCGCACCTAGTACCCAACTGATTTCACCGCGACGCAGCATCGCTTCTGCTGGAATCGTAGTTAAAAAAGCTACCGGAACTACAAATGTAAAGAAAAAGCGATAAGCAGTCGGATATGCAACCATCGGATATCGTCCAGCTTCTAACAAACCCCGCAGCACTTCAGTAACGTTGTATATTTTGACAAACCAGATGCTAGTCGCACCCAGCATAAACCACAAGCTGTAAAGAATTATTAAGCCAAAGAACAGCGGTATGATACTTAGTAAATAATCGTTTATTCTCAAATTAAGTTTTGATCCGGCAAAAGCAATTATCACGCAACCGAAAATTATATCCGGCATTCCCCAAGGTGATAAAGTATGGATAGAAAGCCAAAACTGACTGCGGATAGGTTTTAATAATACAAAGTCTAGCGTACCCTCTTGCACGTGGCGGACAATGCGATTTAGATTTGGGGCAAGAAAAGTCGCAGAAAAGCCTTGCTGTAAAGTAAAAATTCCTAAGACTATTAAAGCAGCTTCCCACGACCAGCCACCAAAGGTATAGCCTGTACGGTAAAACAAGAATAGTCCGAATAAACTACCTACAAGATTCCCGATGCTGCTGAGGGTAGCTAAGAGGAAGTTGATGCGATACTCCATCTCCGCTGCTATGGCAGCACTCCAAAACAGTCTTAGTACTTTCAAATATCTTGACACTTTTAGATACCTAGGAAAACATGAATATATTTTTTAGGATACAAAATAACTTTACTTAAACTTAATCTTATTTTTCATGATGAAACAATTTGTCAACGTTAAGATATTCTATGCCTATTGCTTTGTTGAACAATTATAAATTTTATGCATTTTAATTTACCACAACTGCTTGAATCACTTGGCTCACTTGCCTATTTTGTGGTCTGGGGGATTATCTTCGCTGAATCTGGCTTGTTTATTGGTTTTTTTCTTCCAGGAGATAGTTTGCTATTTACTGCTGGATTTATCGCTTACACAAAGCCGGAATTGATGAATATATGGGTTCTGATTTTTGGTGCTTTTGTTTGTGCAGTTATTGGTGATAATGTCGGCTATTTTTCGGGACACAAATTTGGACGCAAATTATTTCAGAAAGAACCTTATAAAAAACATTTAGTAAAAACTCAAGATTTTTATGAAAAACACGGGAAGAAAACGATTGTTTTGGCACGATTTGTGCCAATTGTCCGGACATTTGCACCGATTATTGCGGGTGTTGGAGCGATGCACTACCGCACATTTATGTTTTACAATTTAATTGGTGGCTTTATTTGGACATTCGGGATTACTTTGTTAGGATATTTTTTAGGAAAATCTCTGCCGGCTGAACAGGTGGATAAGTATTTGTTGCCGATTATTGGGTTGATTATTCTTGTTTCTTTGATACCTTCGATTATTCATATAATTCAAGAAAGTAGGGGAAGGAAAGATTAAGATTGTCTCACGCACTCGGAGCAAAGTCGCAAAGGGGGATTTTATTACCTGGGGTGGTTGGCAAGTTTTTGGGGGTGATAAAAAATAAATAACCAGAGTGCAATTATACTGCTGATGACTTCCTTAAACATTTTTCTGGAAAACTTTATTTTTCTGCTGCTCTCTACCTCTTTCTTTGTGTTTGTGGGTTGGATGTGGAGAGACTTAAAACCGATGAGTCTTCCAGAACCGCTTCCTGGATGGTTTAAAATATGGTTTGGGACAGTGCAGGTGCTGTCCGGGTTGTTACCGCTGGTGGTAATGCTTTTGTGCGGTGTAGTGTGGGGAAGCGATACCTACGTCACACTTCGCGATCGCACTTTTTCTGTGTTTTTGTCATACTATCTCATGCTAGGGCTACAAATTCTCTTTGAAAGTCTGACGCTGCGGCAGTATAAATCGGTTGTCTGGGTGATGGTTCCTTATTTATATTTGCCTTATCGCATTTGGCAACTCTATGAGGGTTTAATATTTCTCGGTTCTGAAAGTGAATTGATGTGGGTACGGTATTTTTTGATTTTACAGATTGTTGTCTGGACTGTAAATTATGCTTTAGATGTGTCTCAGCTACCAAGGTTGTTTCGCTGGGCTGTACAAGATAATTCTGAAGCGGTTGGTGTACGATAATAGAAGTAAAATCTGAGAGTTTTTGGAGTGAGTCATGCTGAAAAAACTCATCCTGGAAAATTGGAAAAGTTTTCGTTATGCAGAACTTCCAATTGACCCATTAACTGTGCTTATTGGTACAAATGCCAGTGGAAAGTCTAATGTAGTTGAAGCTTTGGAATTTTTACAAAGAATAATTAGAGGTGAAGATATTGAGGCTGCTTTAGCAGGAGATAAAACTTTTCCATCTATTCGAGGTGGTGTAGAATGGGCTGCAATTCAACCTGAGACTCAATTTACCTTAAAAGTACTAATTCAAGGTGAGGATGATGCAACTGATTATTTTTATACTATCAGAATACAAACAAAACCTATTGTCCAGGTTTTAGCAGAATATATAATCACCAATAAATATCAGGATGAACCTCAGGTAAATTCTACAAAAGAATCTCTTATCTCAGACTTATCAAATGAAATTCCTCATAAAGACTCTTATATACAAAATTTTTCATCTGTAAAAGGAATACAAGTTAAATCCGTATTAAGTATGATTAGTAAATTTGAATTAGCTGACAAAAGTCTTGAAGATATAAATTTACTGGCTGATGTGTTCGAGAAAATTTTTATCCTAAATCCTATACCGTCTCAAATGCGTGATTACTCACAAATTACTGAAATACTTGAAAGTGATGCTTCAAATATTGCAGGTGTGCTAGCTGCGTTACCTGATGAACAGAAAGCGGAAATAGAAGCAACAATATCTACATATATCAAAGATTTACCAGAAGGTGATATTCAAAGAATTTGGGCGGAAAAGGTAGGCAGATTTGGTACAGATGCTATGCTTTACTGTGAGGAACAATGGAAACCCGGTCATATCACAGAAATTGATGCTAGAAGTATGTCGGATGGAACTTTACGCTTTTTAGCAATTATCACAGCGCTACTTACTCGACCAGAAAATAGTCAACTTGTAATAGAAGAAATAGATAATGGTCTTCATCCTTCTCGCGCACAACTGCTAGTAAGAATGCTGCGAGAGATTGGTGCAAAAAGAAAAATTGATATTTTAATTACTACTCATAATCCAGCTTTGCTTGATGCTTTGGGACCAGAGATAGTACCATTTGTGGTTGTCGCACATCGCGATTCGGAAACTGGAGAAAGCCAGTTAACGGTAGTAGAAGATATTCAGAATTTTCCCAAGCTGTTTGCATCAGCTTCTTTGGGTAAGCTGACAACAACTGGTGCGATTGAAAGAAGTCTTTCTCGTAACGAGTAATTAGAAGCATGAGAAAGGTTCTGATTATAGACACATGCCTTCTGTGCGTTTGGTTGAAAGTTCCGGGAATGGAAAGTTGCGGTTCTGACAATGATGTGTGGGATTTTCAACGTGTTAATCAGAAAATCCAAGCTGAAATCACTATATCTACAATTTTGGTGCTTCCCTTAGCTGTGGTTGTGGAAACTGGTAATCATATTGCACAAGCTAGAGCAAAACAGTATGAAACGGCTGAAGAATTTGCCAAAATTATGACTTTTGCCGCAGATGAAACAACTCCTTGGGCTGCTTTTGGTGAACAAATTGTGCTTTGGGAAGGAGAACAATTAAAAAAGTTAGCGGCTGAATTCCCTGAAAATGCCAAACAAAAGACTTCTATGGGCGATGCCAGTATTGTAAACTTGGGTAAACATTATCAGCAAAAAAGCTTCCATGTCGAGTTTCTGACGGCTGATGAAGGTTTAAAGGCGCAGGAACCACCTCCGCAAGAACCACCAAAAAGGCGGAGCGATCGCTCTTATATGAATAAACTTTGAGAAATCTACTTTCTCAACTAACAACAGGTTATCATCAATTATTGTGGAATTTCCGTGCGTATAACTAAGCATCTATGACTGCTTCTCACTCTGCAACCCCATCCACCAAACACGATGCCAGTACATTTATCTCTGACCATCGAGCGGTCGATCGCAGTAAGCTCAGTCAAATGTACCAGCATTATATCGAAACCAAAGAAAAGTATCCTCACGCGATGTTGCTGTATCGGGTCGGAGATTTTTTTGAGTGTTACTTTGAAGATGCGGTGACCCTAGCGCAGCAGTTAGAACTTGTCCTGACGAGCAAGCAAGCTGGAGAACAAGGACGAGTAGCGATGTCTGGTGTACCCCATCACTCTTGGGAACGCTACGCGACGCTGCTGGTGGAAAAAGGCTACGCTGTGGTAATATGCGACCAAGTGGAAGATTCTGCGGAAGCTGCTGGGAGGTTGGTACGTCGGGAAATTACCCGCATCCTCACTCCCGGTACTTTGCTGGAAGATGGAATGTTGAAAGCAAGTCGAAATAATTACCTTGCAGCTGTGGTAATTGCTGGGGAACATTGGGGTTTGGCTTACGCAGATATATCTACAGGGGAATTTCTCACGACGCAAGCAAGTAATTTAGAACATCTGACACAAGAGTTAATGCGCTTGCAACCTTCGGAAGTGCTAATTCCGACAAATGCGCCAGATTTAGGTAGTTTACTGCGTCCTGGGGAAAAATCGGAACATCTGCCGGCATGTTTGCCTCCATCGTTTTGTTATGCTTTGCGATCGCAAGTTCCTTTTTCTCAAGGTGAAGCGAGAGCTAAATTATTGCAGAAATTCAAAGTGCGATCGCTTGAAGGACTCGGTTGCGATCATCTCCCCCTCGCTGTTCGCGCTGCTGGTGGTCTTTTAGAATACCTGGAAGATACTCAAAAAGAACATCCGGTTTTTCTCCAAGGGTTACGCACATATACAATTACTGATTATCTCATTGTTGATAATCAAACTCGTCGCAACCTGGAAATTACGCAAACAGTCCGCGATGGCACTTTTCACGGTTCTTTGCTTTGGGCGTTGGATAGAACGAGTACGGCGATGGGTGGACGTGCTTTGAGAAGGTGGTTATTACAACCGCTACTCGATATTAAAGGCATTCGAGCGCGGCAAGATACCATCGCAGAGTTAATCGAAAATACACCTCTGCGTAAAGAATTGCGGCAATTGTTACGTCAAATTTATGATTTGGAACGATTAACGGGACGCGCCGGTTCTGGTACGGCAAATGCGCGAGATTTGGTGGCTTTGGCTGATTCTTTGGCGCGTTTACCAGAATTAGCTAGCTTGGTGGCTGATACGCGTTCTCCCTTTTTGAAAGCTTTGCAGAAAGTGCCGCCTGTTTTGTCAGAGTTGGCAGAAAAGTTACACGCACATTTGGTGGAGTCGCCACCAATATATTTAACTGAAGGTGGGTTGATTCGTCAAGGTGTGAATGCTTTATTGGATGAGCAAAAAATAACTGTGGAAGGCGATCGGCAATGGATTGCTAATTTGGAAGTTGAGGAAAGAGCAAAGACGGGAATTCCCACTTTGAAGGTAGGATTTAATAAAACCTTTGGATATTATATCAGTATTTCTCGCGCTAAGGCTGATTCTGTTCCGAGTAATTATATCCGCAAGCAAACGCTGACGAATGAGGAACGTTACATCACCCCGGAATTGAAGGAACGAGAAGCAAGAATTCTCACGGCACGGGATGATTTAAATCAGTTGGAATATGAGATTTTTACAGCTTTGCGGGATGAGGTGGGTACACATGCTGAGGTAATTCGGATTCTTTCCCGTGCTGTAGCGGCAGCTGATGTGTTGTGCGGTTTGGCTGAGTTGGGGGTGCATCAAGGTTTCTGCCGTCCGGAGATGGTTGCAGGAAGGGAGATTTTGATTGTGGATGGGCGCCATCCGGTGGTGGAACAGTCTTTGCCTGCGGGGTTTTTTGTGCCGAATTCGACGCAGTTGGGAGGAACGAACCGCAGAGACGCCAAGATCGCCAAGGAGGAAGACAAGGGGACAAGGGGACTCCTTGGAGACAAGGGGAATTCTTCTCCCACTCCCCCCCTCTCCCCCTCTCCCCATCCAGATTTAATCATCCTTACGGGTCCAAATGCGAGTGGTAAGAGTTGTTATTTGAGGCAGGTGGGCTTAATACAACTTATGGCGCAAATTGGGAGTTTTGTGCCTGCTTATGAAGCGAGGTTGGGGGTGTGCGATCGCATTTTTACACGGGTGGGTGCGGTGGATGATTTGGCTACGGGTCAATCTACTTTTATGGTGGAGATGAATGAAACGGCGAATATTCTTAATCATGCGACTGAGCGATCGCTTGTATTATTAGATGAAATTGGACGCGGAACGGCTACTTTTGACGGTCTTTCTATTGCTTGGGCGGTGGCGGAATATTTAGCGGTGGATATTCGAGCGCGAACCATTTTTGCTACACATTACCATGAATTGAATGAGTTGGCGGCAATGTTACCGAATGTTGCTAATTATCAGGTGACGGTGAAGGAGCTACCTGACCAAATTATCTTTTTGCATCAAGTTCAGCCAGGAGGCGCTGATAAGTCTTATGGTATTGAAGCGGGAAGATTAGCTGGTTTACCTGCGGTGGTGATTCAACGAGCAAAACAGGTGATGGGGCAGATTGAAAAGCATAGTAAGATTGCGATGGGTTTGCAAAACTTGGATTAGACAACCTATTTGAAAAATAATGTAGAGACGTTAAATTTAACGTCTAATCAAGGGTTTCGGGCAACGCATAATTAATTTCTGGAGACGTCTATTAATGTTGGTTGTGGAATAACAGATTAGACAACCTATTTGAAAATTAAATATGCATTGTCCACAACCCTTGATTAGACGATTCTGTGCTACGTCACAATAATTGTTTTCCAAATAGGTTGTCTAATGCCAAAGAGAAATAACTTCGCGTTACGCTATATCGGCAGAGAGCATAGTCCCTGCCAAATAGCTCCCCTCTGTCTCCCTCTGGGTTGAAAAATTAATACGTTGGAAGTCCCGGATCTACTTCTTTGCTCCAAGCTGTGATACCACCTTTGAGGTTTATCCCTTCAATTCCGGCTTCTTTGAGAATACCCAAAGCTTTCGCCGATCGCCCGCCCATCTTACAATGAGCTATTAAGCGATGTCCGTTGAGTAATTCTTTAACTTTTGTCACACCTTCACCGTTTTCAATATCCGGTAATGGTACTAAAACACTGCCTTCTATTTTGGCAATTTCATACTCATGGGGGTTGCGGACATCGAGCAGAACGAAATCATCCGCTCCGCTATCTAACAACTGCTTTAATTCTTGCACCGTCATTTCTGGAATTTCCATCTGCTGTTTCGCTTCCTCTGCTTTTGCTTGTGGGATACCGCAGAATTGTTCGTAGTCTATCAACTTTTCAATTACTGGGCGTACTGGATTGGGACGCAGCTTTAACTCCCGGAATTTCATGTTGAGAGCATCATACAACATTAAGCGTCCACTTAAAGTTTCACCCTTGCCCAAAATGATTTTAACAGTTTCGGTTGCTTGAATTAAACCAATAATTCCTGGTAAAATTCCGAGTACGCCACCTTCTGCACAAGAGGGAACCATTCCTGGTGGTGGTGGTTCTGGGTACAAGTCACGATAATTCGGTCCACCTTCGTAGTTAAATACCGTAGCTTGACCTTCAAAGCGGAAAATTGAACCGTAAACGTTGGGTTTATCTAACAACACGCAAGCGTCATTTACTAAATACCGTGTGGGGAAGTTATCAGTACCATCCACGACGATATCGTAAGGCTGAATTATATCAAGAGCGTTTTCAGAACTCAAGCGCGTTTCATACAAATCAACCTGACAATGAGGGTTAATTTCGTGAATGCGGTTCTTTGCAGATTCTATCTTCGGTTTACCTACCCAAGATGTACCGTGAATTACTTGTCGTTGCAAGTTGGAAGTATCGACAATATCAAAGTCAACAATACCAATGCGTCCGATACCCGCTGCTGCGAGATACAATAGCAACGGCGAACCTAATCCACCTGTACCGATACACAGTACACTAGCGGATTTTAAACGTTTTTGTCCTTCTAAACCGACTTCTGGCAAAATCAGGTGTCGGGAATAGCGTTCGTAATCGTCTTTTGTTAACTGGATGTCATCCAGATTGGGATTGAGCATAGCAGTTTGATGTGGAAGCGCGGAATATTAATCCTACCGAAAAATGTGACGCAGTGGGGAGTGGGGAGTGGGGAGTGGGGAGTGGGGAGTGGGGAGTGGGGAGTGGGGAGTGGGGAGTGGGGTGTGGGGTAAGAAAATATAAAATTTGGGATTGTTAATTTTTTTATGCATTTTCAATTGCTTCTTCTTGGAATTGGTGATTGTCGTTAAGATGTCAGCTTTTGAGTTCTA
>NZ_JAOWRF010000233.1:9127-29876 GCF_025753815.1 Plectonema radiosum NIES-515 | reverse complement strand
AAAATCTTAAGCATTTTATTGATGGCGTTGGGCTACAGCGTTTAAGTCTACTGAGGGATAACCGCTCCCATGCTCCCGTTGAAGTAGAAAGTAAAGTCTAGCTTTGTCTAGGTTTTATATAGCAGAATCCCCAATATGAGGAGGGGAGAAGTTTATGATGCTCGACTTGAACCTGTTGAAGGTTCTGAACAAGGTGGAACTCGCCCTGTGATTATAGTAAGCCGAGATGCGATCGCTGCTTATAGTCCTGTGGTTTTGGCTGTTCCTTGCACTACTTATAAAGCTGGTAAACGAGTTTATCCCACTCAGGTATTAATTCAAACGCCAGACGGAGGATTAACCAACGACTCTATCGCAATGGCAGATCAGGTACGGGTATTATCCAAAACTCGCTTTTGGGGTTTACGAGGAGTGCTTAGTGATGAAACAATGATTTTATTAAATGAAGCTTTGTTAATTGCGTTGGATTTGCCTGGTCAAGTTTGAATAACTCAAATAGACATCTCCAGAAATGAACTATGCGTTGCCCAAAACCCTTGTAGAGAGGTTAAATTTAACGTTAGATTCTTTTTCAAATAGGTTGTCTAATAGATATCTCCGAAAATGAACTATGCGTTGTCCACAACCCTTGTAGAGACGCGAAATTTCGCGTCTCTACATTGTTTTCTGGAGATGTCTAATGCGATCGCTCTGACGGTGAGAAAAATCGCTGCTGAACGATCGCGATTAATCAGAGGTTAGGCGATCGCGATCGCCGATTATGGCACAATTAAATCTAATGGTTGTGTTGACTGCGATCGCTCAATGGTATTTCTTCATCAGCTTTCAGATTTCATTGACAATTATACAGTCAGTAACTCATCTCCAAGTTATTATTATCAAGGGCGCTCTCCTGAAGGTGGCGAACTACTCAGACTACCACGCACTTCTTTGGTAGAAGCGATCGCACATAATTTAATGCAACATCTTGCCCAAAATGACTTACACTGTGGTGAAGGTAAGATGTATGGAATATTGCTAGTAGAACTACCATTAGGCGAACAACGGGTCATAAAAGCTTTCTCCGGTCTTCTCAATGGTAACAGCATAGTTGAGGGCTGGGTTCCGCCAATTTCGGGACGTGATGAAGTAGCTTTAGAAGAAGCTCGCACATTGGCTGAATTGGAAGCAATAAAGCAGGAAATTATAACTTTAAAGCAACTTCCCCAAAGGCAGCAATACGAAACGCTTAAAAGCGAGTTTGATATTAAGTTGGTTTCTTTGAGCGATCGCCATCAAAATTATAAACAGCAACGACACGAAAAACGTCAGATACTCTGCGAAACCCTAACTGGAGAAGCTTTAATAATTGCCCTTGAACAACTCGATGAAGAAAGTCGTCAGCAGAAAATTGAACGACGACGATTTAAACGTCAACAAGATGAAGCATTGCACCCGCTGAAGTCGATAATTGAAACCGCAGACATACAGATTCGCGAACTGAAACAACAGCGCAAACAACTTTCCCGCCAACTTCAAACGCAGATGCACGCAGCTTACACCCTAGTAAATTTTCTAGGTCAATCAAAATGTTTGCAGCAATTAATACCACATAACTTACCCACTGGAACGGGAGATTGTTGCGCTCCCAAGTTGCTGCACTATGCGGCAACACATAACCTCAAACCCCTGGCAATGGCTGAGTTTTGGTGGGGTGCATCCTCGGTGAATCAGGACAAAATCCAGGGAGAATTTTACGGTGCTTGTCTGGAACGGTGTCAGCCATTGATGGGGTTTTTGCTGTCAGGATTAAGACCTAACCCCCCTACCCCCTTAAGAGCTAGGTCAGGGGGAGAAATTTATCCCCTCTCCTTGCAGGAGAGGGGTAGGGGAGAGGTATTACCGATTGTTTATGAAGACGAATGGCTAATTGCGGTAAATAAACCTCCAGGACTGCTTTCAGTACCTGGTCGTTATCGCGATCGCCAAGATAGTGTTGTGACTCGCTTGCGTAATTTGTTACCTGATGGTGATACGTTAACATCTGTGCATCGTTTGGATCAAGAAACATCTGGTATACTTTTGCTGGCACGCGATCGCTCTTCTCATCGTCAACTCAGCCAGCAATTTCAGCAACGCCAAATTCACAAAGTTTATGAAGCTCTACTTTCCGGTTTACTGACAATTGATGAAGGTGTAATTCAACTACCATTATCCGCAGATTTACAAAATCGTCCTTATCAGCAAGTCGATGAATGCGGTAAATTCAGCTTAACTCACTTCCAGGTAATTGCGAGAGAAAAAGACTACACCCGTGTAGAATTTATACCAATAACTGGACGCACCCATCAACTGAGAGTCCACGCTGCCGATGTTAGAGGACTTGGGATGACAATATTAGGCGATCGCCTTTATGGATGCAATGCTGTTGTCAATCGATTATATCTGCACGCAAGAGAACTTCGCTTTCAGCATCCGCAAACGAGACAAACTGTGCATTTACAAACACATACCCCCTTTTAAGGATATTTCGTAGTGAGGGCTTCAGCCCTCAAAAAAGCTTCTAAACCCTATCCTTTGCTGGTGGTGTTATACCACTCTTATGTAAACCTGCATCGATTTTCTTCAGTAATATAAAGTCCTCCTCCGGCAAAAGAGAACTACTACACTGCTTTTCTAAAAACGAGAAAGCTTGTCTAAACTGATACGGCTGTGCTTTAATGGGGGCATCAAAATGACAGGGGATAATTTCCTGAAAGTCCCAGCTAGCAATCTTATCAGCCCATTCGATAGTTTCTTGGGGTGCGCGATTGAGAATGAGAGTCTGTAAAATTGGTGCGACAAATAAACGACCATCTCCACGTAGTGCATCAAAAGACTGCTTCCAATTTTCTTTCCATTGAAAGGGAAACAACCCGAAATAAGCTTTCTTTGAGCGTTCCGGTGCTTTGAAAGCGTTGCGAAACACTTCACTCCATGCAGGTACTTCCAGCACGGCAGGTTGAAAATATAAAGCAAATAAAGAGATACGCTGCCATCCTTTACGACGGTTTAGCTGATTGTCGGCAACGATATCAGTTGCCTTGTCTCTAGCATGAAACAGCAGAGGATATGAATCTAATTGTAGGATCGCCGGCGGATCTTCTGGTACTGAAATAACTGAATCAGTGACAAGAACAGTATGCGTTTTCTTGTGGAAAAATGCAACTTCGGCAAACTTACCCACTCCCAAATAAATCGGACCGAGTATCGCATAATCAAAATCCTTCGCAAACGGGGTTGTACTGCTGTCTTCTGGAAGTAATGAAGTACGTTTAGAAGGCAAACCCAGCCAACTTAGTGGCAGATTTACAGGGAAACTCCACTGCTGTGGAGCCACAAATACCTCTGCATTCCCAAAGCATCTTGCAAACGGACCGACAAAAACTTTGTGTTCTAGTCCAGAAATAGTTGGCAAAATGATATACTTAATATCGCCGTGGTGTGTCACCAACTCTTTAACTAGCCGGATACATTCTGGTGTGGGTGCGATCGGTGCATAAACGAGCAAACCACCTTCATTAAGCTTAACAACAGTCATCCGAATCGGCACAACAACATAGAAAATCCCCTGAAGCTGGTCAAAAGTCCAAATTGTGTCTTTAACTACTTCCTTGCGAATTGTCCGTCGTCTACCATATGGGTAAATTGGCAAAGTGAACCAGAAAGACCATGAAAAGTCTCTCGGATCAATCTCTTGTGCGTTTACATCATCATCATCAGCCACTTTGCGACCCCTTGCAAATTTCCAATACTCAGACTATTTTCATTTAATCTCTAAAAGTTGGAGTTTAGCAGATTTTTGTGTTAATAATTGCCAAGTAAACAAATAAGTTTTATCGTATTAGTGTATTGGACGTCTCCATAGTCATACGTAGAGACTACCAAGTGCTACGTCTCTTGGGGTTCGGGCAACGCATAATTAAATTCGGTCGATGTCTATTAAATCAGTCTTGTATTTTTTCCTAAAAAGCTTTGGCATACGATAATATCTCTCGGTATTCCACATCTGAATATCCATTAGACGTCTGGTATAAATTAATTATGCGTTGCCCGAAACCCTTGATTAGACTACCAAGTGCTACGTCTCTACGTATGACTCCGGAGATGTCTATTATAGGACTTACGCATCGTACATAAGTACTAAAACTGTTCCGGCTTCCAACCCTCCCTTGAAACTACGGATGCTCGATTATTGGCTGAGAATATATCGTAAATACGAGTGTCCGTTTGATTACAGCAATTTTCATGTATTTAGACCACACTCTTGTTTCTTAATTTCTTCCTTTGATCGTATCAACGCAAATAGGCAAGTGCAGAGGTTGCATGAGACATAGGTGCATCTGTGCAGTAGACAACCTATTTGAAAATTAAATATGCGTTATCCAAACCCCAAGAGACGTAGCACAGAATAGTCTCTACATTAGACATCTCCGAAAATTAAATATGCGTTATCCAAACCCCAAGAGACGCGAAATTTCGCGTCTCTACATTGTTTTCCGGAGATGTCTATTAGACGTCTGGTATAAATTAATTATGCGTTGCCCGAAACCCTTGATTAGACTACCAAGTGCTACGTCTCTACGTATGACTCCGGAGATGTCTATTCATTTTCACCATTGCGATTTAGCCCTCTTTGAAACAATTAATGAATTGCTTCTACAAAATTCACAGAAGACAGCCATTCCTGCCATCCCAGGGCAGCTGGGATGGCAGGAATCGTCAGAAGCCCTCTTGGGCATAGGGCAACGAGGAGCGAAAACCCTCTTCCCAATGCCCCCTCTACCGTGCCCGTGCGCGACTCTGGGGGATGAATTTAAGCCCAATTCAGCAACACCATAAATTCTTACTGAGTCATGAGACTCCCGTTAAGACACTGGTAAATCTCATTCAGTTTGCCCTGGTGGTGGGTATTGGCTTCAAAGCGATTTTTCAACACCTCAAGAGGGACGTGCGATCGCAGACGCAGCCGAAGAGTTGGTTAAAAATTCCCTCGCAAGTCGGTGGGGTTACAACATTTCACGCTCATCTGTGATACAAATCATTCTCTTTTCCCCTGCCCCCTGCCGTCATTTGTCTCAACCTGAAAGTAAAACGGTATGACTCCTAACTTTTAACTTCAGCCGAGTAACTGCTAAACTCGTTTGCCCGTGCGCTATCTACCAGAGTCCAGCCTGCTTTCAAAAGCTTTTGATAAGTTGCCCAACCCAAAGAACCGCCTTGTATTTTATAATCCGCTACTGCATATTGCGGAAAAGCTGTGTAAGGACGCCACGGTTGATTAGGTGCGGTCTGCAAATGTAACATTTTCTCTCCATCACCGCCAAACTTAGATAACCAGCACATTTGTCGATGCATGGCAAACTCCTCGTATTTTCTTTAAATGCATAATGACAGACTTATGTCAAGTTTTACCTCACCCTTGTGGGGTAATTTTTCTTTGCCTAGTTTTGTGGTCGCATGTCGAGTTAAATGCTTCGACTAATCTATGTTATGAAGCATAGATCCCTGGCATCCCGAAGCTGCAAAGAAAACAGCTATAACAAAAATCTTCACCTAGGATTTTTCCAAGGGTAAGATTTCTCTAATTTTATCTGCGGTTTTCGCTATTTGTATGTATTAGAAGCTACTATTTCTTAACAAAATTTAACCTGCAAACAATATTGTCAGTGTCCCAACCTTGATTTTGCTCCCCAGAAGTAGTGGCGAAATCGCGCTTCACCACTTAGATATCCCCTATTTCCACATGATGTCAAAACGATGGAGCATACAACTTGTCACCAACAATGCCGCGAATTTCTGCTACTAACTGCTTGTAGGCAAAGTCAGATAATGCTGGTTCAGCGGGTTGCAAGTTAATTGTCTGTGCCAAATCAATCCATGATTTACAGCCTTTGTATTCTTGGCAATAGGGAATTTCTTGCACTTTGGCTAATTTGTAAGTCCGCAGCAGCAGAATGTAAAGTGGTTGACGCGCTTTCCATATCAGGCGATCGCTAATAAAATACTCATTCCAGATGTAAAATGGCAGTAATGCTTTGACAATTGACTCGTCACTAACTGGTAAAATATCAGTAATTTCTGCCCAACTGCCGATTGGCACTGTTTCTGGATGCCAACCAGATGTCACTGGCTGTACATATGAGGCATAGTCAGCTTTCAGCAGAAAAGACTGTTGATGTTCATAAGTTGGGTAGAGCAAAATCTCTTCATGGGCAACTCGGAAACGTCCACCTTGTTCATGAATGCCGCCTTTACGTAGTAGCATAATAGTCTCGCCCTGTTCTAAGGCCTTGACGGCAACTGCCCATTCTTTGAGAGCATGGATTGTAGTTTTTGGCATAAATACTTACTAATGTTTTAATCGAAAGACTAATAGTTATAGTAGGTTTACTCTCGCTGCTAGGTGTAGACGTGTGTGTAGCCGCGAGTCAAGAAGCATTCCTAGTTAACAATAGAAAATCAACATAGTCGCAAATGATAGAGAACTTAATCAATAATTCTGCCAAGGCTCCATTTATTTCTGTTGTCTATGGAAAAATTAGCAGATTAACATCATAACATTTTTTTCAAAATCTATATCTGAATAAGTAATAAAACTATCAAGACACGAAAAAAAGATGTGTTACCAACTACAAATTAATTTGACTTCTGCTGTCCCTTACTTCTAAATATAACTAAAGCAAAATTACCGCATAAACAAAGAATATATCTAAATATATTTAGAGATATTCTTCACTTTTCCGGACTGCAAAATAAAACGCCCCGGTGAGAAACTGACGTAATTAATTAAATCTGATAAAGGCTGAACCGCTTTATCTAAGTCTAGAGGAATAATTTAGCAGATAGAATAGTTTTTTTACTTTACAAGTATGAAATAAAATGAGAACATATGCATAAAAGAAAAAAAGCCTTATCAGTCAATAAAATATGGAAAAGCGACGTTTAGGGACATCGGACGTGCAAATCACACCCATCTTGATGGGAACTTGGCAAGCGGGAAAAAAAATGTGGGTAGGAATTGAGGATGCTGACTCAATTAAAGCCATAAAAGGAGCGTTTGAAGCGGGTATTACCACATTTGACACTGCTGAGGTATATGGTGAAGGACATTCAGAACAAATTGTGGCTGAAGCTTTATCAGATGTACGCGATCGCGTCGAATATGCGACAAAAGTTTTTGCCAACCATCTCAAATATGATTTAGTGATTGAAGCTTGCGATCGCTCTTTAAAAAATCTGAAAACAGATTATATTGATCTTTACCAAATTCATTGGCCCTCAGGCTCATTTCATAGCGAAAATGTCCCGATTGAGGAAACAATGAAAGCCCTCAATCATCTGAAAGAACAAGGTAAAATTCGCGCTATTGGTGTTTCCAACTTTTCCGGCACTCAATTGCAAGAAGCCAGCAAATATGGACGCATTGATAGTTTACAACCGCCTTATTCTTTATTTTGGCGACAAGTAGAAAAAGACGCAATGCCATATTGTGTAGAAAACAATATATCTATCATTGCTTATTCACCTTTAGCCCAGGGATTATTAACAGGTAAATTTGGGGCAGATCATAAATTTGACCCCCAAGATAATCGTGCGAAAAATAAACTATTTCAAGGGGAAAATTATCAACGCGCTCAACAAGCTTTAGATAAATTGCGTGCGATCGCCTTACGCCACAATTGTACTTTAGCTCAGTTAGCACTATCGTGGTTAATTTCTCAACCCCAAGCTAATGCGATCGCAGGTGCCCGACACTCCTCTCAAGCGATCGCTAATGCCAAAGCTGCTGACGTGAAACTCTCTGAAGATGAACTTCAAGAAATCGATGCGATCGGACGCATTGTCACCGATCGTTTAGACGACAACTCACTTATGTGGAATTGGTAGGAAATGTAGTAAGCGCGAAGAGCGCTTTCTTTCAAGCACTCTTCGTGCTTACTACGTACTTAAAAGTTAAAACCAACTCCTAACTGCAATCCGACATCAGTTTGGTCGAGAAAAGCTGCATTCACCGCACCTGTTGCCGTAAAGCGAGAACCTAAAGGAACATCTATACCACCAGTCAGCAATAAACCAACATCAGCATCGTTGCTAGTTTCAATCGCAACTCCAGCACCTACATAAGGAGATATCCCAAATGTTCGTCCTGCCGCATCTGCTGTTCTAGGTGCAAAGTCTAAAGTGATAGGAACTAGAATAATTGTATCATCACCGAACACCGCTGAGGGTCGTACTGAGAAGTTGCGTGTCAGTCCGAGTTTGCTAATTACCGCAAAGTTAGGTTCGCTCAAAGCTGAATCACCACCAAGACCAATATTTCCAGCAACCCCAACGTAGCTGGAACCACCACGAGTAGCTCTACCGGGGGAAACTTCATTGTTTAGCTGACTGATATTAACATCGGGTGGGATCAGAACTTGGTTAATCGCGTAAATCACACCGTTGCTCGTTTGAATCGGCTGGATTACTCTAGTATTGTTGACTGTAATTTGATTGTTAGCACTATCGAGTTGAACATTTACAGATTTGTTTGCAAGGGTTCTAACTTCTCCCGCCGAAGTTACTTGACCGTTGACGACGTGGTATGTCAAAATCCGTTTTAACGTTTCTTTATTGCGCGGTTGCAGTAACTTTTGCAAAGTCTCTTGAGGTAAAGCTGCAAATGCCTCATCAGTAGGTGCGAAGACTGTATAGGGACCTTTTCCTTGTAAAGTTTCTGTTAAACCTGCTGCTTTGAGTGCAGTAGTCAGAGTTGAAAAAGAACTAGTAGAACCAGCAAAAGCTACGATATTGCTAGATGTTGTGGTCGCAGTGTTGGTTGTATTTCCTGTTGTGGTTGTCGTTGTGCTTGTACTTGTTTGAGTGCCGTTGGCGCTTCCGGCTACAATATAGTTAGCTGCCGGAAAGTTACTGGCAAGAGGTTGTAATTGTCCCTGTCTGACTAAAGCTTGATATAAAAGTGCTGCTGCTTCTGCACGAGTCAGAGACATTTTCGGATTCAATACTTTCAACTCTGGATAGTTGACAACTAAGTTAGCTTGAGTTGCGGCACCGACATTATTAACAGCGTAAGCTGGAATTTCTGCCGCATCTGAATAGTAGGTACTCAACACATTTGTTGTAGTATCCCCAGCATTTAAACCCAAACCGTTTGTCAATGCAACGATCGCTTGAACTTTAGGAATTTGCTGATTTGGCAAAAACAAGTTATTCGGATACCCTGACAGAAATCCGGTTTCGTAAGCTTCCTGAATTGCCGAAGCAGCCCAGTAGTTAGCTGGAACATCTCTAAATGCACCTTGGCTTAACTGTCGCTTCGGAGTTTGATTAAAAGCTTTTTGAATCATCGCTGCAAATTGAGCGCGGGTAACAGGTTGATCCGGCTTGAATGTACCATCAGTAAAGCCGCTGATTACGTTTCTTTGAGCTAAAGCTTGAATAAATGGATTCGCCCAGTAATCAGATGATACATCACTAAAGCTTGTGGTTGTTTGAGTTTGGGCTGGGGTTTGAGTTGGAGTTTCGGTTGGGGTAGTTTGAGCTTCCGCGATCGCGCTTATTGTTATCGGCGTAATTGTTGCGGTTATTATACTGATAGCGAAGAAAGCCGTTTTTGCTAATGACCAACGAAATAAACTAAACATAAATCTACACCTTAATAAAATCAGGCTAAGTTTGGGTAATATTCAGATTGAGACTTTATAGGTTAGTGCCACAATCAGATCGTTGTCATCAACCTAGAGAATCATCAGAACTAAAACTTTTTACTGATGAAAGTTAATTTCAACCACCATTTATGTAATAGCTCTTTATCAACTAGAAAAAATCTATCCCAAGCTAGGATTTTAATCCGGCAAAAATTAGATTTTAGATGCTATTCTTGGCTATTTTCGGTGCTGTTAAAGATTTTATTGCCTCACGCCAGATCGGAGAGTCGCAGAGAAACAGTGTGATATCATATCCGTTTAATTAACTGTAATAAAAACCTACCTACCGTCGTAGAGACGTTCGGTCCGGAACGTCTCTACGACGGTAGGTAATAAACCTGACATGATATGAGATGCTCGCTTAGAAGACCACTCTTGCACCTTAATCAGCAAGCTGATGATACCTTTGCTGAATATCCTCAATTGTAAACACCGTCTGAAACTTCAACCCCACCGACTGATAAAACTCAGTACCACCCTGTAAACGATCTATCAGTGAAATTACTAGACCTACGGTATAACCTGCCTCTCTAAGTCGTTCAACTGCTTTCATTGCCGATCGCCCTGTAGTCACAACATCTTCTAAAACCACTACTGTTGCATTCTCTGGCAAAGTCGGACCTTCAATATATGCTTTTGTGCCGTGTCCTTTAGCTTCTTTGCGAATAATTAAAGCGGGTATTGGTCGATTTTCATACGCAGAAACCACACTCACTGCTGTGACAATTGGATCTGCACCTAATGTCAAACCGGCGACAGCTTGCGTGTTTTCTGGTAGTCGTGATAGAAGAATGCGACCAATCGCTAAAGCACCTTGAGGATTAAGTGTTACCTGCTTACCATTGATGTAATAAGAACTCGGTTGCCCAGAAGAAAGTATAAAATCTCCTTCTTGATAGGCAAGTCGGCAAAATAAATCTAGCAACTGTTGGTGCAGAATATTAAAATCGGCAGTAGATGCCCACAAGTCAGACGGGGAAAGATTTTCAGCTTGATAATTCATCACAAAACATTAAAAGTTGTGCTACACCAAAGGTTGAACTCATCAAAGTTCTCAAATTAAGCATAAGTTAAGATTCGCCCATCATATTGAGGAGTCATAAATATGGGTATAAAATTTAAAGCTGTTGGCGGTTTATTAGTGCTGCTAGCTGCGAGCATTAGCATCCCAGCTTTTGCCGATGACAAGGGGACAGCTAATTATGAATCACCAAATGAAGTATTTGATCGAGCTTTCTTTAAAAACGATCGCAATTTCTACGGTAACAACACTTTTAGGCGACAAATAGACTGGTTGGTTGGATCGGGTTCGTTGTTCCGCAATTCCTTTCCAGAAAGCGAAATAGCGCGTGATGCTGAGTTGGTTAACGTTGTCTATCGCGACGTTCTCAATCAGCAAGTTGGCAACGATCCATATATTCGCACGCCAGATTTACCCAATCCTTATAATACATCCTTAATGATGTCTCCTCGCTTAAACTCCAACAAGCTCAAAACCGGCACTGAATTTAGGTTTGAGACTGTACCACCTCGGTAAAATGCCGCTACGCTAAATCAATAGTCATGATTTTCATGACTATTGACCAAAGTCCAAAATTTTTGGCATTATATATTTTCGGGATAATTTTGTGATATGTGTCAAAAATTAAACGTATTGTAGAGACGTTCCGGACCGAACGTCTCTAGGATTGATCCAAAACGTCTCTAGGATTGATCCAAAACGTCTCTAGGATTGATCCAAAACGTCTCTAGGATTGATCCAAAACGTCTCTAGGATTGATCCCAGGGTTATGCAATGCTAAATTTATCATGATTGGATGCGCCCTACTGGAATCGAACCAGTCTGAAAGCGAATTATGAGCTCGCTGCCTCCCCAATCGGCCAAAGGCGCTTATTTAAGTTTGGGATTGCTATGAGTTATTAGTTCAACCCTATTGCTAATTTTAGCGTTTTGTTGCAATCTCACGACTTGATTTTAGCATGAGTTCACAGCCTGTGAACTCTCTACAATAGTTTAGCAGATTTTATCATCCTGTCGGGAAGACCCCATGCAAAACAAAGTGGAGCTTGGGGATGAAAGACAGGGCAAAGTTTAGAACACTTAACTAATTGACCTGAATTAGATAAGTGTTGTAGAATCTACCTAATGGGAAACAAAGCTGACAAATTGAGAATCTATGCGAATAATGAGCAGTCAGCATTTTTGGCAAAGTGTTTTGGCTGTTCTAGGTTTGTCTACAATTACTTTTTGAGAGTGACCACGGATGTTGACGCTGAGTCGAAAAAATCCCTGCGTTACAAGGAGTGGGCAAAGTTATTGATTAGTTTAAAATCTGAATTTGAATGGCTCAAAGAAGTTAACTCCCAATCACTACAACAAACACTGAAAGATTTAGAGTCTGCATTTACGCGATTTTTCAAGAAGTTAGGAGAATTGCCAAACAATAATTAAGTGAAGCATAGCGGAACTTAGGGTACTTCACACTACATCATTTGACACAGAAATAGGGCAGACTAATATTGATTAAGTCTTTTAGAAATTGAAGTACAGAGCTTCAATACTTTTAGATTAATATAGCGGCAATAGCTTCGAGAGCGATGAAATTAAATTCCACTGTATTTCTGACGTTGATTTTATTAACCCTAATGTTGGGAGCAGGTTCTGTAAGCGCGTTTTGGGGCTTTACTTTGGGGAGTTCCGCACTTAAGGGTGTGACAACCCCAGATGGTCGTCCCACAACCAAATTCGCCAGCACTAAGGCAAACAGCGCCCAACATCAAGCGGTAACATTATTAAGAGAGGAAGAAATCCTCAAAATTGTTAAATCCCGGATTGAGGGTAAGAGCAAGGCTGCGAAAGCGAAAAAGTCTGATGACGAGGACGAAGAAAATACCAGTAAGCCAAAACCTCAGGAAACACCGACTCAAGCCGAAGAAAAACCCCAAGCTGGATTTCCAATTACTGCTGAAAGCGAGAAAGTAACGATTTCTGTACAATCTGCTCGCTACTCTGGCGGTGATTTGCTACTTCGCGTAAAAATGCAGAATAAAGGTGCCGATTCTGTGCGTTTTTTATACAGTTTTTTAGATGTTACTGATGACAAAGGGCGGACTTTAAGCGCTAGCACCGAAGGCTTGCCAGCAGAATTGCCTGGAAATGGACCGACATTTTCTGGTACAGTAAGTATTCCTACCCCTTTGCTTGATGATGTGAAGCGTATCTCACTTGCCTTGACTGATTATCCCGATCAAAAATTGAAACTGGAAGTGCCAAATATTCCTGTCGAGAGATAGGGATTGAGGACGCTTAGATTAGGGATTAGGAGCTAGGGACTCTTGACTGGGGAGACAAGGGGATATAGTTAATTCAAAGTTGTTTTTTTGAATTGTTTTCTTTCCAGTCCCCAATCGCCAGTTTGGTCGTAAACAATCAACAACTAAGCACTAACAATCCCTAATCTCAAGATTATCTTTCATAGGAGCGTCAGTTGTACACGGACTTTGGCGGTGATTGGTTTTCCTAGTTTAAGTTTGACAGATGTGGGGCTGCGATTGTTGTCAGTGCTGCTGCTGATAGCCATCAATGCTTTTTTTGTAACAGCCGAGTTTTCGATGGTGACAGTGAGGCGATCGCGTATTCAGCAACTAGTCGAGGCTGGTGATATTCAGGCGATCGCTGTGGAAATATTACAACGTAGTATAGATAGATTGCTATCCACTACTCAGTTAGGCATTACTTTGTCTAGCTTGGCTTTGGGTTGGATTGGCGAAAGTACAATTGTCGGGTTAGTAGGTTCATGGCTGGAATCATTGCCTTTACCTATGCGGACGAGTGTTTTTATCGCTCATTCCCTATCAATCCCCATAGCTTTTTTCTTAATTGCTTATCTACAAATTATTTTAGGGGAACTATGTCCCAAATCCATCGCCATGCTCTACTCAGAACAGCTAGCGCGGTTTTTGGGACCTTCAGTCAAAGCGATCGTCCGATTTTTCAGCCCCTTTATCTGGATTCTCAACCAATCAACTCGCGCCATCATGCGATTGTCTGGCATTCAGTATACAGGACAAAGCTGGCTACCACCTGTTACCTCAAAAGAACTGCAACTGATTATCTCTACAGAACGAGAATCTACTGGTTTGCAGCTTTCGGAGCGAGAATTGCTTAATAATGTGTTTGAATTTGGTGATGTAACAGCACAATTGGTGATGGTTCCCCGCACCAGCATTATCGCTTTGCCCAAAGATGCCACCTTCAGTAGATTGCTTACTGTAATGGTAGCGACTGGTCACTCTCGCTATCCTGTCATCGGCGAATCTTTAGACGATATTCGTGGCATTATTTATTTTAAAGATTTGGCAGAACCTTTAGCGATTAACAAGCTGACATTACAGACACATATCCAGCCTTGGATGCGTCCAGCACGGTTTGTCCCAGAACATACCCCATTAAGTGAATTATTGCCCCGGATGCAGCAAGAGAAACCAGCAATGGCGATCGTCGTGAATGAATTTGGCGGTACTGTGGGACTAGTAACGATTCAAGATGTTATAGCCAAAATTATCGGCGACGCAAGCGAAGCCGAAACTAGCGACGACTTGTTAATCAAGATGTTAGATGAACAGACATATTTGGTGCAAGCACAAATCAACTTAGAAGACTTTAACGAAGTCTTGCACATCAATTTGCCTTTAACTAAAAAATATCAGACATTGGGTGGCTTTGTACTCTACCAATTGCAAAAAATTCCTTCTATGGGGGAAACCTTCAATTATGACAATTTCGAGTTTACTGTCATTTCAGTCACCGGACCACGCCTGCACCAAATCCAAGTGCGACGCTTGGAAGAGGAGGGGGAGAGGGGGGGATAGGGAGCACTCATGCAGGGTCGATGTCTATTAGACATCGACCGAATTTAATGATGCGTTATCTGAACCCCTTGTAGAGACGATTCTGTGCTACGTCTCTACATTCATTTTCAAATAGGTTGTCTATTGGTTATGTCTGTGCACACAAAACCAAGTTTACTTTCACCGAATGAAGCTTTGGTGTATTCCTTGATAATTCAATCACGCGATCGCCTCAAGCTTGCAGGCGCAAACTCGAATTTATACTTCAATTATGCAACACCATAAGTAAAGTTTAGTTATAAGTTAAGAGTTATAAGTTAGCAGTTCTTAATTCCTAACTCCTAACTTATAACTCCTAACTTTATTTAATCCTTTAAATTCCAAGCGGCAAAAGCCAAAGCACCCCAACCAGCAATCAAAGCTGCACCTCCGAGTGGTGCGATCGCTCCCAATATTTTTACATTTGTTAACGACAGAGCATATAAGCTACCTGAGAACAAACCAATCCCAATGACGAACAGCCACCCACTCGCTAATAAAATCGGTGGCTCCGATTGTTGGTAAATGCTCAACAATAGTGCTACTAACAATAATGCCAGAGCGTGGTACATTTGGTAACGAGCGGCGGTTTCAAAAATTTCCAGCGAGCGATCGCTAATTTTATCCCGCAATGCATGAGAAGCAAACGCACCACTTGCAACCGACAAACCGCCTAAAATAGCACCTATACTCAAAAAAATTTGCGTCATGGAGTTATCCCATTTTCGCTCTCTTAAGGTTTAAACATCAAAATGATAAGAGATTGCCCCATCCTCGCTTACTTTAAAGTTAGCATGAAATTCTTGCGCTTTTTCATCTAAATATTCTCTGGCAACCGCAGCTGGTAGCTGTGACTGCATTGCAAAGCTTAAAACGGTGACGCGACCATTATTTTCAGTCAGCATTTGATAAAAAAGAGATTGCAAGCGATCGCTCACCTGTTGATTAATCATTTTTTTCTCTTGCTGACTTTCACGGTACAATCCAAATGCTAGCCATCCCCCCAAAATTAAAGTAGGAACGCCAAAAACTAAACCGCCTACAACAGTATTATTATCAGGATAGGTAGTATTTTGAGCTACAAATTCTTGCTCCTCAAAATCTACGGGTAATCGCCGAGATGCTTTCTCTATAGCGATTTTGTTAAAGAGTGCTGAGGCTGATAGCGTCATAAACATAAATCCGAGTGTAAGCAGCCACCCAGAAGCTAATTTTCCTGCTGTCTTCATAGTTCCACTTGAAAGATGAACTTTGTTTGTGATTCTAGCCTCACTTGCCTACATGTTCCACTAAGAAAGCAGCGACTAGGGACTGGGGAGCTTGGACTAGGAAATAAAAATGACATCTCATGTCATGTCTGGCAGAGCGCACATATTGTCGAGACGTTCCGTCGTCACGTCTTTACGACCGTTGCAGCATTTTTATTACTATTAATGAGCGTGGACATAATATCAAAGATGAAACAGGTAACTAATGTTGCCTTGATCACTGGCTTCAAAAGTAGCATTAAATTCTTTAGCTTTTTGATCCAGGTATTGCTTGGCTTGTTCCCCAGATAGTTGTGCTTCCATCGCTAACTGTAAGATGGTAATTCTACCATTATCGGCTTTCAGCATTTGATAAAAAGTAGAATCGAGGCGATCGCGTAACAATTTTTCATTTCTTCTACGCAATCCCCAAAGCATGTATCCTCCCCCTGCTACTAATGGCACACCGAGGGCTATTCCTCCAACAAAAGTATCTGTCGCGTCTTCCTGTTCTAAGGTATTCTGGTCTTTATCTGGTAACTCCGATAAGGCAGAAGCACTGACCATCAAACAGATAAATCCGCTCATAAGCAAGAACCCAGCAGTTACTTTGGTAAGGAAGTTCATAATTGCGGCAAAATATAAAAGTTATCTTGCCGCAATCTTAACCTCACTTACGCGTAGCTTCCAATATTCGCGAAAAGTAAAAGCGAGTCCGAGTCATTGACTGTCTTTCGACGAAGTAGCCGTTTTTTTCTAGTATTTTCACCACATCAACCTCACGATGCAAGTAAGCACGAGTTGCTTTACTCGGTCCTGGGAAAAAGCTGCCGATTTTTTTTAGTATACTCAAAGCGAAGGTTTTCGGCGCAAAGCTGAGAATTACCCGCGACTGTGCTAATGAAGATAAATGCGAAATCATCTCGTCTGCTTTTTCTTGGGGATAGTGGATGAGAACATCCAAGCAAATGACGGTATGATAACTACCACTCAAGGCTTCTAAATCTTGAACCGCGAAAGTCGGATTTTCTTTTTGTCCTAAAGTTTCTAAAGCTCTATCTTTCGCTTCACCCACCATTTTGTCAGAAATATCGCTGGCATAAACTTTCGCATTATCTGCCGCTAGGGGGATGCTAAGACTACCCACACCACATCCAGCATCGCAGATTGATATTTCGGCTAAATTGTTATCAGCTTTTAACCAGCTAAGGACTGTATCGACGGTTTGCTGATGTCCGTTGCGGATGTCTAGCTGAATTTTGTTGACTTCGCCATCACCATAAATACGTCTCCAGCGATCGAAGCCTGTGGAATTGAAATAATTTTTAACAATTGTTTTATCGTCGGTTGCATTCATGTTGAATTTTCATGGGTTCCCAATGCTTAAAAATATCATTAATAACAACCGTCAAGAACGCTCTTTTAAATTTTTCTATACTCAACTGCCCTAACGACTAGAAGTCGCGGCTATACGAACGAAGCCCACCTCCGTGGGCTAAGAGGAAAATCAACGGTTCAGATATTGCAGCCCTAGCGACTGGAAGTCGCACGCCACATGCTTCTCCCAAGGGGAGACGCTGCGCGAACAAGTCGGCAGAGCCGCCCAACGCAGTGGCTTGGCTATACGAACGAAGCCCACGGAGGTGGGCTAAGAGGAAAATCAACGGTTTTGAAGTTTGCGTGGGATAATATCTCCCTCTGCGCGATCGCTTTTGCGGCAGTCGATAACTGTATCTATCGAGCATTGATGCGAACCGATAAGAGCGATCGCTTTCACAAGTTTTTTGTGATAGAGTTTCATACAAAGATGCAAAGGGGAGCATCCCACTTTTGAACAAATATTTTACCCGACACCCTAGAAGGGTGCGGCTAGAAGAACCAAGCCCACCTTCGTGGGCTAGAAGAACTCTTAGCCCACGAAGGTGGGCTTCGTTTGTATAGCCCAAGGCTTATAGCCTGTGGGCTTTTTGCAAAACTGGGATGCTCCCGATGCAAAGTGCGCTTTTGTTATGAATATTAATATTATGGCAAAGGTAAATAAACTATGCGGTCTTGATATTCACCATCTTCTGAAGCTAAAGCAACTAATATTAATTATTCTATATTTTCACCAACACTTAAATTCGGATTTAGAATAAAAATTCCTGGTATGTGACGATTCACAGCAATACGATCAGCTAAATGTACTGGCATGGAAGTGCGGTTGTTTGTCACTAATATAAAATTATTTTCCTCATACCAACATATAATTTCTGGATCGAGTGTTCCTTTCGGTGGTGTTTCTGGTTCTCCTACTACCTGGATAAAAATTTCACGTTCTTTTAGTTTAATTTGATTTGGATATAGAGGATTGACATTTTCATCAATCAGATATCTCAGCGTCATGTATTTGTTTTTTGGCTTGTCTTGCAGTTCGGAGTTGGCGGAGTTTTTCTGATACTGGTGGGGGATTAAGTCGCTGTTCTTCTCTCATTCTATGACCATGTTCTAGCCAGTTATTCATGTAAACACTGACAATTTCTTTGTTTTGCAAATAGTAAAGAATAGTCGCATATACTTGTTCTAAGGAAATTGACTTATATGTTTGGGCAATTTCCTCTGGAGAGCGTCCACAATCGATGTATTCATAAAGAATTGTTTCAATTCCTATTCTTGAATTTTTCAGTCTAATATCTCCAGGAGAGAGAAAGTTGAAATACTCTGCAATATCTTTAGATATAGCTTGACCTATATCTATGGTTTTGCTGTTCATAAATTTGAAACTATGATTTCCCAAAAATAATGATGATCTTGATTGCTTTGTTTTCTGGCATAAATTTGAGAACGGACGATTTCTACTTCCTCTGTAATTTACTCTAGAGATAATTCATCAGTTTGAAATACTTCTAGTAACTGCGTTAACTTGTTATTTAAGGTTTCTTTTTCTAGCTCTTTGCTAAGTAACAACTTTTCTGAATCAGAAAGTTGTTTAACTAGGGTAAGAATTTGCTCAAATGTCAAGGGTAGTTGATAGGTATGTTGTAACATAGTGTCAAATATTCTTCTGTCTTAAATTTACGTTCATTACTATTTCTACACCTTATTTTACCGCCTAAACCAAGCGCGTACCCAACGCCAGAACCGACGCAACCACCCCCAAAACCTACGACGGGGGACTACAGGCATTTGTGGTTGAGAAAGACGCTCAATTGCATTGTTGCAATCTTGCACATTAGCATCAAATCCCATTTTCTGATACAGTTCACGGGCATTGCGATAAGCACCCAGCGTGTCTGATTGATGATTGACATCTACTAATATTCCACCCTGGTTAAACCACGTATTAGCTTCACCCCTGCGATCGCTGTTGGGTCAGGTGATGAGTGTATCATTAGATGGGAATCGACAAGAGCGATCGCGTGGTTTTATAAATATTTTTTTAATTCTTTCAATTCCTTACCAATCAAAAAGCTAATCCAAAGATTAGTGTCAATGATTATCTTGATACCTGTGCCATTTCTGCAAAATCCATTGCTTGTTTGTGTAAGTCTTGAATCTCGTTCATTATGAACATCAAACAAAAATTTTCATTCTCGCCAATTATCGATTACTAAAGGATATCCTAATGCTTGGATATTTTGATAATGTTTAGTATTACCCGTTACTAAAACTAAATTATTTTTGATCGCTATAGAAGCTATTAAGACATCTGCTAATCCAATTGATTGTCCTGCTTTTTCTAAATCTGCCTGAATCAGTCCTGAAATTTCTGCACAGCTTTGGTCTAAATGCAAAATTTCTAATTGAGATAAATCTGCCAAAAATTCTTGAATGCGGTCATTGCGATTTATTTTCCTCCATCCCTTGATGATTTCAGAAACAGTAATTACCGAAATTGTGTACTGTTGCCATATAGCTCTATAAGTAATAGATTTAGCATTGATTTTAGGATTTTTACCTTTGCGAATCTCTGATAAAATATCTGTATCAATTAAAGATTTTCTCACAACGAACTTTAGTCTCTATAATTCCTGTGTTTGAAAATATCTACAACCATTTCATCAACTAGTTCAGAATCATTAGCCCATTTGCCAATAAATGAATCATTAAGAACTTCTGGTTGAGTAAGATGATCGATCATTGCTTTAATTAAATCTGATACTTGGCAATTATTGGTTTGTGCCAATTGGTTGATTTTTGCAAGTGTTTCTTCATCAAGTTCTATTTCTAGTTTTTGCATAAGTGATTAAGGAGTTGCAAATTAACAGCTTAGATTTATTATAAGTGAATGAATTTTGTTTACCGCCTAAACCAAGCGCGTACCCAACGCCACAACTGACGCAACCACCCCCAAAACGCACGATGGGAGATTACAGGCTTTGTGGTTGAGAAAGACGCTCAATCGCATTGTTGCAATCTTGCACATTAGCATCAAGTCCCATTGCCTGAAATAGTTCACGGGCATTGCGATAAGCACCCAGCGCGTCTGATTCTCGGTTGAGGTTTTCTAATGACAAACCTAAGTTATACCAGGTGTTTGCTTCCCCTCGAATATCACCAATCTCCCTCTTGATTTCCAAAGACTGTTGGTAGAACTCAATTGCCCGTTGGTACTGTCCCAGGGACTTGTAAGCAAGACCTAAATTGTTTAAGGATTTACCTTCGCCATTGCGATCGCCTATGTCCCTAGATATTTCCAAAGACTGCTGGTGGAACTCAATTGCCCGTTGGTACTGTTCTAGAGAGTAGTAAGCAACACCTAAACCCATTAAGGAAGAACCTTCGCCATTGCGATCGCCTATGTCCCTAGATATTTCCAAAGACTGCTGGTGGAACTCAATTGCCCGTTGGTACTGTTCTAGAGAGTAGTAAGCAACACCTAAATTCATTAAGGATTTACCTTCG
>NZ_JAOWRF010000233.1:0-9027 GCF_025753815.1 Plectonema radiosum NIES-515 | reverse complement strand
ACCTAAATTCATTAAGGATTTACCTTCGCCATTGCGATCGCCTATGTCCCTAGATATTTCCAAAGACTGCTGGTGGAACTCAATTGCCCGTTGGTACTGTTCTAGAGAGTAGTAAGCAACACCTAAATTCATTAAGGATTTACCTTCGCCATTGCGATCGCCGATCTCCCTAGCAATTTGCAATGACTGCTGCAAAAACTCAATCGCTTCTTGGTATTGCCCCAAGGAGCCGTAAGCAATACCCAAATTCATTAAGCATAAGCCTTCAGAATTGCGATCGCCTATATCCGTAGCGATTTGCTTTGACTGCTGGAAGAAATCTATTGCTTGTTGGTATTGCCCCTGATTTAAGTAAGCATTACCCAAATTACCTAAGGATTTGCCTTCAGTATTGCGATCGCCTATATCCGTAGCGATTTGCTTTGACTGCTCAAAGAACTTAATCGCTTGTTGGTATTGCCCCTGGTATAAGTAAGCAATACCCAAATTCATTAAGCATTTGCCTTCAGAATTGCGATCGCCTATCTCCCTAGCGATTTGCTTTGATTGCTGAAATAACTCAATTGCTTCTTGGTACTGTCCCTGATTTAAGTAAGCAGCACCCAAATTCATTAAGCATAAGCCTTCAGTATTGCGATCGCCGATCTCCGTAGCTATTTGCTTTGACTGCTGAAATAACTCAATCGCTTGTTGGTATTGCCCCTGATTTAAATAAACAAGACCCAAATTAGCTAAAGATTTGCCTTCAGAATTGCGATCGCCGATTTCTCTGGCTATATCTAATGATTGTTGGTGAAACTCAATCGCTTGTTGGTATTGCCCCAAAGAGATGTAAGCATTGCCCAAGCTTGTGAGAGCAGCCTGATATTTCCAGTTTTCTCTCTCGCCGATTTTTTCCCAAGCTGCTATCAACTGGCTGTATAAGTCAACTTGGTCAGTGTAATAGCCCCGCAAAGTCAAAAAATCACCGCAAAAGTCTAATACATCGAATGCCGAGTCATAATTTTCTAGTTGATACGAGTGATAAAAGATTTCTAGATATTCCTTAATATCTTCTCTAATTTGCCAAGAAGGTGCTGGTTTAACATTCAAACGATAGTAATCAATGGCTTGTTGATGCACCACTGCCTGATCACCAGCTTTACACCGCGCATATTCTAAAACAACTGGCTGAAACTCAAACCACCGCTTACCATTGAGTTTTTCTAACAACAAAGAACGCTTAACAAGGTTCCTCAATTCTCGCTCAATCTCTGTTTGTGAAGTTCCTGGCAACACTGCCACTGCTGCTGTACTATCAACTGCACCACGAAAAACGCTAATATTGAGCAATAAAGCCTTTTGCAATTCACTCAATCGCTCAAAACTGGCATCCAACACCAACACCATCCCCACATTTTTTAGGCGATGCATACCCACTACTCGATCATCTGTCAACAACTGCCGTAAATTCCCTAAGCCTAAATCTGCTAGTCGTCTTAAATCCGGGTCTTGGCGATATTCGTCTTTTAAGAAACCTGCTACCAAGCTCAACAGTAGGGGATGCCCATCTACCAATTCGACAAACTCCTCTAAATTTCCGCGAATGCCCAATGCAGTTAACAGTGCTACCCCTTCTTCTACTTGCAAACCTTTCAGGGTTAGCCATTCAAAGCCTTTTAATTCTGGTCTTTCTCTGGTAGTGACTAACACCTTACTATTTCCACCAGATTCTACCCAAGCGTTGAAAAAGTCGCCGTAGAATAAACTTCCCCACTGTCTATCTGGTTGTAATAAACTTTCTAGGTTGTCAATAATCAGTAAAAATTGACCAGAACGCAAACACTTAACTAGCGCTTCCACTAACTTTGCTTCTTGTTCTGGAACCCGAAAGCCAAATTCTGTCAATACTTGCCTAGCTAAATCGCTAAAACTTGCCCCATTACGGACATCACCCCAAAATCGCTTAGGAAAACCCTCAATTTCGTCATAAATTTTAGCTGCCAGCATCGATTTACCTGTGCCACCGATGCCTTCTATGCCAATTAGGAATGTATTTTCATCAGTTAACCATTGCTGTATTTGGGCGATTTCTGTTTTCCGTCCCTGCCAGTAAGCCAAACTTATGGGAGAGTCGCCAGCTTTGAGAACTCCAGGCGATTCTGGTTTGGGGATTTGTTGAAATAGCTCTAATATTGGTTCTATTCGGTCAACAATAATCTTGACTTCTGCTGCATTTATCTGTCCTACTTGAGTTCCCTTACTGTCACCGTAGGCAGTGAGATTCATTTCAATGTTGTTTGGGTTACTGGGGTTGGCTTCTTCTGCCATTGCTTACAGCAAGTCAAAATTATAGTTTATATTCTAGCTGTGAACTCGAAACTTCGTGCTTGAAACTTGAAACTTTGTGCTTGGAACTCGAAACTTCGTGCTTGGAACTTGAAACTTCGTGTTCAGAACTTGAAACTTCATGTTCAGAACTCGAAACTTGGTGCTTGGAACTCGAAACTTTGTGTTCAGAACTCGAAACTTGGTGCTTGGAACTCGAAACTTTGTGTTCAGAACTCGGAAGTTGGTGTTCGGAACTCAAAACATGAAAATTTGTAGGGTAGGGTACTCATTAGTGTCAACTTCAGGTAAGACCCCAGTCTCGCAAGGAAATAAATTTCCTTGCTAATAGCTAAAGTCATCTAAAGATGACTAAATAATGTGAAAAATATGATAGTAAACTTCAGTTTACTTTAGCTATTAGCCCTGAAATTCATTTCAGGGCGGGTGAGAAAGCCAACAGATAAGCCATTTTTAGCTTAAGTTGACACTATGCAGTACCCTGCCCACCCTACTCAATTAAAAACTCACTTGGTTTGCGTCAATCTTCCCAACTTGCTTCACTGAACTTTGGTCGTAAGCATTAGCACTCACCTGAATATTGTCACCGGGTTTGTCAGTCGATGCTTGCAAAATCTTAGCTATTTCCTCTGCAAGTGCTGTATCCGCATCCAAAATCTTCTTCAACTGCACCCGCAAACTTGCTTGTAAATCTTCATCCTCTGGCTTTTGCGCCACATCCGTTGCTGCTTCTTTAGCTGCTTCCTTCGCTTCTACCTTGGGACGTAACTTAGCCCAAATAGCTTTGGCTTTATTCCAAACATCTTCGCCTACTTTTTCAGATGCCCCTTCTACGGCTTTATTACCCACTTTCAACAAAAATGGTAGACAGGGAGCGAGAAATTTAACAAGTAGAGCTATATCCATTGGTTTATGAAGTCTATTTAGTCTATTATTAACCACATAGATATATATTACCTTTCACGACCTCACCCCCAGCCCAAACGACTGGAAGTCGCGGCTATACAAACGAAGTCCGCCTGCGCGGACTAACGGAAAATCAACGGTTTTGAAGCCTGCGTGTGCCTGCTTTGTTCGAGTAGCCGCGATTTTAATCGTCAGGTGCAAGATGTCAGTTTACGCAAAATTTAGCTTAATAGTCGCTGCCAAGTGAGTTCTTTTGTCGCTTCATCCCAATGCCAGCGTAATAAATTAGCTCTTTGATTTGGGGAAATTCCTGGTAATTTAATTGCCTGTCTGGGTGCTTCGGTTGCGAGAATTATTGCAGTTTCTACATCACAACCCCACTTCACCAGATTCTGCACTCCCACGAATAAAGGTAAAGTCGTCCCCGATAAGGTTCCATCTGGCAATCTTGCCGTACCGTTTTTAACTTCAATTTGCCGAGTATCCCAAGGATATACCCCATCAGGAAGTCCCAAAGGCGATAAAGCGTCGCTGACTAAAAAAAGTCCTTTTTGATAACTAGCGCGTACTAAAATTTGTAGCATAATAGGCGAAACATGCTCACCATCAGCAATAAAACCACACATGACATCAGGCTCAATAATTGCTGCTCCTAATAATCCTGGTTCGCGATGATGTAATAATGGCATGGCGTTAAAAGCATGAGTCACCATCGTTGCACCCAGTTTAAAGGCATGTTGCGCTTGGGCGACGGTGGCTTGAGAATGCCCTAAACTAACGGTAATGCCCTTTGAACGTAAGTAAGGAATGACTTCACCAGTAGGATCTAACTCTGGTGCTAGGGTAATGACTTTGATAATCTGAGCATAATCGCTCAAAACTCGCTTTACTTCTTCAATTGTTAAAGGTAACAGATATTCTGCTGGATGTGCGCCCCGCTTTTGCAAGTTTAAAAATGGTCCCTCTAGATGGATGCCGAGAATTTGGGAACCTGTTTTTTGACGAGAAATAAAATCAGCCATGACAGCAAGCGATCGCTGAATATTATCCACCGAAGTTGTCACCAGCGTCGGCAAAAATCCATCTACCCCGACATCCCAAAGATATTCACAGATTTTCTGGAGAAAGTCGAAATTTTCAGCTTTTAATTCTGGAAATGCCAACCCCAGCGCACCGTTAATCTGCAAATCGACACCACCCAAAGAAACCCAATCACCAGCAACATCGAGCAATTCTAAGTCAGGAGGTGCAACAAAGTTGAAAACTGTACCCATTGGTATAATTCGCTCAATTATACCCTCACGTACCAAGAGCATCTGCAAATCCTTGTATCCCGGCACTCTAGCGTTGATAATATCTATGGGTGTTGCTTTGCTCATGACGATAGTTTGCTAATTGCTAATTGCTAATAGGGCATTGGGCATTGGGCATTGGGCATTGGGCATTTTTTCCCCTTGTCCCCTTGTCCCCCTTGTCCCCTTGTCCCCTTGTCCCCTTGTCCCCTTGTCCCCTTGTCCCCCTTGTCCCCATTCCCCATTCTTATGATCAGTATTATTATGGGTAGCGATTCAGATTTACCCACCATGCAGGGTGCGATCGCTATTTGTGAAGAATTTGGCATTCAAACCGAAGTTGCCATCCTCAGCGCCCATCGTACCCCAGAACGCATGGTTGAATACGCACAACTTGCACACCAACGCGGTATTAAAGTAATTATCGCCGGTGCTGGCGGTGCTGCTCATCTTCCCGGAATGGTTGCATCTTTAACTCCACTTCCGGTTATCGGTGTTCCCGTCCCCAGTCGTCACTTACAAGGACTTGATTCCCTGTATTCTATTGTACAGATGCCTGCGGGTATCCCTGTTGCCACTGTGGCAATAGGTAATGCCACAAATGCAGGTCTTTTGGCAGTTCAAATTCTCGCTACCCACCAACCTGAATTACTCGAAAAAGTGCAAAAATATCGCCAAAATCTCTGCGAATCGGTAATAGCAAAGCAAGCAAAGTTAGAACAATTAGGCTATCAGCAATATTTGCAGCAGATGTAATAACCGCAAAGTTATGGTAGTATATTATACTGCAATATTTTCGTTAATTGAATATCTTGTATTAAATTTAATAAGTTTCCTAATTAATAAAAACAGCATTATATTTTTTATAGGACTTACGCATTGACAGAAAAGACCAAATATGATGTATGAATTTCCGGCATTAAAACCTGATTTTTTGACGATATTTTGGCGATCGCTACCCATATTTTGGTGATTGTCATCCATCCTGGAACGACTAAATTCGTTTTATACACATGATATTTTATTTGAGAGCGTGGGTAAGTCCTATTTTAGTAAAAAAAATTAACTTATATTATTTAAATTTCATAAATTGTTGACTTTTCTCTACCGATGTCCGAAAATGCTGACACAATAACGGATAGTTACCTGACTTGGCAGTTGCGGTAGTTGCTGGCAGCGGAAAAAACCAAAAAATTGTATTCAAGGCTACAGAAGTATTGATTGGCGTAATAGAAAATCAATCAACTTAATTCGTCGATTCACCGAAAGTTTTCTACAGAAATCATGCTGATGAATTCTGTTTGGATCTGTTTGTGCGTTATTGCATAATTTTCAGGTGTTGATATTAAAAAAAGTAATTTTTCCCAAAATCAAATTACTCAAGAATGAGATAATTTTTCCCCAACTCTTGAATAAAACTTAGTTTTGTGACTGGTAATTAAATTTATTAATCACGGCTTTTGGAATAGAAAAAACAATGAATAAGTAGGTGCACTCGACCCTGGCATCCCTTGCTAGGAAGTGCAATCATTCCCAATTGGCAGCAAGATACATAAAAACTATGCACATCTTATCGCTTATGCTCAGTTATCCTTTGAGAAAATTATGTTTTGAAATAATAATTTTAAAGAGTCAATGAAGGACACTTGACTGTTATATAAAATACATAATAATAGTTGATGATAAATATCCGTAATATCTAGAGAGGTAACATTAGTTTACTAACTTCAATAATCTTGACAGAAGCAACTTGAGTAGTAAGGATTAAGCTATTTTTGGTGTAGTCAAAAAGAGTAAACTTAATCAAGAGAAAAGTTCACATTTGTTCAAAAAAATACTAAAGAATTTAAACTTTCTTGGTGAAATGTTGATTTTTCAGAAAATGCGATTGCGGGAAACAAAAAATGCCAAAAACTGATAATATGCACATTATTTTAAAGTTTTGCAACTATAAAAAGGAGTATATTTTAGATAGATTTTCCCGAAACTAAATTTGAGTAACTTCCGAGAGAAAGGTGAGTATCAAAAAGTACTCAAATAGCGAGAAAAACATAAAATTGTTGGTACTCATGAACAAAAAAGAAGTGTTGAAGAAAGTTCTAATGATTGGGGCGATCGCCTCATTGCTTCTAGGTGGACCGTTGATGGGTAATGCCTTCGCAGCACCCACAGATGTGAACGCGGCGATTAGTAGCGCTCAAGAATCTGCCGATACAGCGTTTATGCTGATTTGTGCAGCACTGGTGTTGTTGATGACACCGGGACTAGCGTTTTTTTATGGTGGATTTGTGCGATCGCGCAACATTCTGAATACATTGATGATGAGCTTCGTGCTGATGGCGATCGTGGGAGTCACCTGGATTTTGTGGGGCTACAGCCTAGCTTTTGCACCAGGTAATCCCTTCATCGGCGGATTAGAGTGGTTTGGGTTAAACGGTGTCGGCTTAGAGACAACCGATTATCTCAAAGGCACAAACCCTGCGGAAATAGTTTCTTATGCGCCGACAATTCCCCACCAGGCATTCATGATTTATCAAGCCATGTTTGCCATTATCACCCCAGCGTTGATTAGTGGTGCGATCGCCGAGCGGATGAACTTCACCGCTTACTCATTATTTGTACTACTGTGGTCTACCTTTGTTTACTCCCCCCTAGCGCACATGGTATGGGCTAAAGGCGGATTTTTGGGCTTGGCTGGTGGAATGGGTGCCCTAGACTTTGCAGGGGGTACAGTCGTGCATATTAGTTCCGGCGTTTCTGCCCTCGTCGCTGCCATGTACCTCGGACCTCGAAGAACATATCCAGACCGTCTCAGCCCTCCTCACAACGTTCCCTTCATCTTGTTGGGTGCAGGCTTGCTGTGGTTTGGCTGGTTTGGCTTCAACGCAGGTAGTGCCTTAGCTTCAGGTGGTTTGGCAACAGCCGCATTTGTTGCCACCAACACAGCGGCAGCAGCGGCAGCTTTAACGTGGCTCATCCTCGAAAAAGTCTTGCGCGGTAAACCAACAGCAGTCGGTGCAGCCACAGGTGCAGTCGCCGGATTAGTTGGTATCACCCCAGCCGCCGGATTTGTCACACCTCTAGCTGCGATATTAATTGGTGGTATCACCTCCTTTGTTTGCTTTTATGCCGTCAGCTTCAAGCACAAAGTCAATATTGACGATGCCTTAGATACCTTTCCCGTGCATGGTGTCGGTGGGACAATCGGAGCGATTATCACCGGAGTCTTTGCCACCACCACAGTCAACTCAGCAGGTAAAAATGGCTTGCTGTTTGGCAATCCCGGTCAAGTGGTAACGCAAATTATCGCCGTTGCCATTGCCTATATCATTGCTGGTGTCGGCACCTGGATTATTTTGAAGATTCTAGATGTCACAGTCGGGTTGCGAGTCAAAGAAGAAGCCGAACTGCAAGGCATGGATATCAACGAACATGGTGAAGAAGGATACAACGAAGAATTCGGAGAGCGCATTAGTGTTACTAATAGGTAGTGCAATTTCTGACTTTTGACGATCTCTATAGCAGTCCGTTTAGAAGAGCGTGGTCATACAATATCCCTGGCTTATGAAATAAGTCGGGGATATGAAGCTCGATATTTTCATAAATCTGCGGAGGATTGCTCTAATTCGATTTAAATCATCTAAAATCTGATTCAAAGAATTAGTAAATATCGCGCCTTGTGTCTACTCCAGCAAAAATTTTTCCTACCTGGGCATTTTTCTCCGTAGTAATCAACGGCATACTGATGTTAGCGATCGCCTTGCTAATTTTACGACAGCAGGGTTTGACCGCTTTTTTTGGGTCTGCACATACTGCCACACCAGTCAAGGACAACACTCAACCCCAAGTCACACCTACACCTAAACTAGGACCTCACCATAAATTCACTTATCCCCAGTGGGTAGATGTCCTCAAAAAAGAAGCTAAAGTCGCTGCTGAGAAACCTCCCCAAAATTTAAGCATCCTCGCGGGAGATTCTCTCTCCTTGTGGTTTCCTGCAGAGTTATTACCTGAAGACAGAAATTGGCTAAATCAGGGAATTTCTGGAGAAACTAGCGAAGGACTATTGAAAAGATTAGATATATTTAACCGCACCCAGCCTCATACAATTTTTGTGATGATTGGCATTAATGACCTCATCCGGGGTGCAAGCGATGAGACAATTTTAGAGAATCAGCGACAAATTATCACTTCCCTGCAACGAGTGCATCCAAAAGCGCAAATTGTGGTTCAGTCGATTTTGCCACATGGAGGAGAAGAAGCAACTTGGGAAAGACGAGAGAAACTCTTGGCTATTCCGAACAGTCGCATTCGCTCATTGAATCAACAGCTACAAAATATAGCCACAAAAGCAAATGTGAAATATCTCAACTTGCATCCCCTGTTTTCCAATAACCTTGGTTATCTTCGTCCAGAATTCTCTACCGATGGCTTACACCTAAGTCCCCAAGGCTATCTTGTGTGGCGTTCTGCGTTGCAAATCTACACTCAGATTGAACTG
>NZ_JAOWRF010000277.1 GCF_025753815.1 Plectonema radiosum NIES-515 | reverse complement strand
CCAACACCCGACTCCCAACTCCCAACACCCAACACCCAACTCCCAACACCCAACTCCCAACTCCCAACTCCCAACTCCCAACTCCAAACTCCCAACTCCCAACTCCAAACTCCCAACTCCCAACTCCAAACTCCAAACTCCCAACTCCCAACTCCCAACTCCCAACTCCCAACTTTGATTACAGCATCGAGGCAACAAAAGCGATCGCACCGTGCCATATTAGCAAACTAATTGGTGCGCCAATCATCAGTCCGGCGATCGCCCAGCCTCTTTGATGTTCTTTAAATTGTTCTATACTACGCCACCTTCTACTTTTCCAAGCCCATTCATTACCTTTTGCACCGAGAGCCAGGGTGACGACAAAACCAGTTTGTGGTACAAAACATAACAAGCCTACCCAAACTTGATTAGTCCACAACCAAAACCAAGGTAATAGAAATGCACCCCAGTTCCACCCCTTAATCTCATCAGGAACTTCTTCGGTTGTATTATTTATCCCGCACCCAGAGTTATTTATTATTTCTTTACGCTGCAATTGATTGCTTTTAGCCCGTTTGAGAGCAAGACCATTTTTGAGTGCCTCTAAAGCTTCACGAGCACTTGTAAATCGTTGTTCTGGGGAGGGTTCTAGTATCTTTTGCAGCCAACTGACAAAACCCGAATTCAGATTAACTCGGTCAGCAAATTGAATCCGTAATTCCTGCACTGGTAAATCAGATGGAGCAGTACCTGTTAACAAATGGATTAAAGACGCTCCCAGTGCGTAGAGATCCGACGCTGGAACCGCTCTACCTCCAAATTGTTCCATCGGTGCATAACCGTAAGTTCCCACCACAGTGAAAGTTACACCCTCTTTTGCCGCTTTATCTTGAACTGCACCAAAATCAACTAAATAAATATGATTATCTTCACCCCAAATTAAATTACTCGGTTTAATATCCCGATGCAACACTGTAGGGTTTAACTCATGCAAATGGGTGAGAATATTTAAAATCTCCACAGCAATTTTTCTAACTTCTTTTTGGCTAAACCTTTTCCCCGCATTAAGTTGTTCTTTGAGCGATTCACCAGGGATATATTGTTGCACCAAGCCAAACCAAAGCGTTCGGTCATCGACACAAAAATAATCGAGATACCGGGGAATGCGGGGATGATTTAGCTGTTTGAGAATTTGTGCTTCTCGTTCAAAAAGTTTGAGATCATCCCATTGTACAGTACCCCCAAAAGCAAGGAGTTTAACTACAACAAGAGAATTATCAACATCACTAGCTTGTAAATCTGTTGCTAGCCAAGTTTGACGAACTCCATTATTGCCGAGTTGACGTTGAATTTGGTAACGATTTTGTAATATCTGTTCTGCTTGCAGCATTCGACACCTGCGTGAGTCACCAGCCTAGTTTCTCTAATCTAACGATAAGTTACCCAGTACTGACAACTTTGATAGTAAGAAAGCTACTTGAAGTTACTAATTGTTACGAAACCGTGATGTTAGGGATTGTAGTAAGCGCTTCAGCGCTTAAGAAAGCACTCTCTGTGCTGACTACGGTTTTATTTAACTTGCAGATTGAAGATAATTTTTGTGGTAATAAGTCTGATATTCTTCAGATAAAAGTGGTTCCCACCAATGGCGATGAGCGAGATACCATTCAACGGTGAGACGTAAGCCTTCTTCTACTGTTACTGAGGGTGTCCACTCTAACTCAGTTTGCAGTTTATTACTATTAATTGCATATCTTCGGTCATGTCCTAACCTATCTTTAACAAAAGTAATCAAGTTCTGGGAAGGACGCACCGGCAAATCAGGTGCTAATTCATCCATCAACTGACACAGCATCTGCACAAGGTTGATATTTTCTACCTCATTGTTGCCACCGATATTATAAGTTTCTCCTGGTGTGCCGCGTTGAATCACTACTTCTATTGCACTACAATGGTCAGCAACATAAAGCCAATCTCGCACGTTTTTACCATCCCCGTAAACTGGTAAAGGTTTACCCATCAAAATGTTGATGCACATCAGAGGAATTAGCTTTTCTGGAAACTGATAATAACCGTAATTATTGGAACAATTCGTAATAATTGTTGGAAGTCCATAAGTATGGTAATATGCACGAACTAAGTGATCGCTGCCAGCTTTAGAAGCGGAATAAGGACTATTGGGAGCATAAGGTGTAGTTTCGCAAAATGCTGGGTCATTTGGTGCTAGACTTCCATAAACCTCATCTGTGGAAACGTGCAAGAATCGATAATTTAAAGGCTTCTCGTTTGTTTGCCAATGTTGACGAAAAGCTTCTAGTAAAGTGAAAGTTCCGACTACATTGGTTTGCACGAAAGCACCGGGACCGATAATTGAGCGGTCAACGTGAGATTCGGCGGCAAAATGGGCTATTATGTCGATATTTTCTGTTTGGAGTAATTTGTCAATGAGAGTGCGATCGCATATATCCCCCTTCACAAAGCGAAAATTCTCTTCTTTCTCCAAAGCAGCTAAATTACCACGATTTCCCGCATAAGTTAGTGCATCTAGCACCACCACTCGGTCATTTGGATAACTTTTACACCAGTGATGGACAAAATTCGAGCCAATAAATCCAGCACCCCCCGTCACCAACAAGTTACGACTCATCACACCTCCTGTGTTTAAGTTTCGCTGTAGTAAGGACTTCAGTACTTGAAAGCGCTGAAGCGCTTACTACCTATAAGATTTTTTTTTCAGTTTATCAAAAATTATTTTTATGCGTAATTTTGTGATATGCATTTTGGTTAAACTTTTGATATTGCTAGGGTAATCCATTTTGTGGTCGAAAAAATAATTTAGTTCATCTATAATTATTTGCAACCGCTGATTAATATTTTCTAATCGATATTCTGCTAAAATATTTTCTGGTATTGAATATGATGGATGTTCAAGTGCCTTTAAAATACGTTTTACATCATATTCTTTTGAATATCCAGCAATTTTAGAGCAATTAAATCCCGGATCTAAATAATCAGAAAGTCCACCGTTAATGCTCGAAAAAACTTGACACCCACAAGCTAAAGCCTCTAGCGGTTGCATTCCAAAGCCTTCACTGACAGCTTGTTGCATCCAATATTCTGCGGAGTCATAGAGGTAAACTTTAGCTTGATTAAACAACTTTGCTAAATCTTCGACATAAGCATCAACAACTAATACTTTACATTGCTTTTGCAAAGTGGGAATTAATTCTTTGATTAAATACTCAGAAGATTTTCGAGCTTGAACTAAAACATCAATATCACGTTGAATATTTAAATTTTGAAATTGATTACCAATTTGATTTGGTAAATAATATAAAAGAGAGTGTGGGGAATTTTGTCCCCAATATCCGAGTGTATTTCGGCTAACGCTGATGATGGGAATATTCGCCGGCAGTTGAAATCCGTAACCTGCACTGTGGGCGTGGTAAATTATATTGTGTGGCTGTAATTTTTGAGCTAGTTTAGCTACATCAAATCCCCAACTTATAACAAAAATAACATCATCTAAATTTTTTTCTTTCAACACATCCTCTAAAAAAAGCTTACCTGACTCTCTTTGTCGATAAGTCACAACATCAGCATGACAAAATTGTTGAGCGAGTTTAATTGTATTTAACTCTACCCAAAGACCACCACAGGCAAATTTGCCATCTGTCCCAGGTAATAAAAAATAAAGTTTTCTCATGATAAAAATTCCTTGACAACCTGCTCCCTGCGGACAATCATCATAAATCTTTAACCAAATACGATATTATTCCCGCCAGCGCACCTTGACAAAATGCGCCTCGCGTCCCCAAATATCGCGAGTGATGGTAATATTTTCAATTGCCAAGTTAAAAGGTATCGCAGTTGTGACATATCGCTGGGCTAAAGCACCAATATCCGGCGCTATTTCAGCCGCTGTGGTAGCTGCCAAACCAAAACCGACTAATTGCTCAATTGGACGAAATGGAAGCAGCAAATGCATCCCCACCGCTAACCCAGCTGTGAGTAGCATAGCGACTGATGCATTTGTGCCGCACCTCGGATGCACGGCTAAATCAACTTCTCCATTGGTGAGACGATGTAAAGCGAGTGTTACCGCACGTCGCAAGTTACTAATATTTACTTCACCATAAAGGTAAAATCCTTCCTCGGTAGATAAGCCGCTTAATAGTTCGTTATCAATTTGAAAATTGCTTAAGTATGAAGTTGATTGACCCAGAACCCAAACCGTAGCATGTTCTAAGGCGTGAACCTGCCGCAACATGAGAATTTCTTTTAACCCTGGTACAAAGGATAGCTGTTTGAGTAAATCGGCATCTTGTGTGGGTTGCCCAAAGTCTGAGCCAATAAAATCGACATTGGCAACTTTTCCAGACATTGATGCCGTTAAATCAAAGTTAAAAAAATCAAAGAAAGATGAGGTTTGTTTGGCAGAAGCAAAGGTATTCATAGCAACACTTCTCCCTACGAAGGAATGGAGCAACATAGATTTGTTTCAAATGTAGCGTTTCAGCCCGTAGATTGTTGCTAATTTTTGTTGGGGAATGGGGAATGGGGAGTGGGGAGTGCTCTTGAGTGGGGGAGTGCTCTTGAGTGGGAATTAAACAAGCGGCTGTAAGTGATGCGGGTTCTAATACAATTCTTCCCATGCCCCTATGCCCTATGCCCTATGCCCCATGCCCTTTATTATGATGACAGACGCGATAAATCGCGTCACTACTAGGGTTTAATCGCTTGGATTAGGTAGAGCACAGCAATTTACATCATTTAAGCAGACTTTGCCCCACTGTAAAGCCCAGCGGACAAGTGCTACTCGGTTTTCTGTCTGCGTTTTCGTGAGGATGTTGCTGATATGGTTATCAACTGTACGTTTGCTAATTTCCAGTTTCCCTGCAATTTCTTGGTTAGTTAAGCCAGTGGCTACTAAATCGATAATTTGCAGTTCTCTGTCTGACAGACTAACAGGGGTCTGAGACTCGCCACCAGCCATGACTTTTTCAATCCTCGCTTGGTATATTTACTCAATCGCTCTTTCTAATTCTAGAAGATTCTTTGCTAGCTAGGGATTTCAAGTGTTAGCAGTAATACGATTGTCAATATTTTTTTTATAATTAAAATTTGTGGGACTCAAATTAAATGGAATAAATATACATTATTTTATACTTATACATATTTCAAGTGACGTAAAATTACTTATGCGATTTTCCGAAGTAGGAGCATCTAGAGCTTATATAAGTAGCAAAAATGGCTATTTAATTCTGTGAATAACTGGCGACAGAATAGAAAGATTGTTGTAGATTTTATACTGTAAATTCAAGAGTGACAAATCGAAAATCTAAAATGAAATGAGCAATCCCCGTGTTTTGTGCTTAGGTGAAGTTTTGTTTGATTGTTTAGCCGATCAATTGGGGCTAGAGCTAGAAGAAGTTAAATCGTGGACTCCTTATCCAGGAGGGGCACCAGCGAACGTAGCCTGTGCTTTAGTGAAGTTGGGAACGAGTGCAGGCTTTATCGGTTGTGTGGGTGAAGATGAACCGGGAAATTCTCTGGTAAAGTTGTTAAAAGAAGTAGGTGTAGATACAACGGGGGTGCAACGCCATTCTACAGCACCAACGCGGCAAGTTTACGTTACACGTTCTAAGACAGGCGATCGCACTTTTGCCGGTTTTGGCGAATATGATACTTCTGAATTTGCCGATACTCACCTAAAATGTGAAGAATTATCACATTCGCTATTTCAAGAAGCAGATTTTCTGGTTTTGGGTACTTTGGAATTAGCATATCCTGAAAGTGCTTCGTCAATTCACCGCGCTCTTGATTTAGCAGAACAATTTGACTTGAAAATTATGCTAGATGTCAATTGGCGCCCGGTATTTTGGAAAAGGAGTGATATTGCCCCAGCGAAAATTCGCTCGTTATTTAAGCGGGTGGATTTTATCAAATTAGCATTAGAAGAAGCCGAATGGTTATTTGATACCACAGATGCGGGAGCGATCGCTCATCGTCTTGATTCAATTGAAGGTGTATTAGTCACAGATGGAGAAAATGGTAGTGCTTATTGTCTCGGAGAAAATGAAGGCAAATTACCTGCTTTTTCTATTCCTGTAGTTGATACAACCGGTGCGGGGGATAGCTTTTTAGCAGGGTTAATTCATCAACTGCTCATTCATGGTATCCAAAACTTGAGGAACCCGGAAATTGCACGGGCAATTGTTACTTATGCTAGCGCTGTCGGGGCGCTGACGACAATGAAACCGGGTGCGATCGCTTCTCAACCAACCAAAGCCGAAGTTGAAGCTTTTCTGGTTTCGCATCAACTTTAGAATGTAACATAAGTTGGGATATCAGTTGCCTCGTCGCCTGATATTCCCAAGTTGCTTAGTACCAGCCAATTCCTTAATTTCCGGAATTCCTGCTTGTTGAAAGATTGCTTGGGGTGTAATTTGCAACCCTTGAAAGAGCGAATCTTCACGTCGTTTAGTTTGAGGTGGGGCATCAGGGTAGAAAATCGTGATAGTTTTAGCTTTAGCATCAACAACCCAAACCCGCAGGACTTTTGCATTGAGGTAATTGGTGGCTTTTTCGGTCATTTCACCAAAAGTTTGACCAGGGGAAATAATTTCCATCGCTAATTCGGGTATGCGTTACCTGATCGAAGGAGGGTAGAGACGCGATCGGTCGCATCTCGACATTAGACATCTCCAGAATTTAATTATGCGTTGCCGGAACGTCTCTTGGGTTTCCGGCAACGCATAATAAGCATAGCGGTCGATGTAATTATGCTTGTAGAGACGCCAAAAACATCGCGTCTCTAAATTCTTTTCACTCTGATGTCAAATCGTAAACGGCTTAATTTCCGGATGTCCCCATTGTCGCTGATACCACTCTGCAACCAAAGGACGGACAATAAACTTGGGAGGATTACCATCTTTAACATCAATGCGTAAACACGAGTAAGGTCTGCGCTTTTGAGAACCTTGACCGTTGCGACCGATAAAAAGATGCGATCGCGCAACTAATTTATCCTCTTCCACCAAATCGGCTCCTTCAACTCGCTGGCGCCGCAAACTAAACCCACTTCCCCCACAAACAATCCAGTTAATACCAGAATCAGCACTTCCCGTTTCCACTGTCTCAATATGTTCCAAACAGTGTGCGTGACCATTTAACACCAAATCTATCAAAGGACGCCCCTTTGCTGCCGCACCGACCGCTTCAGCTACCGCATTTAACACATGACGCAAACGGCTACGAATCGCTAAAGTCTGTCCCTGTTGCCATTTTGTTGCCTCTGTCACGTAGGGAGGATGATGAAAATAAATTATCCTTCCCCGCACTTCCTTAGTATTCCAAGACTCAATTAATCTTCGCTTCAACCATTCCAATTGTTCGCTATCAGTTACCGTTGTGGTTTTATGAGCGGTTAATTGTTTATCAATATCAACAATAATTTCCTCAATTTGTGTCAGCTTTGCGTGCAAGTCGTCAAGTTGATCGGCTTCGCTTGGATTCTCAGGATTGAGTTTGGCTATGGTTTCCATAATTTGCTGATTCTCTTGCTGTAAATCCTCGCGGTGTTTTTGCAATATTTGACGATGAACTTCACCTTCTTTCGTTGAGGCGATGGGCAGCGGATCGTTAAATGTATTAGAATCTAAAGCGAAAAAGTCAATATCCCCATAGCGGAAAGTATAGTAGCGATTGGGTAAACGTGTAAATTTTCCTGGCTGGTAGCTAAGACAACGCCCCGTATCCGTCTTTCCCGTATAATGTTCATCTAAATGACGGGCTAAATCTCCCGGAAGCTGAAACGCCTTGAGGTAGTCTAAAAAGGCTTTAGCATAGGCATCACCTCTTCCTGACCCATGCAAGCCCACGTCAATATCTAATTTGGACTGGAGTAAACGACGGATTGGCAGTGTTGTCCAAGACACTAAACCAAATATTATCGGCAAGTTATAGTAATCGTGATTTCCGGGTATGGGTAAAATCGGCAGCTTGAAAACCATCTCGTCATAAGCGATATGCTTAGGATGTTCGCCACCTACGAGGAATTCGCAGTAAGGTTTAATGAAGTTCTGGTGGTAGTACTCGCTTGACCCAACTAAATAGATCACGTCACCGGTATGCAGCATAAAACGACTTTCGTCGTGATGGGGCAGCATTAGTTCTGCTACCTTTCGTTGGGGATTGTGTCCGTGGTGCGATCCGGAACCGCTATCACCCACAACCAAAAACGAGAACTCTCGATCTGTGAAGCGATTATCATCCAACACCATGCGAGTTTGGTCAATTCCCCGCTCGACAATTGCCGGATCTTGCCATCGTACCCGCTGATTCATCTTGCGAATTTTGTCGGTGATCGCTGGATCGGATACAAGTTTCAAAGCAACTTCACTCCCGGATTTTCATGAAGGACGCACCTTTTAAGATAGCTAATAAAAGAGCGATCGCGTTCTTCAATTCACACCCAAATCTGTGAGAAAATAGTTTTGTTGCTGATCGTTTACGACCCATGATTACCACTGTCGAACGCCGCTACAATTTAGATGAATATCGTGCGATCGAAAAAAAGGCAGAAGGACGCAGCGAATATCGTGATGGAGAAATCGTACCAATGCCTGGAGGATCGCTCAAACACAGCCGTATCGGTCGAAATATTTTGACCTATTTTACCTCTATTCTGCGTGATACTCAATTTGAGCCAATTAACAACGACTTGCGACTGTGGATTCCCACTCATCGACGTGGGTTATATCCAGACATGATGGTTTTTGAAGGTGAACCGCAACTGAATGGGGACAGACATGATGAAGTCTTGAATCCCATTTTGATTGTTGAAGTGCTATCTCCTTCTACAGCAAATTATGACCGCGAAAGTAAATTTCGGATGTATCGATCTATTAAGAGTTTTCGCGAATATTTATTAATCGAGCAGGATGAACCTTTTGTCGAACGCTATAGCAAACAAACTCAAGGTTGGTTGCTTAGTGAATTTAACGACTTAGAGCGATCGATTCCCTTGGAGTCAGTTGGGATCGAATTAGCGATCGCAGAAATTTATCGCGGAATTGTTTTTGGATAAACACGATATTCCCTATTAAACATAGGTGTAAAAAACAATGTAGAGACGATTCTGTGCTACGTCTGTTAGGGTTCTGGATAACACATATTAAAAGAGCGGTCGATGTCTACTTTACCAAAGTGCGGGGTAATTCCACCCGAAAGGTAGAACCCTGCCCTAAACTGCTTTCTACGTAGATGGTTCCTTGCATTAATTGCACTAAAGCATCAGTAATTGCCAATCCTAAGCCTGTCCCTCCTTGACATCTAGCTAAAGTCTGATTTGCTTGGCGAAATTCTTGAAAAATCAACTTTAAATCTTTTTCAGCGATGCCAATTCCAGTATCGACAACAGCGATCGCTAACTTATCTTTGGGTAGTTCGATAAGTTCAATAACTACACTACCCGATTCGGTATACTTAATCGCATTATCTAACAAGTTGGCAATAATTTGGTGCATCCGGCTGGAGTCATTGACTACAGAAATGCTCGGTTGAGCAAAGTAAACCTGTAAATCTAGATTTTTGTGTTCCGCTAGCGATCGCATTTCTTCAGCAGTCGTTTTTACCAAGGAAGCCAAATCAAACGTTTCTAACTCCAATTCCAAACGTTTGGCTTTCAATTTGGTATAATCTAAAATATCTTCAACTAACGACAGCAAATGCTTACTATTGCTGTAGATATTTTCCACCAAGTTTAATGGTTGCTGCTCAACATTAGGGCGAAATCGGCGTAGCAGCACATGAGAAAATCCTAAAATCGCGTTTAAGGGAGTACGCAACTCGTGGGACATGATTGAGAGAAATTGTGATTTGAGACGATCTGCTTCTACTAGTTGCAAATTTTGCAGTTGCAGTTCGCGTAATTGTTCTTCAGCTTGTTTGCGTGCGGTGATTTCTCGCAGTTGCCAACGCAAAGCGATCGCCTTATTATTTACATCATAGACAGTCACCACCGTTATTGCCGCGTCGCAAACCGTATTGTCTCGTCTAGACAAACGTACTTCCCATTCTTGCAATCGCTTCATACCACCATAAAGTTGCGTCAGCATAACCCGAAAAGCTTGACGATCTGTCTCTGGAATGAAGCTAATCAGCTTTTTACCTACTAAATACTTTTGCTCGATGTTCAGCAGCTTGGCAGCAGCATGATTTGCTTGGGAGATTGTACCCTTAATATCTGTTACTAAATATCCATCCGGCGCAAAGTTAAATAACTCTTGATAGCGTTGTCGTTCTTCTTCCAAATACTTCCGAGTCGCTATCAGTGCCTCATTTGCACAGCGTAATTCTTCTATAACCCCGTGCTGTTGTTGTAATTCTGCCCAAAACCTCTTCAGAGTTTCATTTAATAACTCTAATTGTTGCCCGGTCAATACCACAAAGCTCTTAGATAATTGTTTCCCCGGTTCCTCCTCTTTTAGCTGTAGGTCAAATGTTTGTTTAATATTTTTCGCATTCATGTAGCCTCTTCTTAATTTTTTTTATTAATGAACCTAAAAAGTGGAATTTATTTATATTAATTTTTCTTATTTATTTGATAAAAAAAATTAAATTCCCAAGGCAAACAATAAACGAATTAGTTTTTTCTGGTTTTAGTCGTGTTACTTAAATGAGTATCAAAGAAAACTTTGACAAACAATCTTTTGCCTGTCTGCTAATATGCAAAGTATTGATTACGCCATAGAAGTAGCAGGCATCACATTTTAATGTAACATTACTACTCCCATCTTATTAAGCTGTTATTAAAATTGTATCTACATTAAGGTTGAGGTAAATATATCCGAAAGTGGCAAATTATAATTCTCTTCTAATTTGCTTTGAAGCTGTAAATTTATAATTAATTGGCATGGGTTTAGTGGTAGGATAATACCCTTTATGACTCTGGGTTTAAAAAAGCGAAAAAGAATGTAGAGACGTAGCAGTGCTACGTCTCTTGGGGTTCTGGACAACCCACAGTTCATTTAGACTGCGATGTCAAATGCAAAAAAATACTAAAGATTTAAACTTAAATATCCGATGGGGTGTCTTGTGTGTCTTTCATCTCAATTGTCAGATTAGGAAGTCCCTCTAATTTTTCCACAGGTATAACTTCTTCTTTCTTCGGCACAAAAACGGTCAAACCTGCGGGAACACACTTAATCTCAATAGGAGTTGTTCCAACTAGTTCACCATCCAAGACGACCTTTTGGGGTGGTTCGGTGGTAATTTTGAATTGTTTAGAGCGCAGATAACCGATGTCATTTCGCTCGACTGGGATACCCGCAGAAGCGGTTTGAAACAGATGAAATGTTGCAGCGATCGCTCCTGCCTTATTCACCGGTGCCACTATAGTTAAATCGAGTAACCCATCATCAACAATAATTCCCGCTGGTCCTTGAGCCAAAACGGAAGTAGCAGGAGCAGCATTTGCTACCGTCACAGCTACAGCATTCGTTTTAATTATCTTGTCATCAGTTTCGATTTCTACATCAAAATGTTCTAAATCGCGTAATTCTTGCAGTCCTGCTAAAATATACGCCATGATGCCAAACCGATTTTTTGCATCTCGGTCGGCACGTTCCACAGTTTCCGCTTCAAAACCAATACCTGCAAGCAACACCATCGGTTTATCGTTGCAATAAGCTACATCTACACTGCGAGTTCCTCCCTGTAAAATATTCTCACAGGCAGCGGCGATGGAATCAGGAATCCCCAAAGCAGCAGCAAAAGCGTTTGCTGTTCCCCGTGAAATGATGCCAAAGGGAATATTAGTACCGATTACCGCAGTCGCAGCAGCTGAAAGGGTGCCATCTCCCCCCGAAGCAATAATCGCATCTACACCGCGCTCAACTGCTTGCTGTGCCAGCTTGTCAGCACCGATTTCTTCAGTTGTCATGTAAATATCTAAGTCAATTTCTGGCTCTAATATTTCCCGAATTTGTGCCAGTTCTTGTTCTGGATCACCTTGACCCGCAACCGGATTAAAAATAAGACAAGCGGAACGATTCATAAAAATCAAAAACAAATTCTAAATAATAAGTATCCAAATTATTACTAACGTTTAGGCAAAATGCAAACTTCCCTCTCACGGCAGGTTTACCCATGATTGTGATTTGGGGTTTTCCTTCTGGTAACAATTTTCAGCAAAAAATGCGAAAATCTGAAATAAAGATATAAAATTACCATTTTGCTGTATTTTATACTGAAGAAAGAGAAAACAATATTAAAAAAAATTTGCTATTCAGATAAAATTTCTAATTGATCGAAGGAGACGTTCCACCGGAACGTCTCTACCAATAGACATCTCCATAAAAAACGTTCCAGACGTAGCTAGCTTACGTCTAATCAAGGGTTTCGGGGAACGCATAATTAAATTCTACCAGATGTAATTATGAGGGTTTTGAGTGAACTACCTACACTCCCGCAAGCGGTGAGTGTAGGCTTCCCAATTCATTAGGGATTGCCTCAGCCTTCATGGATTTTTTACGTCCTGAAGACTTTGGTCTTACATCCCCTCCAAGGGCAGAAGCGCTAGTTCCTAACGCCAAAAGTCGCAAACCTTCATTTCTAATATTTATTGCAGCATTGATGTCTCTGTCATGCTGATGAAGACAGTGTGGACAATCCACAAACCTAATTCCCAATGAATCATAACCGTGTTGCAGCATGGGGATTGGTAGTAGAGTTTCACTACAAAGTTGAGAAGATGGGAAGAACCTACCTATTTCAATGTAGGTATGACCAAATCTTTCAGCTTTGTACTTGAGCATGGTTTGAAACATTCCCCATCCTTGGTCACTGATAGCTTTTGCCAGGTTAGGGTTTTTAACCATATTCTTTACTGCCAAGTCTTCTACACAAATCACTTGGTTTTCGTATGCTATTTTGCGAGATAGCTTGTGTAGAAAATCAACTCTTACTCTAGCTATTTTGCTAGATATTTTTGCAACAAAACGTTTTGCTTTACGACGTTTAGCAGAAGTCTTATCTGTCTTTTTAGCTAATTTTTTCTGTTTACGTTTCCTATTCTTTTCTAGTTTCGCTAATTGTTTTTTGGGGAGGTCGTATTTTGAACCCTCTGAAGTTATAGCAAAGTTTTTTAAGCCAAGGTCAACTCCAATAGCTTCTCTAATTGCTACTACTGGCGTATCTTCTTGATTAAAAAGAATAGATGTATAGTATCTACCATCAGCATTTCTTGATATTGTTACAGTCGTGAATTTGAAGAGTGGTAGATATGAGTGAAACACAGTTTTCACTCTTCCCAAGTTACCGGGAAACTTAATCACAGAATTATCTGGCATTAGTTTCACATTTTGGGGGTATTGAATCGATTGTTTACCATGCTTAGATTTAAAATTAGGAAATTTAGTACGTCCTTCAAAGAAATTGACAAATGCACTTGAAAGGTTGAATGTCACTCGTTGCAGAACTTGACTATAAGCAAGTCCCAACCATTCATATTCCTTTTTTAATCCTGGAAGCAATTTATCCATTGCTGCTTTAGAAAGCCCTTTGCCAGTTTCTTTATACGCAATAGTAGTGGCATCAAGCATATAATTCCACAACCATCGAGTATTGCCAAAACATTGAGCTAGATATGATTCTTGCTCATCAGTAGGATAGATTCTAATTTTAATTGCTCTGTACATGGTGAGTCCAGTTGGCGGTGTTGGTTTCCATCCCGCCAAACTGGCGAACCCGAAGGGTATCGACCTTACCGTGTTTACATTTTCACGGTAGCGTATATCTTGACAATTGTGTTACCAAAAACAAAATATTTTGTTTGTTTCCTCCATGTCCTCTTCCCTCGCACCCCTTGCATTGGTCAGAGGACTGTCGTCAACTCACGCGCAATTCATGAGGCAGCGCGGTCTTGGGGGTTTCCCCCATGAGCGACTGCCGTCTCAACACTGACAGCCGTACAGGTACAGTGTGAGCCTTCTTGCTGGAAAAGGTAAAAATTTTCACACTCCATACAAAACAACATCAAGACAAAAAATTTTACCTGATAAAATAATTGCCACTTCTGGCTAATTACTTTACAAAAGTTCATCAAACCTAGTTACAAAACTAAAAAATAAACTTAACTCGAATCAAGGAAATAGCCACACGTCAAGTCACGCACTGCGGTAGTCTAGATGAGAGTAAAATAATAGCCTGGTTTTACATACTCAATTTATGACATTATCTGTTTCCAGTCCCCCACGCACAATTCGCATCGGTACCCGCAAAAGCCAACTTGCTCTAGTTCAAACTCAGTGGGTACAAGAACAACTTCAGAAACTCTTTCCGGATATCACTTTTGAAGTTCATTCCATGTCCACCCAAGGAGATAAAATCTTGGATGTGGCATTAGCCAAGATTGGGGACAAGGGACTTTTTACCAAAGAACTCGAAGTCGGAATGCTCAACCGGGAGATTGATTTTGCGGTTCATTCTCTTAAGGATCTACCGACTCGCTTGCCATCCGGGTTAGTACTGGCAACAATTACAGAACGGGAAAACCCCGCAGATGCTTTGGTAGTGCATGAAAAGCACAAAGATAAGCAAATTGATACTTTACCAGAGGGTGCGGTAATCGGTACATCTTCCCTGCGACGACTAGCACAATTGCGACATCATTTTCCCCACTTTACATTTAAAGATATTCGAGGAAACTTGAATACACGCATGGCAAAGTTAGATGCGGGTGAATATGATGGGATAATTTTGGCGGTAGCAGGTTTAGAGCGATTGGGAATGAGCGATCGCATTCATCAAATTCTCCCGAAAGAAATTTCTCTCCACGCGGTTGGACAAGGTGCATTAGGTATTGAATGCCGTGCTGATGATAGCGAATTGATCTCCCTACTCAAAGGTATTGAACATTCAAAAACACGCGATCGCTGTTTAGCCGAGCGCTCTTTTTTACGTGAATTAGAAGGCGGTTGTCAAGTACCTATTGGTGTAAATACCGTTTTAGATGGTGATAATTTAACATTATCTGGTATAGTTGCCAGCGTCGATGGCGAAAATATTGTCAAAGATACCGTCACAGGTCTTGCCAAAGATGCCGAACAACTAGGCATCCAACTAGCACAACTGTTGCGGCAACAAGGAGCGCAGGAAATTTTGGATAAAATATTTACCGAAATTCAACGCGGCTCCTGAGCTGTTGCTTCTTCAGAAGTAGGGTGGAATTTTGATTTATGCAAGCCGCACACTCGTGCAAAGCTCGTCACAAGGATACTCCCGGTGGCAGACTTTACGACTTTTAGTCATGAGTTAGGCGATCCATATTTTACTGACTTTGTGGCAAAAATTACCATGCGGATTCTATTTGTAGCAGCAGAGGCAGCTCCCATTGCGAAAGTTGGCGGAATGGGTGATGTCGTCGGTGCTTTACCCAAATTCCTCAGACAAATGGGGCATGATGTGCGAATCTTCATGCCCTACTACGGCATGTTGCCAGACAAAATGGATATCCCCAAAGAACCGATTTGGTGGGGAGATGCCATGTTTGAACACTTTGCAGTTTATGAAACAATTCTGCCCGGTACTGATGTTCCCTTGTATTTATTTGGACATCCCGCATTCATGCCTCGGCGGATCTACTCTGGAGATGATGAACATTGGCGGTTTACATTGTTTGCTAACGGTGCAGCCGAGTTTTGCTGGAATTATTGGAAGCCAGAAATAATTCACTGTCACGATTGGCATACGGGGATGATTCCGGTATGGATGAATCAAGACCCCGATATTACCACGGTTTTTACGATTCATAACTTAGCGTATCAAGGTCCGTGGCGTTGGTATTTAGATAAAATTACTTGGTGTCCTTGGTATATGCAAGGACATAACACGATGGCAGCAGCCGTGCAATTTGCCAACAAGGTAAATACAGTTTCTCCCACCTATGCAGAGCAAATCAAAACACTTGAATACGGTGAAACTTTAGAAGGGTTGCTGTCTTTTATTAGCGGTAAGTTATCTGGGATTATTAATGGCGTAGATAACGAAATTTATAACCCAGCAGATGATAAATACATTGCCCAAACTTTTACTACCGGCACATTAGAAAAACGCAAAGCGAATAAAATTGCTTTGCAAGAAGAAGTGGGGTTAGAAGTTAATAGCAATGCCTTTTTAGTCGGGATGGTGACACGATTAGTCGATCAAAAAGGCATTGACTTAACGTTGCAAATTATGGATCGGTTCTTAGCTTATACAGATGCCCAATTTGTGTTGCTAGGAACAGGCGATCGCAATTATGAAACTCAAATGTGGCAAATGGCATCGCGTTATCCTGGACGCATGGCAACTTACTTACTTTATAACGATGCTTTAGCTCGCCGCATCTACGCTGGGTCGGATGCCTTCTTAATGCCAAGCCGTTTTGAACCTTGCGGAATTAGCCAAATGTTATCCTTGCGTTATGGTTGCGTGCCAATTGTCCGTCGCACCGGAGGATTAGTTGACACTGTAACACACCACGACCCCACCAACGGGGCAGGCACTGGTTATTGTTTTGACCGCTATGAAGCGCTAGATTTATTTACCTGCATGATTCGTGCCTGGGAAGGCTATCGGTATAAACCGCAATGGCTGGAATTACAAAAACGCGGTATGAACCAAGACTTCAGTTGGTATCAATCTGCGAAGCAATATGTCAAACTGTACCGCTCAATTTACGGCTTGCCAGAAGAAGAGACACCAGAGTTAATTTTACAACAGTAATTTCAAGTTGCTGCATCGATTCGTTGGCGTAAAATATGCATAGCAAGAGGCACAACGTGGGTTGTGCCCTTAGTGAAAATCGGCTTTGCTCCGAGTGCGATCTGCTAAAAATAATGTGGTTCATTTAAGATGAAAATTGCTGTAATTTAGAATCGCTTTATATTTAGACAGACACCATCAGAGTAGCTTCTGATTTTTTATTTGCTGACTCTAAATTGTGTGTCTTTGCATACACCAAAAGCTCGTATGTCCATTGCGTGAAAATTTGAAAAACTTTTTTAACCACTTCAAAAGCTTGTTGACGCTGTGAATCTGTCAATTCTATTTCTGCAATAAATTTTTCTCCGTCTGGTGTACTTACAACGTGTCCAGTTTCTACATTTAAATGTGTATCCCCAAAATAAATGTATTTTTTGTTGGTAATTGCTTGTAACTCTGAAGTAACTTGTGATGAAATAGAGAAAAAGACATTTCCCATTGATTCTAACGCCTCAATCGCTGCTAGTTTGATGATAGGTTCTGCCTGTAAAGTGTATCCAGCAACAATATAGGCTATCTGGCGGGTAATTTTAGTTTCTTCACCCCAAATAAATTGCAACGCTTCAGTAAAATTCTCAGTTGGGTTAAAGCCTAGTTTTTCTAAGTCTGTGATAAACCAAGACCAGTGATGGTCATCTTCATTAGTGTGTCCATTAATTATCTCCTGAATTCTGTCATCTGGTTTATTGGCGCGAAAAACATATTTATTTAAGTCGCCAAAGCTCATGATAAAATGAGCCATGCAAGGAGCAAAACTCAATCTTTGTCTTAGGTCTATGCTTTTATCTAGCATAAAATCAAATAAAGGTAATTTGGCAAATTCTTGCTTTTGCTCATCAATGAAAGCCATTAATTCTTGCATAAAATTATCTTCCTGTTTTGCGAGATGTCATTAAAGTATGAGTACAGTAGCCGAATATTGGTTTAATTTTGCTCTCCTGTATTTAAGTTGGTAACGCAATCTGAAAAATAAACCAAAATAAATGAATCTATTAAAGATATTTATTACCACACACTTAAAAAATGTTAGATATTGGTTCTCAATTATTAAATGTGTAGTAAAGGATTTGTCCAGATTGTGAGGATAAATCAACTATAGGCTTATAATTTCGTTTTTCCCGTAGTAAAAACGCTGAAAAAAGCAATATTTGTGGGAATATTAATTAAGTAAAAAAATCGGAATTTTTTTAAGTAAAAGTAATCTCTATTTGTCAAAACAATATATACCTTTATAATGAATATATAAAATTTTGATGAGATGTAGAGTGCAAAGCACAGCCAGACTATATCTGGATGAATACTCTACACTCTAACTTTATAAATCCTTTAAAATCTATGTGTCAATTGTAAATCAACAAATAAATAACTAAGTAGCTAACACGGTATTTAAACACTTACTTACTCAGGTATTCTCAGCTTGATACATAGGGATTTCAATTACAAATTCTGTTCCTTTGCCTAATTCGCTAAAACAGTATAATTGACCGCGATGTCTATCAACAATAATTTGATAACTTATTGATAGTCCTAAACCTGTACCTACTCCAATAGGTTTGGTAGTAAAGAATGGATCGAATAGATGTTTTTGCACATCTAAAGTCATTCCTAAGCCATTATCCGCGATGCGAATAGCAATACGTTCATTCTCTAAAACTTCGGTGGAAATCCGGATTTGCATACTTGATATTTGTCCAATGTTTTTTTTCATTGACTCTTCTAAAGCATCAATAGCATTAGCAAGCAAATTCATAAAAACTTGGTTTAACTGTCCAGGGTAGCATACTACTTTCCGAATATCGGTGTAGTTTTTTATTACCTCAATTCCTGGATGATCCTGCTTGGGTTTGAGACGGTTTTGGAGAATCATTAAGGTACTTTCTATACCTTCATGAATGTCAACTTCTTTCATTTCCGCTTCATCGAGACGGGAGAATGTTCGCAATGATTGGACAATTCCGCGAATGCGTTCTGCTCCTAGTCTCATTGAAGATAATAGTTTTGGCAAGTCGGAAACTAAAAAGTCTAAGTCAATGGTATCAATTTTTTCGATAATTTCTGGGTTAGGCTCGGGATATGCTTGCTGATAAAGTTGAAGTAAGCCGAGTATTTCTTTAATGTATGTATTGGTATGAACTATATTGCCGTATATAAAATTAACAGGATTGTTAATTTCATGAGCTACTCCTGCAACTAACTGTCCTAAACTAGACATTTTTTCACTTTGCACTAGTTGACTTTGGGTTTTTTTAAGTTGTTGCAGAGTTTGTTCTAATTGCTTAGTTTGTTCTTGGGCAGTGAGTGCAGCTTGTTGACTTTGGGTGTAGAGTTGGGCTTGGTTAATGGCGATCGCTAACTGATCGACCACTGCCTGTAGCAATTCTACTTCACTGTCAGCCCAAGGACGAGTCTCAGCCCAGTGACCGCAAACAATCACACCTATTTTACCAGAAAGAGTTTTAATCGGTAAAACAATTTCTGATTTTATTCCCAATAATTGTAAAAACTCTCGATGTATCGGTTCGCTAAAAGTTTTTATATCATTTATTTGCAATATTTCTTGCTTTAAAAATTTATCAGTCACAGGTCCAACTTTCTCAATGGAATGACAACCTATTAAACTAGGCAAAGCTGGATTTTTTGCTTCTTTTATTGTTTCCCAAGTAGGAGGATTTGCCCTTGGTTCAAACCAGGAAAAACTACAACGATCAATTTGCAATAAATCTCGGATTTCTTGGATCGCAGTTTCAACAACTTTATCTATGTCAAGGGATTCACGAATTTGGCTAGCCAACCGATTAAGCAACTGTTCTCGACCTGCTAATTCTCGATATCGTGCTTCTGATTCTTTGAGGGCAAATTCAGCTTGTTTGCGTTCTGTAATGTCTCGTGTGACTGTGGCTAAACCTATTGCTTGATTTGTCTTTTGGTCTTGAAGCACAAAGACGTTGTATTCTATGGGAATCAATGCACCTGTTTGCAAATGCCGAAAACGAAACTCCCCTTGCCAACGTCCGTGTTGAATAACAAGTGGAGCAATATTCTCTTGAAAATATGTCCAATCTTCAGGTGCATGGTAATCCGATATATTTGTTTTTTTGTATTGTTCAATGCTTTCAATTCCGACAAGCTTTTGACCTGCTTCGTTGAGAAATAGCGTTTCGGCATCAAGGGTTGCCATCGCTATAAAGTCTGAACTATTTTCAACTAGAGAGACAAACTTTTGTCTTTCTATCTCTGCTTGCTTGCGCTCAATAATTTCTGCGTGCAATTGTGCATTTGCTTTTTGCAATTCTTGGGTGCGCTGTTGCACTTTTGTTTCTAAATCTTGTTGATATTGCTTTAACTTCTCTTCTGCTGCTTGTTTGCGCTCAGTAATTACCTCAGTAAACAAGACAATACCAGCAATTTCACCGTGGCGATCGCGCCAAGGATGACTTTCCCATTTTACCCAATCGATAGAATTATCAAGTTGAACAAAACTATCAGCTTCGCAACTTTCTACCGCTCCCGCTAAACAACGCTGGTGAACTTCCTTCCATTTGTCAGAAATTTCGGCAAAGACTTCGTAATGACATAGACCAATCAGATTTTGCTGGCTCAAGTTATAGTCACTCAACCATCTGCGACTGGTAGCTATATAGCGCATCTGTCGGTCAAATATCGCTACAGCAACGGGTGCGTGTTCCAAAAACAGTTTAAATAGCTCTGGATAGTTTTCTAAGTACATAGCGGTAGATGCCACGCATCTAGTAAATTCTGGGCGATCGTAGTGCCAGTTAATATAACTAGTTTCTAGTTATATTAACGACCGAGTTTTCTCTTAATTTTGGCTACTAACAATTAATAATTTCCCGAATTTAACTATTAATAGACGGCAATTAATTTTTTGGCTGTAGCTGTAACTGATGTCAGTTATTGAAAAAACAAAAAACCGGATTATTCCGGTTTTAAAAGCAATTTATGTGTTATGATATATGCGTATTTTTTTTAACCAATACTTAAATAATTTTGCACAATTTGCAAGATGCGCTCTGCTGCATGACCATCCCCAAAGGGATTAATCGCATTTGCCATTGCTTCATAAGCGGTTGAGTTACTCAGCAACTCACTTGCAGCGGCAAAAATGTCTTCACTGTGCGTTCCTACAAGTTTGGCTGTACCCGCAGCGACTGCTTCAGGTCTTTCGGTGGTTTCTCGCAAAACTAGTACTGGTTTGCCGAGACTGGGTGCTTCTTCTTGTAAACCACCAGAATCTGTGAGGAGAAGATGCGATCGCCCAATTGCCCCCACCAACTCAGCATAATCTAGCGGTTCTGTCAAGAAAATTCGCGGATGATTTCCTAAAAGCCCTTGCAACGGTTCTCGCACTGTGGGGTTACGGTGTAATGGCAACAATAAAGCTGTATCCGCAAACTTATCTAAAATCTGTAAAAATCCTTGTGCAATTCCTTGTAATGGTTCTCCCCAATTCTCCCGACGATGCACTGTTGCTAGCAGTGTGCGATGTGAATCCCAATTTAAACCAGGTATATTACAAGCAGGTTTGCGACTTGCCACATTTAACAAGGCATCAATCACCGTATTACCTGTGTGGTGGATTTCACCCAAAACCCCAGAACGTTGCAAGTTTTCCACAGCTAAAGGAGTTGGGGCAAAGTGCAACTGGGTAAGTTGCGAAATCAACCGACGATTAGCTTCTTCTGGGTAAGGATTAAATAATTCATCAGTTCTTAAACCTGCTTCTACATGACCTACAGGAATTTTTTGATAAAAAGCTGCCAAAGTAGCTGCAAAAGCTGTTGTCGTATCTCCCTGCACTAATACTAAATCTGGCTTGCTTGCTTGCAATAATGTTTCTAAACCTCGTAAACTACGGCAGGTAATGTCACTCAGAGATTGTTGAGGCTGCATAATCTCTAAGTCACGATCTGCCTTAAAGTTGAACAGTTGCATCACTTGCTCAACCATTTCCCGATGCTGTCCTGTCAAAATTATTTGCGTGTCGAAATCTGAAGAGCGTTGGAATACCTGAATCACCGGAGCTAGTTTAATTGCTTCCGGACGAGTACCCAAGATAATATAAACTCGCTTTTGATTAGTCATTAAGTAGGTCGTTTCACGAGGGAATGAGGGTTTGGTTCGGGGGGATTAATCAGTTGGGTTTAAGCTGATTGAATTAGAGAGGAAGAGTCAACGAAAAATTAAGGTTTAAGGCATCCATTCTAGATAATCCGACTTAATTTTACTGTGAAACTTGAATATGTCAGTGGATTAATTTTTTTAATTTTTATCTTTAGGTACTTTCACTGATAAAAAGTTAGATAAATCCAGATATTTTCAAAAAGATTTTATAGATTGTCTTAGATCAAATATGGGTAATATAATATACGTAGTCTACAATTTAATTGTACAATTGACATTCAAAAAATAGGCAAAATGAGATGTATGACATACAAAAAATGACTTTAAGAGATATGTCAGAGTGTGGATTAGCACTGCGTCGCTTGGGTGATAATGCTCAGAGTATGGAAGAAGTCAGTAATAATATAATTAAATATCTTTATCAAAATTTTGTTGAGAGTTCATCTGGTGAAAAAGTTTGTGTATTAATTCGTTTTTTCAAAACCCATTCTTATAAAGAGTTAACACCAGATTTGCAAGAATATGCAAGGGGAATATTAAGCGATCGCATCGTACCCGATAACCTCAAATGCTTGACACTACTAGCAACTGCGGGAGAACTGCCACAATGGAATTCGCGACATGAATCTGTCGGACATAAACTAATTCCCCTTGCAAATGAAGATGCGATCGCACGCATACCAATGATTTCTCAACTTATACAGCAATTAGGTTTAAATCCGGGTATTGTGATGCAATCAGACCCGAATTTATTAACTGATTTAGAACAGAAGATGTATAACGTATTTTACGTTTCTCATGCATTAAATAGTCCTTATATTCCTTCGAAAAGCTCATTTGTAGTTCCGTTTAATGTCAAATCAGTATTAGGGTTGGGGGGGGTATTGCCTTCAGGAAATATATTTACCACCTTGATATTTTTCAAGGTTGTGATTCCTCCAATCGTCATTAATTTATTTCGTCCTTTGGCATTAAATATCAAAATGGCAATTCTCCCATTTGATGATGGCTGTATTTTTTCAGATAATTCTCAACCAATTATAAATGCAGAAATTGCCGATAATAATCAAAATAAATCCTTCAAGTACCTGAATTCTCAAATTGCCACATTAAATCAGTTATTGGATGTTTCCGAACAATCTACTATCACTCAGTCAGATAGACTGGAAGAAGCGATCGCTAATCTTCAAAAAACCTTAAATCAGTTACAAAAAACTCAAGTTCAACTAATTCAAAATGAAAAAATGTCTAGTTTGGGTTATATGATAGCAGGAATCGCTCATGAAATTAATAATCCAGTAAATTTTATTCATGGTAATATTACTTTTACCGAAAAATATACTCAATCATTGTTAAATTTATTACAACTTTATCAAACAAGTTATCCAAATTCTACAGGAGAAATTCAAGAACTAATAAAAGAAATTGAACTGGATTTCATCACCTCAGATTTAAATCAAATATTCAAGTCTATGAAAGTAGGAACTGAGCGAATTCAAGAAATTATTCTTTCCTTGCGAAACTTTTCTCGGATTGATGAATCAGAGCTAAAAGAAGCAGATATTCATTCAGGAATTGATAGTACCTTAATGATTATACAGCACCAATTGAAGAAAACCAAAAACAACTATCCCGGAATTAAAGTTATTAAAAAATATGGTAATTTACCACTAATAAAATGCTATCCAGGTCTATTGAATCAAGTATTTATGAATATTCTCAGTAATGCAATTGATGCATTTGAATTTGGAATTGGGGCAGAAAGTCAATTGCAAATTCCTCAGATTTCAATTTTTACCCAAGTAATAGAAGCAGAATGGGTAGCCATAAATATTGCTGATAATGGTGTGGGGATGACAGAAGAAGTACGTTCTAAATTATTTGATCCATTTTTTACCACAAAACCTATCGGGAAAGGTACAGGTTTGGGTTTATCTATTAGCTATCAAATTGTGGTGGAAAAACATTGCGGACAAATTATTTGCAATTCTCAGTCAGGACTAGGTTCAGAATTTATAATTAAGATTCCTGTCAAAAATTGAAGAATGCAGAATCAGGGTTCAGTCGGGATACAGGCATTCAGGGGACACGTTTTCACAAAGAAGGGGAAAGGGTGAAGTTTTTGATGCGATCGCTTGGTGTTAAACCGAACTTTCCATTTTGCGCTGCTTGTATCCAAACACCCATCAAAATAATCGGTAAAGACCCGGCAAGAACCCATAAAATTAATTCGGCTCGATATTCAATCATGTAGGCGTAATACACTGAAAGCAGAGTCAAGGCTTTTTTAATAGTTTTTTTCATTTTTATTTTTTCGGGTAACTAGTAGCACCTTTATTATTAAACACTTAATCTGTTAAATACAGGCGATCGCTCTTTTTGCAATGTGACACTCAGATTATTTCAGTATTCGTACTGAGCTAAAAATATTTAATAGTGCATATCTTAAAATATACTGTTTTTATTAATAGAAGCAAAGCATCTCACCCGACAAAGTGCTGGTCTTTTGGTGTAATTGAGAAACTTCACCTGATATGTAATCGCCGAAAATTTATGTGTCTATGCAAAAGCAAAAAAATAAATTCAGCCACCTCACTGCTATAGAAAGAATTTATCTATCATTTCCAGCAAAGTTTTTATTGGAAAAAAACCTCCTGAAAGGTAAAATATTAGATTTTGGCTGTGGCTTTGGTAATGATGTTAAATTATTACAAGAAAAAGGCTTTGATCTTACAGGTTACGATCCTTATTATTTTACCGAATATCCTCATGAAAAATTCGATACAATAATTTGCTTTTATGTTTTAAATGTTTTGTTTCCCGAAGAACAAGCAAATGTTATCATGGGAGTATCACACCTCTTAAAACCAGGAGGTAAAGCCTATTATGCAGTTAGAAGAGATATAAAGAAAGAAGGCTTTAGAGAACATTATATCCATAAGAAACCTACTTATCAGTGTAATGTGAAACTTCCCTTTAATTCTCTAAAATTAGACGATAACTGTGAAATTTACGAGTATATTCATTATAACCGCCAAAGAAACTCAATCAATAATTGTATATTTTGTAATCCTTATACCCATCTAAGCTTCCTAACCGAATCTGCCACTGCTTATGCCATGTTTGACGGTTATCCTATAAATAAAGGTCACGTTTTGGTTATTCCCAAACGCCATGTCAGTAATTATTTTGAGCTACCATTGAAAGAGCAATCTGCTTGCTGGCTGATGGTTAATAAAGTGCAAGAAATTCTCACCCAAAAATTTCAACCTGATGGTTTTAATGTGGGGATGAACATTAATCGAGATGCGGGTCAAAATATAATGCACGCGAGTATTCATATCATCCCTCGTTATAAAAGTGATACCGCTGGTGTTAGAGGTGGGATGAGAAATGTGATTCCGAAAATAAAATAGTTTGTCTGTTGAGCGCGATCGCGCTTATACCGATTTGCACATCATAGATATGACCTCACCCCCTACCCCTTTCCTTAACAAGGAGAGGGGAGATAAAGCATAGCTTTATCGGGGTGAGGTTTATTTGGGTGATGTTTTATACATATGACTCAACGGAGAACCGCTATATTTTCATTGCGATCGCTTCTATTTTCATGACGATCGCTTCAACGTTAGTGACGACAGCTTCTATTTTCATGACGATCGCTTCAACGTTAGTGACGACAGCTTCTATTTTTATGACGACAGCTTATGGATTGGTTGCGATCGCTTCTATTTTTATGACGAATGATTTAAGAAACCGTCGTAAAGACGTTCCACTGGAACATCTCTTGATATCGTTTTTAAATCGATTTATTGTGAAAGTAAAGTATTAGGATCGATGCCTTGAGATTGCAAATAGGCAATAAGTTTTTCTTTCTGCTGACGTTCTTGTTCAGCGCGTTGACGTTCTTGTTCGGCACGTTGACGTTCTTGTTCGGCACGTTGACGTTCTTGTTCAGCGTGTTGACGTTCTTGTTCTACCTTTTCTATTGCCCACGATAATAAATTACCTGACTCATCCCACCAACGCAACCAATAACCCGTTCTCGCTTCTTTTGTTCCTTGCCAAGTCCCTAAAAATAAGCTCATTGAATCAATCCAATGAAGTCCATCAGAATTAGGTTGCTGCAATTCATATCGCTCATTTTCTAGTTGGTAAAATTCTAATAATCCGACCTTTGGGTCAAAAATTACGTAAATGGGAACTTTGATAATTTGCTCGTAGAAAAACCATTTTCCGGGGGGATAAGTTCGTTTAACTGAATATTCTCCACCATCGCTATCGGAAATAAATTCCATCACAATTGCGGGAATATCACCTTCTAAATTAGGTGTGTAGCTTTTGCGTTCTCCTAAATTTTGATTAACAGTTGGAACATAAACCCAATCTGGTGCTTTAGCGATAAATTGCCCGTTTAAAGTAGCGCAAAGAGCAAAGTTTGAGGCAATCAACATTTGAGGTTGAATAAATCCCGCAATTTCTAAGCTTTCACGCAAAGCACCAGCCAAAATTGGTTGTGATGTATTTTCCACAGGTTCATCCTCAAGTTGAAAATTCTCTGGTAAAGCTGACCAAGAAATTACCAGTTCAGTCAAAGATTTTCCTTCACCGATTTGGGTTGCCATAAGTGCTGCCTTTTGGTGGAATTGCTTTTATTTTATCGGTATGAGGTTTTTTCGTAGCTTTTTTCAACGCACTAGGTAGCTAAGGTAAGCGCAAAGTAACGCAGAGTCTTTTTTGAGGTTTTCTTCCTGATGAATCTTGACTATTTGCATCACTCGTGCATTATATATATATGTGGAATTCACAGAATCCAAGAGCGAAAATAGAAGACACAAGCTTTGTTAAGAAAGCCTCGCGTTAAAATTGGAGTCTGTAGAGAGTGGTATTACAAGTAGAAAAAAGTGCTTACGAAGCGAAAACTCAAGAAATTGCCAAACAGCTTTTAGCTGCGACGTCAGAAAATCGTTCTTTCTTCGCTTCTTTGCGCGATCAAATGCGTTGGGATGATAAATTGCTAGCTTGGGCAATGAGCAATCCGGGGTTGCGGGTGCAGCTATTTCGCTTTATCGATACTTTACCTGCTTTACATAGTAAAGCAGAAATTGCGGCGCATTTGCAAGAATATTTGGGAGATGAGTCTGTAGAATTACCAGCTGCTCTGAAGGGGATGCTAAACTTTGCTAACCCTGATTCTATGCCGGGACAAGTTGCAGCAACAACTGTGGGGACAGCGGTTGAAACTCTAGCGCATAAATATATTTCTGGGGAAAGTATTAAACAAGTCATCAAAACCGTTGAGAGACTGCGTAAAGAAAAAATGGCTTTCACCATCGATTTGCTTGGTGAAGCGGTAATTACCGAAACTGAAGCGCAGTCTTATTTGGAACGTTATTTGGAATTGATGCAACAACTTGTGGAAGCGTCTAAGGGTTGGAGTAAAATTCCGGCAATTGATGAAGCTGATGTTGCAAAAGTCCAGGTTTCTGTAAAGTTAACCGCGTTTTATTCGCAATTTGACCCGTTAGATGCGAAGGGTAGTGAGGAGCGAGTAAGTTCCCGGATTCGTACTTTGTTACGTCGTGGGAAAGATAGTGGTGCTTCTGTTCACTTTGATATGGAACAGTATGCTTATAAAAACTTAACTTTCAGCATCTTGAAAAAAATCTTGCTAGAAGATGAGTTTAAGGAACGCACAGATGTTGGGATGACAATTCAAGCGTATTTGCGTGACAGTGAAGAAGATGCACGTAACTTGATTGCCTGGGCAAAACAGCGCGGTTATCCGATTACAATTCGTTTGGTGAAGGGTGCGTATTGGGATCAGGAAACGATTAAAGCTGCACAAAAACACTGGCAACAACCAGTTTACAATGATAAGGCGGCAACGGATGCGAATTTTGAAACGATAACGCAGTTGTTGCTGGAGAATCATGAATATGTGTATGCTGCGATTGGTAGTCATAATGTGCGATCGCAAGCTAGAGCGATCGCGATAGCCGAAAGTTTAAATGTCCCCCGGCGTTGCTTTGAAATGCAAGTTCTCTACGGCATGGGTGATAAACTAGCTTCGGCGTTGGTTGATAAAGGTTATCGAGTTAGAGTTTACTGTCCTTATGGGGAGTTGTTGCCAGGAATGGCGTATTTAATTCGCCGTTTGTTGGAGAATACCGCAAATAGTTCGTTTTTACGGCAAAATCTGGAAAATCGCCCGGTTGAGGAGTTGATTGCTGCGCCTAATATAGAATTGTCTCACGCAAAGGCGCAGAGGCGCAAAGAAGAGGAGGAGGGTTTTGCTGTTGATACGGATTATGCTGAGGAGGAGGAAAGGAAGAAAGCGCAAGCTGCTATCCAAGGTGTGCGTCAGCAGTTTGGGAAGACGTATTTACCTTTGGTGAATGGGGTGTATGTAGAAACTCAGGAGGTTGTTGATTCTGTTAATCCGTCGAATTTTAGGGAAATTGTAGGGAAGGTTGGGCTTCTGAGTGTGGAACAAGCAGAAGAAGCTATGAAAGCTGCAAAATCTGCTTTTCCAGGTTGGAGGAAGACTCCGGTGAAGGAACGTGCTGAGATTTTGCGGAAGGCTGGGGATTTGATGGAACAACGCCGTGCTGAGTTTTCCGCTTGGATTGTTTTGGAGGTGGGTAAGCCTCTGCGGGAAGCGGATGGGGAGGTTTCTGAGGCGATAGATTTTTGTCGCTATTATGCTTCGGAGATGGAACGGTTGGATAAGGGTGTTAATTATGACGTTGTTGGGGAAAATAATCGTTATATTTATCAGCCACGAGGAATTGCGGTGGTGATTTCTCCTTGGAATTTTCCTTTGGCGATCGCTTGCGGGATGACGGTTGCTGCTTTGGTTGCAGGGAATTGTACGCTCCTCAAACCTGCGGAAACTTCTTCTGTAATTACGGCTAAATTTACAGAAGTCTTAATCGAAGCGGGAATTCCTAAAGGTGTTTTTCAATACGTTCCGGGTAGGGGTTCCCAAGTTGGCGCTTATTTGGTGAATCATGTAGATACTCATGTCATCGCTTTTACGGGTTCCCAAGAAGTAGGTTGTAGAATTTACGCAGAAGCGGCAATTGTTAAACCCGGTCAAAAGCATATGAAACGCGTAATTGCGGAGATGGGCGGGAAGAATGCAATTATTGTGGATGAAAGTGCTGATTTAGACGCGGCTGTGGTGGGGGTTGTGCAATCGGCGTTTGGTTACAGCGGACAAAAATGTTCTGCTTGTTCGCGTGTAATTGTGGTTGAACCGATTTATAATACCTTTGTGGAGCGCTTTGTCGAAGCAACGAAATCGCTGAATATTGGCGAAGCGGAGTTACCAAGTACTCAAGTCGGACCTGTGATTGATGCTGCGGCACGCGATCGCATCCAGAAGTATATTGAAATAGGTCGTCAATCAGCAAAAGCGGCTTTGGAAATGCCAGCACCCGATAATGGCTATTTTATCGGACCTGTCATTTTTAGTGAAGTATCGCCAGATTCAACAATTGCCCAACAAGAGATTTTTGGTCCAGTTGTCGCAGTAATTCGTGTGAAGGATTTTCAGGAAGCGCTGCAAGTTGCGAACGGGACTAATTATGCTTTGACTGGAGGTCTTTATTCGAGAACTCCTTCGCACATTGAACAAGCGCAGTCTGAGTTTGAAGTCGGCAATTTGTACGTTAATCGCAATATTACGGGTGCGATCGTTGCTCGTCAACCTTTTGGTGGTTTTAAGCTTTCGGGGGTGGGTTCTAAGGCTGGGGGTCCAGATTATCTGTTACAATTCTTGGAACCGCGCACGATAACGGAAAATATTCAACGTCAAGGTTTTGCTCCGATTGAGGGTGCAGATTAATTTGGTGGGGGTGGGGTTTCCCCACCTTAATTTTATATCGAACCGCCTTCTGGTGCGTCGGCTTCCGCCAACGCGCTTCGCGTCTCCGTTCGCGCAGCGTCCCGAAGGGAAGGAGAAGACGCCAAGAACGCCAAGAGAGTTTGATGAGTGATTTGGTTGTTAGGAAGCGTGGATTTGTCTTTTGAGTTTTCGCAGATTAAGGCTATTAGAAGGGTCGTTTTTCAAGAGGAACAAGGGGTTGAAGAAGCTGAAAGAGTTTGATGGGAAAGATGAAATATGCGACCATTTGATTGCTTTTTTGGATAATCTTGCTGTGGGAACGCTAAGGATGAGATATTTGGATGATAAAACTGTCAAGATAGAAAGGCTTGCTGTTTTATCTAGAGCAAGAGGTCAAGGTATTGGTAATAAAATTATAAATGAGGCGCTGTTAATTATAGCAAACAAAAAGATTCCGGAAGTTGTGATTAACGCTTCATGTGTATATAAAAGGTTTATACTACAAGTTCGGTTTTGTCGAAGAGGGAGAAATATTTATAGAAGCGGGTATTCCTCATGCCAAAATGAGGAAAAAGTTGTAGAGACGTTCCGTCGGAACGTCTGTACGGGAGTTAGGATTTTATATAAATTTATAATTTATAATTCTTCACTTTTAACCGATCGCAGAAGCGAAGCGATTTATGGCTGCCAAAAAAAAGCGAAATAAATATAATAGTCTGCTGATTCTGGGGATAATTTGGCTGATATCGGCTTTATGCGATCGCATTTGGCTGACACTAGATCGCTCAGTTCCAGGTTGGGATCAAGCAGATTACTTAACCGGCACGTTAACCTACTTGCAAGGGTTACAAAATGCTCAATGGTGGGATGCAGAATGGTGGCGAAGTTTTTGGCTACTATCTTCTAAAATACCGCCTTTAACTTATATTATTACTGCTATTGTTCAAAATATCTTTGGCACTGGTGCAGATCAAGCGACTTTAGTAATGCTGTTATTTAGCGCAATTTTGATTTGGTCAGTTTATGGCTTAGGTAAAGTGCTGTTTAACGAGTCTGTAGGTTTATGTGCCGCTGCATTATGTCAAATTTTACCAGGTCTTTATCGCCTCCGTTTAGAATTTCTCTTAGATTATCCCCTCGCATCTGTCGTTACCTTAAGTTTTTATTGCCTCACAGTTTGGCAAGTTAGGGGAGAGGGGGAGACTTGGGGACAAGGGGGACAAGGGGGACAAGGGGGACAAGGAGAAAAAGAGGAATTTGTTTTCCCATCTTCCTCATCTCCCTTGTCTCCCTCATCTCCCTTGTCTCCCTTGTCCCCCTCCTCCCCTCCCCCCCCCCCCCCCCCCCTCCTCCCCCCCGCAGCTTCTGGTTTTTCTTTATGATTTGCTTTATTATTGTTGCAGACTGCGTTTTTTTTTTTGTT
>NZ_JAOWRF010000036.1 GCF_025753815.1 Plectonema radiosum NIES-515 | reverse complement strand
ACTAGGTAAAAATTTTTTCATACATCGCCAACTATCTGCAATTACCTGTTGCGATTCTGTACATAATTCAATCTGGTTTAACTTAGCTACATCAGTACTTTCAAACCCTCTAGCCCAAGCTGAATGATGACGACCAGCAGCCATTATCACTACATCACGGAAGTATTTAATCTGCTCCGTATCTTCCGTGAAATGCTCCTGAAGTAGAGGAATCAAAGATTTTTGCAAAATCTCCCGTGCTAAAAAAGCACTTTCAACCGCATGATTAGGACGCTTATTTTTATTTTCAAAAGCTTTAAATTCTGCTTTTAGTTGCTTATCTTCAGGATTATAATCGGTATGTGCTAGCAAATATTTGCGGGGATTTTTACCTTCAAAATCTCGATGGGCAATTTCCTGCCAGCATCTCATTACATCTTGCCATTTAACTTGTAATTTACCTAAATCATGGGTAAATATCGCTAAAAAAACTAAAATTTCAAACAAAGCTTCTGCTTCATTTGCTTCTGCTTCCGGCAAAATTTTGGCTTTGATAAATTTACCACCGGCAACTAATAACTCATCACGAACGCTAGGATAATTAATATCTACAGATTCACCATTTTTGAGAATCTTTGTAGGAAAATTATCTCGCCAACATTTCCACATTAAAACCAAATGACCTACATAATTATCCATCCGATAGCGGTACTGGCTAGAAATTAATCTATCTTTTTTGGTAGGTGAATTAAACCCATTTCCTCGGATATTAACCCCTATTTGCAAGCCAATTTCTTCATCATAGTAAATATAACGAGTATTTACCAAAATTCGATAACAACCAATCAAAAAATCACGCGAATTTATCGGACTCAGTACAGGTTGACTGTAGGTCTCCGACTTCTTTTTTGGTGTTTCAATTCGTTTAAAAATCCAGCCTTTCCCAAAGTCTGTTTTCTCTTGAAAATCTCGCCAAGCTTTACAAAGAGTAGAAACCGGAACAGAAAAAGAAAGTAACTTTTGCATGTCGATTTCTTGATCGTCATCACAATCAATTACACCGGATTCTTCCCAAGTAAAAATACTCCGATTATCTACTTGACGAATCAAATCGCTTGCCGCAGATTCATCACCTCTAAAAATCGCATCTGCAAATCTACTTTCAAACTCCATTTGACTGTTATTTCTACGTCTTAGAGTCAGCAAATCTTCTTGAGAGTGAACCTGATTAATCCATTTTTCTTCAATTCTAAAACCAACATGCTGACTCAGATTTTCTGATTTTGTATGTGCTTGCAAAACTTGCCAAGTCAACTCGCAAGCTTCTTTTTTGTAGGGTAAAAAACTTTCTTTTGGTTTATCTATTTTTTCAGAATCTATGCTTTCTACAGGTGTATCTAGAGACAGTTCTTCGGAATCAAATAAATCAGTATTAGCTAATTCCTGATTATCTTGATTAACCAGCACTTTTCTATAGACCAAAACCTCCCCTATTTCTCCTGGAAACCTCCCACAACGTCCAGCACGTTGTAATAGAGAATTCATCGGACAAAGTTGGGTATGCAATACTTCACAAGTAATATTAATGCCAGCTTCAATTACCTGAGTAGAAATCAAAACTTGACAAGTACCATCATTATTTTTTTGCCAATTTTGAGCAAATATATCTTTCAAACTATTCTCTTTTTTCGCACGATCTTCGGGTAAAAACCTCGCATGAAGAAGAGTAATATTTAAGTCAAAATCTTGATTCAATTCAGATAAATCACGATAAATTCCTTGTGCTTGAGAAACCGTATTACAAATAATAATGACTCTTTGCCGTCGCTGTGCATAAATATCATCCCAGATAACTTGTGCGCTGAGAGGTTGCGACATCGCACGAAAAATTCGACACCGATTAGCTTCAATTACTTTTAAATCAGAGTCTTCAACTCGAATAATTTCCATTATGTAAGGGGAGGTTTTATATTTACTCTTCAATTATCTTTTGAATTTGGGTTGCAAGCTCATCTGTTAGGGTCGCAGTCATTAATAAACAAGGTGAGATCCCTTTGACTTGCTGCAACACCTTTAAAACAGTAGTAAAAGACCGTTCTGGGTCGAGTAAATGCAATTCATCAAATACCAAATAGGACGCAAAAACGGTTCCTGCATTGACATTGGCAGAACCACGACCAACTGAATAAGGAATATTTAAAAAGCTGCTCAACAGCTGGTCAATAGTACAAAAAATAATATCACCCTCAAAACGTGGGTCTTCTGGGTTTTCCCCCGTTTGTAAAGTCACCACCAACTCACGAGACGGAGGATAAAGCTTTTCCCAGTTTGTAACCAACATCTCAACCCGTTGACGCAGACTATTTGCCAGGGTACGCAGAGGTACAACATAGATCAGCTTATTGGGAAAATCGATATCGAACGTTTTAGCAAAAAGAAAAGGTGCGATCGCAGTTTCAGTTTTTCCCGAACCAGTGGGTGCCCGCAGGATGGTCAGCTGGTGCGTTGGGTGGGTCTGGTGACTTGTAGCAACTGGTGAACCCGTAAGGGTATCTTGATGGTTGAGAATGCGTGCGATCGCTTGAGTTTGGAAGTTATGGGGATGATGGGTGGTGAGAGTATGGAAAAGGTGGGGAATGTTCATGGGGATTGGTTGCGATCGCGCTTCATTTTTTAGGCTTTGATGGTTTTGAAGAACGTGCCCACGCATTAGGATTAGAACCACCAAGATTATCTCTCTGCCTGTTTTCCATACTCGGTTTCTGAAATAATTGAATAGAGCTATCTTGTTTCTTGGGTTTATCGTCACGTTTTACTTGTAATGGAGTTGGTAAAATAGGGCGTTTGCTATACTCATTTGTTCCTTTACCATTCCGTTTTAATTCACCAATACAAGGTTCTTGCTTTCGTGCAATTTCCATGTAGCGACTAGAGTTTTCAGATATACCTGTCCAACTCAACATTGCTAGTAGAGATTTAATGCGTGGTAACTCTCTTAATTGTTTAATGCGGGGATTGATATATCCGAGAATATAGCTTTCAAAATTCTGGATGCAGTTATTCAAAATTTTATTTTCTGAATCTAATTCATCAGCTTCAGCCCAATTATTTTCTAAAAATAGACTTTGATATCGTTTTTGGCGATCGCTTAAGCATAATTTTTGATTTTTAATCTTCAACGCTCCCATTCCCAAGGGTTTACCCATCCCTAAAGATAGTCTAAAATTATCATTGTCAGCAATATTTAATACCCAAAGTAAACTTCCTAATTCAACACTACTTAAATTTTCAAATTTCATCGTAAAGTCAAAAGATACATCAGATTTTATAGGTTTTATATCAGTATATTGCAGGCGAGCTTTTTCGATGTTATTTTTATCACTCTCTTCAATCTGCATGAGTTTAGTTTCTCCTTTATGCCAATAAAGTTTATGACCACGAATCACAGTTTCATTCGATTGACTGGCATAATGTTTTAAATCTCTTTCATTATCACTATCCTGAACTAGATAATGTTGAAATGTAGTCGGTTTTGGGGTAGCTAATATTTTGGGAGTGATAGATTTTGTTTTATTGCCACTTAGCCAAATATCTTCATCTGCGGTTTGGTGACATTTCGCATCACTAAAAAATACTCGTCCGGCTTGTTCTTTACCTTGCGTTTTGTGTCGAATGAAGCCAAAAATTGCTTCACTAATATCTACTTTTACGTCTTGAGTTTCAGAGTTATATAAATTCTTGGGGATAAATTCTTTGATTGACTGCTCGTAAGGCAGACGAAACATCATCGTATGTCCAAAAAAGACTAGCTTCCCATCCTCAATTAAGTAAAATACAGGATGCATAGGTTTGAGTACACCATCTTTATCCAAAAGTTTGATTTGTTCTTTTGTAATTTGTTCTTTATAATCCTGAATCATAGAATAATCAAAATTGTCAGGAATTGGTATTAGTGTTGCTTCTTCATCAGGTAAACCAAATACACATTCCATTTTTTTCTTACCTGGCATTCCTCCTGTTTCTACTAACACTCCAGCAGATTTATTTGGATTATGCGGTGGAGTTGCTTTAGCATAATATAAATCGATATAACCTTCTCTACATGGATGCCAAGCTAAAGACTCAACAGATACATTAACTTGACGAGCGTGTTTAATATTGTGCCAAGGACACTTTATTAATTTGGAAATATCCTCAATTGCAATTCTTGCGAATGAAGTTCCTGTAACCAGTTCTTTAGCAGGCTGAATTACCCATCCAGAACCTTGTTGAGTTTGAATTAAATAACCTGCCTGCATTAAGAATATATGTCGATGTTGAGAATCTTCATCGCTTTCTGGTTCTACTTTTTGAAGAAGGCGATCGCGATAAAATATACCTAAAGACGTAGTATCGGCAAAAGCTCGATAAATTAGTTGTCTGTCTGCTACTTGATCTATTTTGCTGTAACTTACAATTTCTATTAAATTATGTAGCATTCCCCTAATACTACTTCCAGGGATAGTTGGGTGATAATTATCTGGATGACTATAAAACGAAGCTAGTATTTTTCGCTTTTCTTCTTCCCATTGTTTTTTTTCCTCTTCTGTTAGTTTATCGTCAGATTTCCCTTCATATTTAGCAAAATCCGATGGAGTCCACCCACAACGAGTATAGAGCGGTGAAGAAGTAATCAGCGTACACTCGATTTTACCTGTATAACGCTGAGAATCATAAAAATTGTGTGGTGGCAGTGGTAACTGTGCTGGTACAACTTTATCGGGTAATTCTACAAAATTATAAGGAGCTACAGCAATCCGATTGGAATCTTTGATTTCTTTAATATGTCTTGGATTCATGATTTAATTCCCTTTGCAGTCAGATTAACCAAACGACTAAGATAAATACGTGCGACACCAGCATCATCATAATCAATATAATGATTTACTTGTAAGCGAACTAGATTTTTTAATTTCCCATCTTCTTCTAGTTCAATATTGGTAAAAGGTACGGCATGTTTGAGTTCTTGCTTTCCATGCCCAAGTAAAGTAAAACCTTCAGTTTCTTGTTTTTGACCATGTGTACCCCAAAGTATTTGATATTCGCAGATACATTCTTTTTTATCCATATGTTCATCTTCAATCAGACGAGCTTTAAAACCCTCATCAGTTTGCCAAAGCATCACTTCAGAATTATCACCAAAAATCCGACATTGCTGTAACGTTGATGGACGTAATTTAGCAAATTGGGGAAATGCGTTATCTGCTGTTATCAAATTTCCATCTTGAAATTTACCCCAAATAACACCATCTTCAGCATGTGCTAATAAAAATTTTAATTTGTATTTACTTGCTTGTTCCTTCAACCATTTTTCCAGGTCAAAATTAGCTGGAACTTCTAAATGCTCGCATTTTGGCTTATTCAATTTTTTACCTCTTGATTTAAAGCAGCAACAAATTCTTCTAAATCTTCAGCATTATCTACATTCAAATGTTCATTTTGGGAATTTTGGGAAATTTTCCAAGTTTTATCACCATGTTTAATAATTGCTTCTTTCCCCTGTAATTTTCCTCGTCCAATACTACTGGTTCCACCTACAGTTAAATCACCAGTCCATAAATCTTTGATTAATAAAAGTAGTAACCCAATTTCATATTTTTCTGGTTGACGCAATTCAAGTTGAATTACTAAACTTGTTTCATCGTTACCAAAAATAGGTTGTTCGTTGAATAAAGCACCATGTAAAGCACCACCAGTAAATCTATCGATCGCAATCCGATTTTGTACTAAATCTGTTACATTCTTGATTTCAACTTCATCAACAATTAAGCGACTTGCTTTCGCTTTTTTTGTCTTTTCATCGGTGAAACCAAACATCTTGTTAATAATATTTGTATCTTTCTTGAGAGTATTAACTATCCTCTCTGCACGATGTCGCAATACACCCGTTAAACTCGTGCCGGATAATATGGATTTTAAATCACCATTACGTCGAGATTTGAGGTGTACGACATCAGGTGCTTTGTCTGTGGATGCTTGTCCAGAACGAATTAATAAAGGACTTGCAAGGGTAAATGTAGCTTGAATAGTTATGCGATCGCGTTTATCTTCTCCATCCACACATATACCCAAAGCATCAGCGATATTATCATGAGTTGGATAATCATTTAAAAAGCCTGTTTCCCAATGAGGGAAGGTTAACCATTTGATACGTTGTTCGTGTTCTCGTAAATCAAATTGCCATACTTGCCATTTTTCCACATGACAGCGACCAAAACCTCGATTTTTCTTGATTCCAATAGAAATTTGACTACTTGTAGAGCTTTCATGTTTTTCTAATCCATGTAATGCTATTACTAATGCTTTTATTAATGTATCTTCATCAGGATTTTTTTCAACAATTAGCTCAAAGTTTAAATTAAACTCAGATCCTGCTTCTAATAATTCCAAATCGTACTTTGCTTTATCTACTGCTGTACGAGTCACACTATCAATTTTGACTCCATCGCGCACTTCCGCCTGAATAGGAGTTGTGCTGACAGCATCATCAATAATTAAAAGACTTTGATTGTCTTTTTCTCTAAGTCCTATTTTTTGTTTTTCTGATAATTTTTCTTCATTATCATAAGCAAATAAATCACCAAACAACTTAGTTGCAACATCATCGCGCTTGTCTCTAATGTTGTAACCCTTATCATACTCGCGCAGGTAGCTTCTTAATGCACCTGCAATAGATGAACCTGTCAATAAAGCATGATTGCTAATGCTATCTCGTAAGATTGCTAAATCAAGAGGACTATCCGCATCACCACTACCTAAACAAGTGGGAGTATCTAAAATTAATTTCCCACGTAAAATTATTCGCTTAATAATGTCGCGATTTGAAGTATGACGCACCTCAATCATTATTTTTCTCCTTTATAATCTTTTTAGCAATTGCCATAATTAAACGAAATGTATACTCTAATGCTAAATACTCATCAATAGTTTTTGGCACATCAACAATTTTGATATATGGCTGACCATTAGCAACTAAATTTTCAGTTTGTTTGTGAGTAAGCCAATCATGAGCTATCCAATCTTTTGGTGATTTGAGCCATTCATGTATTTGCTCATCAAATCTTTTACCTGCATTTCGTTCATCTACATTTAAGCGGGTACGCTCAAACTGACTGCGAGCATTAGAAGGTAAATTTTGTAGTAAATCAGTTATAGGTTGTGCTAATTCTGCTATGGTTTTACTTCTAGATTCTGTTTGATCAAGTTGAGATAGTGCTTGTCTAGTAATAATCATCAATCTTGAAAGTTGATTATTAGAAATAAATTCTCTGCTTATTTCTGTACAACCAACTTTTTTTGTTAGTAAGATATCAAGATTTTTCCTAACAATTCTTGTAGCGATATCTTCTGCTATTTTGAGTGAATCTGGGCTAAGTGATTTTACTGGCTTTTTATGAGTTTCTGGCGAAGGTAACATGACACAATACTCAGTCGTCTCTTCATCTAAGCAGTTAAATACAATTCGTCCAAAGCCTTCTGTTCGACGTTCGCCAATTCCCTGTTCTTCGAGTTTTTGTAGCTGCTTTAAATCTACATCAGCTTTTTTGAAAACAAACACACTTCCTGCTTTTAAAGCTGGTGTTTGCGGTAAAGGTAAACCCCATTTACTGTTAAATCCTCCAACAATCATACTGCTGGCATAAATACCATTTTCTTTAAATTCAAGTTCTCTATTTAACTTTAAATATCTTGATATAGTTTGACATAATACTTCTGACTCTGCTACGCATTGACCGCAATCATCCCGTAATATTGTCTCACTCAGGAGTGTAATTGTGAGATATTCCTTATTTTTTAGACGTGCATTTAAATCGGGTTTAACTTCCGACCAATTCTTATTATCTGAAATTAGTTCAATTATTGTATGCCCGTAACCTGCACTTTGAGAACCACCCAACCAAATATCTTGCGGTTGCAGTAAAGACTCAATAATAATTTTATCTTCTTCCGAATCACAAAGTATCACTCCTTGGAAAATTTGCCCTGCATCTATAGCATCATAACTGAATACTGCACCATTACTTTCAGTACCTTTACCGCGTTTGCGATCGCGTTTATTATGAATGTTAATTCGTCGCTTTACTCGGTAAAGTAATACATCAGAATCATTGACACTGCAAAAATTTTCTTCTAACAGCTTGGGAGATAAATCTTCATTTCGCTCATCAATGAGAATTTTGCTGAAATCATAAACAGGCTTATCCTTTTCTTCAGAAAATTCATCTCCTTTATTTTTATACCAAGAAAGCGGTACAGGTAAAGCACGTCCTTTCTTTTTATCAATAGGATATGCATTTAAATAGCGAGTTTTATCAGCATCAAAAAATAATCGTTTGATGTCTGGAAAACGCTCACTATCTAAAATATCATCAGTTTGTTTGATGTTATTCTGCGGTAACTTTAAATAGCGACCAATTAACGCTCCGCGAATCATGCTACCTAAAATATAGTCATAAGATACGTCACTATTCGGGTCGCCTTGAAGTGATGTTGCCAGAATAGGTTGCTGTGTATGTAGGAAAAAAGTAATTGCTTTCATATCCCTCTCCCGAAGCGTTCAATATAACTAATTTCTTTCGTAAATTCACGATTATCCGGCATCTCCCACAAAGTACACTGCACATGACCTCTACCGCGATTACGTCCACTTCCAACCCTTCTTAAAGCCAGCGTACCTATTATTAAAAGTGCCAAAATATCTTTATCCTCTTCTAAGTCTGCATTTAATTCCTTTGCAAATAACAGCCTTGACTCAAAAGGTAACTCGCGCAAAATTATACGCGCTGACCGCAGACTACGTTCAGTAGAAGAGCCATTTTCTGGGTCAATTGCTGTTTGACGACGGATGGTTGTAAGAGATTCAAGAATATCTCGGTCTGTTAAAGTCGGTTTGTACTCTTTATTTTTACGCTTTTTCTCTAATTCATCATCTAGTTGTGCTGCGATCGCACTTCGCAAATCACTCGGCAAACAAGCATCGCCTACGTGTATAATCGCCTGAGTATCAAGCGTACTACCCGGTTTACCAAACAATTGATCGGAAATTTTCTGCCAATGTTGGCGCTGATTACCATTTCGTATCGCAGCAACTAAATTATCGCACTCCTCACTTAGCAACCCTTTTAAAGTGCGTCCCCGCAAATAAGGGAATCCATAGCGATCGTGTTCTACCTCTTGATCAACTAAACCCGCAACTCCATCACCACGTCCAAAGGTTGTATCACTTAGCAGTTTCATTTTGAGGATGTAGCTACTCATCGGTTGAATCTCCTAAAGGAATATAAAACTCCATCGCTTCAATTGCATCAAAGTAACCGCAGATTCCTTCGTACCAACCTTCTTTTCCTAAGTTGGTATTGGCTTCTGGAAATTTTGGTAAGCTTTCAAGACGGTACAGTTGTCGAAATTGTTTTGTAGCTTCATGTCCTTGACGCAGTACATCACGTAGCGTCATCACCTTGTTGCGTCGATTTTCCCAGTCTTCATGTGTATTCAATTCATGAACGACTTTGGCAAAACCGCTCCAAGTGCGCCACTCATTTTCGCAGCAACCTGAACGCATTGGTCGCATTACTAAAGAAGCAACTTCTTTAAGTTCAGGAATTTGTACTTCATACTCGCGTTTGCGAATCTCATTAATTGATCCAATTAAACCACTTGCTGCAATATGCCAGTCTAGTGCAGAAAATATTGGTTTTTCATAATCATTTGTCTCTTTTTTCATCCATTTTTTAGCTTGACCACACAATGCTTCACTTAATGCATAAGCTTTAGCAAAAGGGTAGTGAGTTTTGACAATTGCAATACCCGCACAAGCGGTCACTTTTCCTTCATTGTCAGGTAAATTATCTGTAAATTCCTCGAATTTATCCAATAACTTTGCAGCAAGAGATAATCCTAAACGTCCGTCGCAGACAAAAGTAATATCATCACCACCGTACACTATAGGGCGAAATGGTAAATAAGTTTTTCCATCTATTTTTTGAAGAGTTATCTTATTTATAACATTTCCTGATTTGTCTAGATACTTAATAACTGCTTGATTATCCTCAATAGTAATTGAGTTAATAACCATTTCTGCTACTGCTCGTAAAGCATTACGTCCAGCATAATTAACTGCTTGAGAGAACTTCCGTATCTTGACAATACAATCTTCATTATTAGATGCAGTTTGCAAATAATTCTGAAAGCGATTTCCTAGCCTGTTGCCATCTGCATGAGCAATCGCTATATAACTGCTATTTCCCTCTGAACGACCTAAATCATCAACATCGTATGGAATTGCATATCCACCCAAATCCAAACCTTTAAAGATAGTATTGAGAAGTTTTTTATTGGCAGGCTCATTATGTCTCCGGTCAACTGTTTTCAGTTTTGCTACTATCTCTCTAGAAACCAAATAACTGTCGTTTTCTGGGATACCATAGCGTTTACTCGTGTCTACTGCGACTAATCCTGTTGAATTACAAGTAGCTGTGACACCCAAACCCAATATTGGCATTGATGGTCTTGGTTTTCGCTTTTCATTTTCCAGCTTTCCTTGGATTAATTTTTTATCAATAACTTCTTGAAGTAACTCTTTATCCCAATCAAGTTTTTCATGGGCAATGACGATATTTAGCCCTGGTGCTTCATGTAGGATTTTCGTAGTTATTTTTTTAGTAAACTCTTTAGCTATTTCTTCGCTTTTAAACAGTAATATTGTATTACCACCACCTGCATAAACTAACTCAGCTGCGATTTTTGAATTTCTAGTAATTTGCGGTGCAAATTCATCTGTTTCCTCATCAAAAATATACACTTTTCCTAGTTCTAACTTCTCTATTTCTAGTAAGCATTCTTTAACCCATTCAAATGTTGCTGACTGCACTAAATATGAACCGCCGATATTCTCACGCAAGCGATTGCTACCAAAAATATATTTTTGGATTCCAGTAGTATCAATTACTGTAGCAACTAAATTATTCATTATTGATCCACCCCTTCAATCCAGGTTTTGAGTTTTTCGGACAAATCTGCAATATCTCCACTGCCAAAAACCATAACTTTAGGGTCATTAATCTGACTCATAAAACGTTTCTTTATGTCTTGCGGCTTATTGTAGTAGCAAACTAAAGCAACCCTTGCCTCATCTCCTCCCATTTGACGCGCTCGATGATACGCTTCAAATAATTTAGATTTACACAAACCACTATCATCACTACTTGTACAGGATATGGCAAAAAGTTGATATCCTCGTAAACATGCAACATCAAATTCAAATTCTATAATATTAGATTTTGGAAAATTGAATGACATTCCAACTTGATCGAGTGAACATTCTTGTTTAATTTTATTTAACTGTTGCAATACATAATCTTCGAGCCAAACTCCCTCAAGCCATTTACATATATCTTGAGGATATTCTTTATCTTTTTTAGGCTTAGGTATTCTTTGTTTTTCTTCTATTTCTTGTTGTGCTACTTCGATTTGTTTTATTGATAAATTTCCTTCAACATTTAGAAAGTTAGATTTTCCTAAGATAGAGGTTATTTCTTGTGATAATTCATGTATAGGTAATGATAATTCTCTTAGATCAGTGGCATTTTTCCAATTTCCAAAATTAAAATACACTTCTGTATCGATATTGTTTTGGCTACTATCTGTTTCTTCTCCCTTTCCGATTTCACGTTTTATTTGAATTCGTTTTACTTCTTCTCTTTGTCTTCCTTCAACACTAAGTTGTTTTTGACACCATTCACACCATACAGAATTGCTGTTAACTATAGCCTTTACTAATTCCGGAAGTGTGACATCAGTTTTAGGTGGTTTGCTAAAAGATAATCCGTGTAATTTAAAGAGTTTTTCTAATGATAATTTTAGTTGCTCCTTTGGTATATCAAATGGAATAGGATTACCTCTCTGGTCAATTAACATTTTCAAACTACTAGAGTCTAAATAGCTAAAAATAGGAGGAGGATTAAGTTGATTTTTACAGTCTTTATCATCAAAGAAAATGAATGCTTGATAGGCATGAGCTGCCATTGCCTTTGTACCACCCGTATAGTTCAATCCAAACTGGTTATTCTCTGGGTGTTTAAATATAACTTCCCGTTGAATTTCCTTAATTTTTTCTCTAATCCTCTTCTTAATTTCGTAAGCATTAGCTTCATTGTTATTCAGAGGAAGCATTTCATTGTCGCTTAAATTTAGCTCATCCTTGATACGTTCCGCAGGCTCTTTCGTCCGTTCGCTGAAAACTAGATAAGGTTTACCACCCTCCTTCAACAGCATTTTCGCTGCAACATAGTTAGGTAAAGGATTCTCACCAATCAGCAAAAACAAGTGGTCTACTTTATACCCATCAAACTCAGATGTACTCATGCGGGAGATGTATCACAAAATAGTCATGCCCATTATGGCACAGGATCGGAAATACCCCTTTCCGAATAGCTGCTAATCTATAAACAATCAATCAAATGCCCCAAACTACTGTGAATACGCTATTTAAAGACTATCCAGATTGTAAACTTTTGCAAAAACTAGCAAATGGCTCCCTCGAACAAAGTCAAAATTTTACCCGTGCTATTCGGTTATGGGCATTATTACGGTGGCTATATAGCGAAAATGGTTACACAAGTCTCCCAGACACCTTTACTTATACAGATTGGCGTCAAGCTTTTTTTACCGCAACCCATAAGGATGAAAAGCAAGCAGACATCCTCAACCATCAAAATTCTAATTGTGCTTGCACCAAAACAACCAGACAATGGTTATTAGAATTAGAAGTGTCCATTGACGAATGGAAAAATTCTCTACAAGCAGAAATATTCATAGCTGACTCAGAAGTAGAAAAGCTTCTAGAAGAAAAATTATTTGCCCAAGTTCGCAAATCTCTTCAAAGCGATTTTGATTTATTAGTCAGTCGTAATTACCTGCAAAGGATAAATCAGACCACTGGTAGAAACAAATATTATCATCGAGTCGATAAATTACCAAATTTGAAAAAAACCGAAAATATTACCCCTCAAGCAAATTTAAGTATGAAAAAACAAGCTTATTTAGCAGGTACTTTAGGTTTATTTAGTTTTCTCGATCCTAACTTACCCGTATTAGCCGAAGAATTTTCCGAACAGGAAATAGATGAAGACAATCATCGGATATTTCTCTATGTTGACTATGTAGTGCCAGAATCAAGCTCAACACAAGATGCAGTAGACGAAATTCAAAGTCAATTGCAGGAAATTTGGGATACGGGACAAATTACACCTTTACTTTTGACATATCATAGTGCCCATCAAAATCAAATAAAGGAGTGTGTTATTTATCCAGTTTGTATTTATTTTATGGAACGAGCTAAATATCTGTGTGCTTATGGAACTACTCCAAAAGGTGATATTAACTGGTACAAATATCGTCTTGACCGCATTATTTCACAACGTATAGAAATTTTAGATTGGCAAGATATTCGTATTCCGCAAATTTTAAGAGAAATAAATGATAATCATCAATTACCAACTCCAAAAGCCATAAATCGAAAATTAAAGGAAGCTTGGGGTTGTGACTTTTATAAAGAAAAATCATTAATGATATTAAGATTTCCGGAAGATTTTCATCAACGTTATATTGATGGTATCAGTATTCACGATACTTTTACTAAAATTGATTACGAGCTAACATTCAAATTAATTCAACAGCATGTTCTCGATCGAGAACGTAAAGAAGTTATTTTAAAGATTCTCCAATCTCGTCCGAGTACCGATGCATACTACCGGGTCAATTATCGACTTACAGATTATTATGTTATCAGATGGTTACGGGCTTTAGGTTCAAAAGTTGAAGTTTTATTACCTTGGGATTTACGTCAGGAAATGACTCGTGAAATCCAATATATGTTTAATTTATATGGACATATTTTTTGATAAGCGTATTAGCCTTTGGAGTCTAACTCCCAACTACTGGTTTGGGAATTGATAGGAATGTGGGTTAGATCAGCGATCGCATCCCCAACGCTAATTTTTATCGCTCTGAGTAGGTGCAGTAACCTCACCCTCCGGGTTCGCCACTTTGACGCGACAGAAACTGACACCGCCAAGTGGCTCACCTAATTTAGACCCTACCCAAATTGCTTTTTGTCGTTTTTGAGGTACACCGTAATAGTAATGCTGTGAGTAACCACTTGGATCGGATGTAGTGTTCTTCAATTTGCGCCAAGGGCGAAGCGCAGATCGCATTACTTGTTATGTGGAAAAATTTCTTCCATAGTTGCGATCATTTGGGTGGAGCATTGCGATCGCCAGAGAAACCCCAAAACAAAATGTACACCGTAGCCCTTGAGCAACAAGGTTTTGACGGGCTATCTCTTCGTTGGCTTTTATTTCTCGGTGATGATACCCGTATTTATTTTTGGAGGGAATATTTGTGGATTTTAATCAGGTTCATCCTGGGTTTTTTCTGGTTCTGTAATCAACTCATCCAAACTATCGGGAAATGTCCCCCGTGCCACCATCTTGGTCAACACTTGATAACAATCATCTTTCGCTCCCTCTTTGCGGGGAAATCCTAACCACAAAATCACAATCGCCTTTAATTCTGAGGTATCAAATGGATGCAGATGCTGATGCGATCGCTTTCAAGCCTTTAGAACCGCTACCAAGTTAAGGATTTTTGTCAACAATGCGATCGCATTTTTGCAGACGGCAGGTAAAACGGCGTTGTATTTCAGCTATCACTGTTTAGTGCAACCACACTCCCTGCAATTACTTTCCAATCGTTTTCAAATAGCTTCCAAACCCGAAGGTAGCGGAATTTGCCATTAATTTCCTGCCCTAAATAATTTCCTTGAATCTCTACGGTGACTGCAACAACAATATCGTCATCGATGGCATTTAGCATTAAATCGCTCGATTTCACTGTACGCAGGTTAATGTTTCCCGAACGGTAATTTGCCATATCCATTGCTTTGGTTGCTGTTTTGCCGTCGGGGCCGTTGAAAAGTAGGTCGTCGTGGAGTAGTCGATCTAAAAGCTCCACGTTATTGGTTTTCATCGCTTCTAGGAGATTTTTCTCGTTAGCGATAACTTGAGCTTTGTGTGTGGTGTCCATGCTGATTATTGTTAGATTTAATTAAATGATTAGGTTCAATTATCTATATCGAGCAATATACCGCTTCATTACAGGTATGACACCACAAGGGAACTATAAATTTTTGTTCGAGATTTCTACAAAGCCTAATATTGGCAATTTATCGAACATCGCTTGCCATGCAGTCAACGCGCCGATTGGAATTGCCGCCGCCTCTTCAAAATCGATGCTTTCCGGTTTGGGTGCGATCGCGTCCGCTTTTGTAACCGCGTATTCGGCGTAAGCACCGGAAAGGCTGGAAAGGGTCATCCCATAAACCGCATCGCCCTTCTTGAAAATTTCAACGCCATCCCCCACCTCTTCGACGGTTCCGGCGATGTCGCCGCCCAGAATGAGCGGAAGTTTGAACCCGAACATTTCGCCCATCCCCGAAGCGGATTTTCCAGTCAGCCGGATTGATCGCCGCGACGTGAACTTTCACCAGAACTTCGCCCGCTTTCGGCTCTGGACGTTCGACATCGATATAATTCAAAACGTCCTCATTGCCGTATGCGTTAATTACGATTGCTTTCATTTTTTCCCTATATTCTATTCAATCGATATGACAAAATTACTCGATCATTCATCAAAACCTGCCACACGCAGCCAAGCCATGCGCCGCCGCCCAACGATCTGTATTTAGATCGACTGACCGCCAGAGACTTCAATTCTTTGAGCATTCACCCATTTATTGTCTTCAGAGAGTAGTGAGGCGATCGCGCCGCCAACATCATCGGGAAGACCAACGCGACCGAGAGCAGTTATGGAAGCAATCTGTTTATTCATTTCTGGATTATCGCGTACTGCACCGCCACGGAAATCGGTTTCAATCGCACCAGGAGCCACCGCATTTACCGCAATCCGTCTCGATCCTAACTCCTTCGCCATGTAGAGAGTTAGGGTCTCGACTGCGCCTTTCATGCTTGCATAAGCGGCATAGCCGCTTATGACAATCCGCGTCAAACCAGTAGAAACGTTTACAATTCGTCCGCCATCATTTATCAGCGGGAGCAGTTTCTGGGTGAGGAAGAAAACACCTTTTAGATGAATATTCATCAAGTGGTCAAACTCTTCCTCGGTCGTCTCGGCAAAAGATGAGTGAACGCCCGTTCCAGCGTTATTCACCAAAAAATCAAAATGCTCGGTTTGCCATTGATCTTTGAGTAACCGCTGGACAAGTCCAGCGAAACTATCAAACGTTTTAGTGTCGGCAGTATCTAGTTGAAGTGCCACCGCTTTTGCGCCAAATGCTTCGATTTCAGCGACGACTTTAGCGGCTTCCTCGGCATTGCGATGGTAAGTGACGATTACATCAACCCCTTTTTTAGCCAGATTCAAAGCGGTACTTTTGCCCAGTCCTCGGCTCGATCCCGTTACCAATGCGATTTTAGTCATTGCCTTATCCTTTGAACGTTTTATTCGGATGTGTTCATCCTATGCTTAAGAGTAAGAGTTTCAAATACACAAACCTCGCTGTTTATTGCCTAATCCTCCAAATCGAGATTTCGAGACTGGAAGAAAATGTTCTACAATGCCCAAAGAACCACTGACATTTTATACAAAGTTTTATTCCTGATTTTTTCAACAGTTTCGCGCCGGGAACTAGTGGTCTGTCCCATTAATTTTGAGGGGTAATGTTGTATCCTGATTACAGAGCAATGTGGACTCAACAAAGCCACAAGCCTGCGATCGCGCAATATCCGGAAAACGATTTGCGGTACGTGTGACCGCCGAAGCGCAATTGCAGACGGGCGAGCAACGGTTCAACGCAATTGTAACTAGCGGATGGCTAACTCGTAGAAGTACTGTCGCAGCGGACGGGGTTCTCGCCCCAAAATGGCTCGCAGTACCAGAGCGTTGCCGCCAGGAAAACCATAGCGATCGTAGTGAGCGTACATCTTTTTCATTCCCGCGCGGATGGCACCTTCGGGAATATGTGCGGTCTGCGCCCATTCCTCAAATGTCGGTTCACCTGCTTCAATCGGTCGATCGAGTGCTTCGCTCATCATTGCTGCTAGTTCCACGCGATCAACCATCCCAGCGTCACATAGCTCGAACGTACCGTGATCTAATCGATCGCTTGTCAGTGCTAGTGCTGCTACTTCTGCCACATCGCGGTAGTCTACATACGATGCCTTAGCATGTTTGGAGTAGGGTAGAGCAAACTGACCTTTCTCCATCACTGCCTGCCAACCGCTATCGAAGTTCTGCATGAACATCGTCGGCTGCAAAACAGTAAAATTCATTCCTGACTCATACAATGCTTCCTCAACCGGACATTTAGCCGCATGGTTACTAAGTGCGGAGATCGACGGGTGGATGACACCAGAAAAGACGAACTTACGCACACCAGCCAATGAAGCAGCCTCGACCATCGCTACACCCAACTCCGCTTCATTGGCTGCAAAGGCAGGGTTAAGATGAAAGACACCCTCCATACCACTAGCGGCAACACGAAGACTGTCTGCATCGTTGAGATCTCCGACTACCGCTTCATCCGCACCCTGTTGCCGCGCCACGTCGATTTTAGCTTTGCTCCGCACCAAAGCGCGAATTGTCACACCTCGCTGCTTTAGTTGCGGTATGACGTGACTGGCAAATGTGCCTGTTGCTCCTACCATCAATACTTTCATTTGTTATCTCCCAATTGTTTTTCTGTAAATCAGTGTTAGAGCCTATCACCACCCACAGCCAGCGTGCTACCTGTGATATCGGAAGCGTCATCAGAGACTAAAAATGTAACCACCGCCGTCACGGCATCACGGCATCACCCAAAACGTCGTGTACTTCCTGCCAGCGCGTCACGGCGTAAACATGAAGTGCGGGCAGGAATGTTACGGCATCCTCGGAACGTATCTGGGCGAGGAGTGTTGCGAAGCGCATGATTTTCTTTCTATTTCAGTAGCACCGGAAGCGTGACCGGGGCGCGAAGCCCATGATGCGGGATTTCCGGCACGATCGCATCCGGCTCAAGACGCATATCCGGGAAACGAATTGCGGCCCGGGCGATCGCGGCGTTGGGGGCGATCGCGGCGTTGGTGGCGTTTGCGAGATTGAGGAAGAAATTTTCGTCGGTTTCCTCAATGCGATCGCCTTTCACCTGTACGGTTACTGTTTTACTGGTTTCTCTGGCGGCAAAGGTGAGTTTACCATTGGTTGCAGTGTAGTCATCACCTGCAATTGCCGTACCGTTGGCTGTTGTATAGTTGACGCTGACTGCCGAGTTGATGGCTTTACCCTGGGGTGACAGTAAAGCTGATAAGTTGCTTGCCATCATCCCCTTCAGTGATAATGCGATCGCCAATTGCAATTTTGGGCAGTTTGCTCTTATCGTCGTCATCAATGATGGTGCCAACTCCCTTATTATCGGCAATGTCACAGCCACCGCTTCGTTCACATCAAAAGAATCTTGCTCGCTACCCAACAATAGTTTGGTATATTTTGTTGTCGATTTAAACTGACAATCGTTCATTATCGATTGTCAGAACACCAAACCCTTTAGCGCCAGCCTTGTTACTAGTAGCGCTAGTTACAAATAATCTCGTACCATCGCTGTTCATTGCCATTTGGCATATTCCGTTAGGGGCATCACTAAGCTGAATAGTGCTAACGTGCTGGTTAAAACTTCGTGAATAAGGGTTAATACTTAGAACAAAAATTTGCCCTTTATTGCGATCGGCAACGTAAGCATATTTCTGATTGGGGTGGATGACAATATCAGCAGGTGCTGTACCAGCAGCATTTTTTAACTTAATAGACTGAATTCCATCTTCGTTGGGATTTATATCTAATGGTCGCAAACCACGTAAATCTACAACTGCGATTTCGCCAGTTTCCATTGAAGGTACGTGAGCAACTGATGCATTAGGAGTAGTCGCAACGTGTCTTGGTCTATATTGTTTGCTGAAGTCTCCAACAGAAATTGAAGCTGGTGAAAGGTCAGCAACACCATCGGATGCAATAACTTCTTCAGGAGGGAGGACATTGATGATTTTAACAGTGTCGCTAAATGGATTTACGAGCTGCATCTTGGTCTGTGTTTGGAAAACCAACGTAACCGCGTGGGTTTACTCCCAATCCTTGATATTCAGCGTTGGGTAGCATTTTGACGTAGCGTTCTGCGATCGCTGCGACACTAATTCCTTCTACTTTTTTATCTTCGAGGGATTCAACGAAGATGACACGGTTTGGTTCAGCAATGATGCTGACTCCGTTGGTATAAACTACTTGCGATAGTCTCTGAGTGAAGATGGGTTGACGTGCTAGCTCCCATGAATCTGGAACGATTCCGGAGTATTTGAGGAAGTCGGGGTTGAGGACGGTGGGTTTGTTATCTTTAATTGCTACGATTCGGAAATTGTTTCGGCATGTGCGATCGCTTTACACTCCTCCCCATACAACTCCTGCGAAGCTGCTTTCACCGACTCAAAAACGCGATCGCCATCAACCGTTTGAAATTTATAAGTTGGTAGATGAGAATTATCAACTACAAATTGGCGAACCATTATGAATGCCAGAAGTCGGTTTAGGAATTGGACGACATCAAGGTATTATTGGTGGAATTCAACAGGAATTTTTATCTTGGTATGACGAACAAGGCGATCGCTATTTAATGGCAGAAGAAATTGCCCAACAAGAAACAAAAAGGGCACATAACGAACAACAACGAGCCGAGCAAGAAAAACAACGGGCTGAATAGCTAGCACAATATCTACGTTCTCTTGGTATAGACCCTGATAATTTACCTAATAATTAGCGATTCATTTTTGTCAAAAACCACAGCTTTTACTATCTGCTGGTCAAAGTTTTGTACCAGTTGTTTGGTGCTGTCTTCGGGTAAACCGTTATCTTTAAGTGGAATTGCTATTTTAATACCTAAATAATTATTTTGAATTAACCAACTGAGAATCTCAAAGTGTTTGAGTTGGGCAAAATTTTCTGGTGGGTTTAAGAGGATGTTTTAAAAGTCGAAGTCAGCAAGAAATTATGCCAGTCGTCTAACCATGATACGAATCATGGCAATATAAATAAAAGTCTCTGAGGTTTCCGGTAGTCGTTCGTAATCCTTACTTAAGCGCCGACACCAATTGAGCAATTCCATTAGTTCGTTCTACAACCCAACGCTTAGGTAGTTGGACGAAACCCTTCTTTTCCAGGGGTCTGACGACAATTTCAACAATCCAACAGAACATATCCATCACCCATCGCATAAAGTCTTGCCCCCGATACCCACCATCCATCCAAATTGTATGCAACCGCTAAACAAGTGCCCCCCATGTGATGAACTCTGTTGAGCACTTGTTTAGCTCCTTGGCGTTCTGGAATACTTGCCGATGTAACCAAAACCCGTAAAACTAGCCCTAATAAATCTACGCTCAGATGTCGTTTGCGCCCATGTACCTGTTTTCCTGCGTCATAACCTACCTCCAGAGAAATCATTGTTGCCGTTTCTACTGATTGGCTATCAACAGCAGCCTCAGAAGGGCTAGGCTCACGCCCTACGGCGACTCGAACCCACTGGTAAAGTTTGTCATGTACCTTGAGCCAAGTACCGTCTTTGCGCCAAGAACGAAAATAGCCATAGACAGTTGACCAAGCGGGAAAATCTCCGGGTAATGCTCGCCAAGTGCATCCTTGGCATAGCACATAAAGAATCGCATTGATCACGGGGTACATCGCTACTGTGCGCGGGCGACCACCAGGTTTTGCCTCTGGAAACATTTCTGCAATTAATTCCCACTGTTCCCATGTCAGGTTGCGCTTGATATGCTTTAGTCATTTACTCACAAGGTGCTGTTATCTACAAATCTCAGCATAAGCCTTGTGAGCTTTCTTACAAAAGCCCCCCACTTTTAAAACATCCTCTAAGTCAGCATCAAGACGGGTTAATAATGCATCTCGTAATTCATAACCCTGTTGAATTGCTTCTAAATCTTGGGGGCTAAATTGACAACCCATAATTAACCGCATTTTACCCCCAGAATGGAGCATTGCACCCAAACCACGGGCAACTTTGCTGAGAATTGCGCTGTTGAAAAAACCTGCTTTGCCATCGTACTGTATGGCGCATTCTAAAGCAGGAATGTAGAAGTCAGCAATGGTGTTCTGGGTATTGCTGGTGTAGCTAATTTTTCAGGGATAGGGGGTTGATGCGACGACGGGGATCGGCTACGCGATCGCCATTGCTTCTGACTCACCCGCACCAAATCTTTGACTGTATTCCCAGGTTAGCCGTAACTCAACAGCATCATCATTGGGGTTCACCTCGTCTGAAGGTGTTTGCAAACATCCATCTTCTGACGAACTTAAGAAATCGGGCGAAATAGCGAAAAAGTCGGGTCAATACGAGATTACCGGACCCCGTGGCGGTCGGACGGGAGAGGAGCGTACTGTTACCAAAGGCGAACCTCTGCCCCCAACTCCACAAGCAGGTCAGCGTTACAAGCTACCCAACGAAGCACAAACGATCTAATTAGTTCGTTTTTCAAACAACTACCGATGGGGAGTGCAATATCTGCTACTCCCTAGAACTTGAATTCCACAAACACAAGTCAATTGATAAAGGAGTCCCAATATGCAGATTGAATCTACGCACGATACTGAACTACTGGCAAAAAAGCTAAAAACCATTACCGTTACTGTCAATGAACGCCCTGTAACCTTGACTAAGCATAAAGTTACAGGTTTAGAAATTAAACAAACTGCTATCTAACAAGGTGTTGCAATACAAGAAGATTTCGTACTATTCGAGGTCAAAGGCAATTTGCCCCTCAAACAAATTGGAGATTGCGAAACCATTGCCCTGCACGAGGGTCAAAAGTTTTGCGCCACTGCACCCGACGATAACTCACAGGAGGTGAAAATGACACCAGAAGTTGAAAGAGCGATCGCACAAATCGAACAAACCTTTTCCGGAAATCTAGTCAAAGTGGAAGCCGAAGCACAGGGGGGAGCATACGTTATTGTCCATGATTTGCTGCTTGGCAAACAGTACCTACCTTCGTCTTCCTGGGTGGGTTTCACTATTTCCTATGCCTACCCCCACGCCGATGTTTACCCTCACTATCTGGATGCAGAGTTACGCCGGGTCGATGGCTTAGTTCAGGGTGCTGGGTTATCTGTTACTACGGGAGCAAAATAGACAGGTAATTCAAGTATCGCGGCGTTCAAATCGATGGAATGCCGCCATTGACACGGCTGCAACCAAGTTATGCAAAGTATTGGAGTGGCTAAGGAGTCAATGAAAGAACCAATAGAAGTCAGAATAGACGCACCGGAGTATGAAAAGCTTTTCAATCACCTATTTCCTGGTGATGGAGATGAACATGGTGCTGTTATTGTCGCTGGAATTGCTGAAGCTGATTTTATATTCCTAGCAGCTGACTCCATGCAAAGTCGCCTAGTCTTCAATGCTTTGGTACATCAGTATTTAATTCCTGGCATACAAATAGGTGCTAAAGTTCCCGTCGATAAGCAAACCAAGCAAGTTGGTGATATTTTTACTGCAACTCGTCCCGTACTTCCCCATGCCTATGGTGGTTGCTTGCACTGCCACGAATTAATCCCACCAGGTAGGTTACAACAAGAGACTTTGAGCTTAGAAGAAAAGCGCTTGCAGCAATACGTTGAGGATGATAGTATTGCTCAACCTAGCGTCATTACGCTTAATGTAAAATCAGCCGAACCAGCCGTAAATATTTTTATGATGATGTTCGCAGGATTACACAAGCCAGAAGCCAAACTATACCACCAGATCGAGTTTGTACGAGAACACCGTATCGAACGGGTAGAACCGCGTGCAAACAAAGATTGCTTGGACTGTAGCAGCAGCAATCGTAGTCGTAGGGGAAGGGGCGATCGTGTTCGTTTACCTTGCCGAATGACAAAAGCACCGTAGCCGTTAATTACGTAGAAATCTAATATTCTCATTCATTATTTAGCCTCAGATTTATCTGTAGGCTATTCTGTATTTTTAGATTATTGAATTTTCCTATTTTTTGAATTTATCACTTGTCCACAAGATTACTTGTCTAATGGATCGGGTTTTCCAACTCCTAACTCAAATAACTTATTTTTGACATCTTGAGGTAAGCGACCACAGTAATAATATTTTTCATCTAGTATATTCGCTAAATAATAACCGTCTTTGCCACCATTGATTTTGGAAAACTCCCTTGCAACTTTTGTCATGGAAGTTCCAAATCCAAGAAACGTATCTGAAATTGAAAATTTAGGTAAATTAAAATGGTTATAAAAGGTTTCTCCGTGTATAAAAGCCCATTGAGTACCTTGACGTAAAGCAACTTGGTAGTACACAGGCATCACAACAGACGTATTAGAATCTGCTAGCATAATTTCATACTGTTTGGCTACAATTAAGGAACAGCCCCTAGCTGGAACTAGGGACTGTATTGACTAGATGTTAGTTGTCTTGATTGTCGGACTCAGGAAGTTCTAGCCTATCCTGTAAGTCCTCTTCAACGGTTTGGTCATCAACAATTGTTGTCTCACCACCTACTAAATCTCTTCGTTCCCAGAAACCCTGGATTAAACGAATAAAAATTAGTACCGGGTCAAACAATCGCTTGCGACCGTTACCGTTACCATTTTCGGTCAATCGCTTTACCTCCTTTATTTCAAGGTTAGATGTGGGAAGATAAATCCCCACGTTTTAATTGTAAGGCAGTTTGTATTTGAGATTTTTTAAGATTAATATCTAAAACAAAATTTGATTAATATCTACTTTTGATAGTTATTCAATGGTGTCCCATCAATCCCCCAAAAGAACGCGAATAGCTCTCAAAGCCTGACTGCGTTTCCCATTACTAATTTTGGCAAACCAATAATGGGATTCTTCATTACTCATAACAATAATTTTCTTAGTAATATTTGCAACGCGATCGGGTTTAGAAAGCGGTTGCAAAGTCTGAAATAATAACGCCAAATTTGTCGCTGATTCTTCATCTAATATATAGGCACTTTGACGATTGTGACTTAGTGTTTTGGGGTCATAATTATTCGCTTTAAAACAATCATAAATAGCCTGTTTTGCCTGCACCAAAGCATTACCCTTTAAACCTCCAATCCGCTTGGCAGATGGACGCTTTTTTTCTCCAGCTTTTCTAGAAGCACACTGATATAATTCCAGCGATAAATTGTAATTATCTGTACTCAATACACGCAGTTCAAACTCTTGCATTTTCAGTAAGTTACTTTTAGCAATAAATTCAGCCTCTCAACCGGGTTACAATTTAGGGCACTTTTGATATTACTGATTTCTGAGCCGTTTGGTTCAATTGGTGAAGAAAATTTAAATTCCAGCTTCAATGACACATCTGCTTTCACATCGTTTGTGTTGAGCAAAGCGTTAACAGCAGCTTGGAAGCTTTGAAACCCCTTTAAAGCACCTTGGTACTCCAATCTGACGAACTGTTCCCCCGTGCTAATTGTTGCAGTTTGGTCGATTTGTAAGGGGAGTTTCGCAAATAGTACCAAAGCAGTCATCAGCTTGCGGTAGTCCATTACTTGGGAAACCGAGATTGAGAGCGATCGCACACCCTGCACCTTATAATCGAGAATGCGATCGCTCAATTCATTAAACACCCTTTCTGGGCTACCATCTAAGTTAAATTCCTCTGGTTTGGCTTGAAATATAGATAAATCATTCCAAGAATCATCTATTTTTTCTTTTCCGTTGGGTGTACGGGATGTACCATTCCCGTAGATTAAAATACTTGCTTGGGTTTCCTTCCTGGGCAATTTCACTATTCCCGTAGTCAGCGACAATTTTAAAATTAGTAGTGATATTAATTGCTACTTCATGCTCATCACTAGGACGAAATTCTCCCGGTATTAAATTTCCATCCTGATATAGTTTAATTGTTAATCCGATGCTTTCCAGGGTATGCGTACAGGTTTTAAAGCATCTGTACTCGACATAACTTGAGCATTAAGTTCAATTTATCGTGGTTTTGGTGGTTGCAAAATTCCGCGACGATAAAACACCATCCTGGAGGCATAGGACAATCATGAAACATTTGGTTGTATTCGTTAATGTTTTCAACCCCCACCCGTTTAAATTCCTGGTAGCGAAGTTCCTGTTCTGCCACCAAGTAATTAAAAATTTGTAGGGTACTCGCAGCATCCTCTGCAACTGGTGCGATGAGATGGGGAAGTCCGTTACAGCAAGTCAGGGAAACTAACTTCACATCGCTGAGGGCAAGTCTTACCAAGCACGGAGGGTAACGCAACGCTAAATACAGAACCATCGCTTTTTCAAACTGACTTTTTCCACCACCAGTCATTCCCCCTCCCAAAGTATGATAAACATTCGAGTCGCATAGGGAAATCTCGATATACTTACCATCGACATCGACACCACCGGGAATGACGATGCGGTTAATATTAATCTCACTTGTTAAGTCAACATAATCGCTAAAATTAGCTATCTTGCGATCGCCAAGAGGAATATCAAACACGACAGCACCCGGTATAACAGATCTCATCGGTGGGTTCTCAAATCCTAGTTGTTCCCCTAATTGTTGAACCAAGTCGCTACCAAGTCCTTGAACTTTCTTGAAGCTAACCCCTTTCCCCAGCAAATTCGACTCTTCCATTAGCGATCGCATAAATTGGAGCGCCAAGAGATGCCCCAAAATCGATACCAGTATGAAACTTGCGATCGCCTGTAATTGGATGGGTTCTCCAACCAAACTCGCTTGTTACAGGAGTACCTTTTGCCGTAGGAAAAGCTATCTGAGTGCGACTTAAGCCAGTAGTGCCAGTAACAGAAGTGTTAAGTACAGTAACTAAGTTTTGGAGATATTTGACCAAAAGTTGGGATTCAACCCAGTTTGAGATTTGGGGGATTGCAATTGCAAGAGTCAGGATAAAGGTAGCAAAAGCATAATGCCAATTTTTATCGATTGCTTCGCGATCTAATTGTTGATAATCAATAGGTTCATTAAAAACAGGTGGTCGAAAACGTAGTGTTGATATGCAGGCGATCGCGCGGGAGCAATCCTATACATCCTTTGTGCAGGTTGTGCGGGCGCGAATGCTCCCAAACGATTTTCCCAAATGGAAAACCGTGTATCACTATTTTCGACAATGGCGACAGGACCGAACGTGGCAACAAATTCACGAACGTTTACGATTGTGGGTGCGTGTTGAAGAATATTCCCATCGGGACATTGACTTGCGGACTTGTATTAGAAATGATTGAAGAAAGAAGGTCGTTTCTCAAATCTCAGAATCGAGATAAAAAAGACGGTAACTTTTGAGCCATGCCTGATGGTATTGGAACTGCCACAAATCAAATAACTGGATTCGCAGCGACAGTCGGCGTAAAGTTCCTGCATTAAGGAACAATCGTATCCCGAAACAGCGACTTTGCCTTGAACATTTTGCAATACGTGGGCAAGTTCTCGATGTTCTTCGTCGGTCATTTCATAAGCATAAGCTCGTGCGTCACCGCGAGAATCGTGGGGGTAAGGTGGGTCACAGTAAAATAAGGTTTCTGAACTGTCGTACCTTTTAATCACATCGATTGCTGGGTGGTTTTCAATTTGTACTCGCAGCAATCGCTGTACAATTTCTGACAAGCCTTCTACGCTACCCAACCAACGGGATACAGCCCCAGCCATTCCCGCACGGGTTGTTAGGGGAGCAATGTGCCCAGCGTCCTTCACTAGCTGTTTGTGCCAAACCAGTTCTGACCTGTCGCGCACAGATAAAAAACCGTCTAGCTCTCTCTAAGTCTGATAAATTTAGTTCGGGGGAAATTGCTTGGCGAAATTCTTCACGGGAGAATGGCGTCAAGCCGATCGCTTTAATTAATTCCTCTTGGCGATCGCGCAATACCCTAAAAAAGTTAACCAACTCGCCATCAATATCATTATAGGTTTCCACTGGTGCTGGTTGACGGTTTAAAAGTACCGCAGCCGAGCCGCCGAATGCTTCGCAGTAGTGTGTTGTGTCGGGCAATAGAGGTAAAAGCCAATCTAAGTGGCTGTACTTGCCACCATACCAACCAAAGGCTATTTTTTTCGCCATCAAGAGCAGAACTCAACGGGAGTGCAGTTAGTCAAAGTACAGATAATGGTAGGGCATAATCGATTGTTTTTGTGTTGAGTAAAGTAAAAATTCGATAATTATGATGCAAGCCGCTCAATTTTGAACAGAGAGGATATCGGCTTTATGTCCAAGCCCAAACTTAGTGACGAAGAAATTACCCAACGTGGCAAAGAACTATACGATTCGAGCATTCGTCCAAGAGTAGAAACACCAGAAAATATTGGCAAAATTATTTCAATTAATGTTGAGACTGGCGAATATGAAATAGGTGATGATTTACTTGTAACTAGCCTCAAGATGCGAACAAAACAAGCCGATGCGGCACTTTGGTCAGGAAGAATTGGATTTAATGCTGTCTATGCGGTTGGTGGTACATTATTCAGGGCGATAGGGTAGCAAACACAAGTCTACTTCGGTTAGAGTTAGTACAATAGAATCACACAATATAATTGCATCGGACTTTGCCATGACGACTGTAATTGCTAGACCTTCGTCCTTGCTTTCGAGTATTCGAGTCGAAAAGCTGGAAAATTTCAACTTGTTTAAATTTAATGACGAACTGCAAGTACGAATGGAAGAATTACTAGAACGGAAAAAAGCTGACTTACTAACACCTGAAGAAATCATCGAGTTAGAGGAGATTGGAGAGCTAGACAGAATATTCACCCATATAAACGCGATGATAGTAGCTCAAAAATGACTATCGACGATGCAACCAAAGAAACCGTGCGAAGACGGGCAAATTATTTGTGTGAATATTGCCACTCCCCCGAACGTATTTCCACGACAAGGTTTACAGTAGACCATTTGATACCCAAATCAATCGGTGGTAATAATGATATTGACAATTTGGCGCTAGCTTGTCGTCGTTGTAACGAACGCCGCTACAATTTTGTTGCAGGATTTGATGAAACAACAAAAACAATAGTACCTTTGTTCAATCCTCGCCAACAAATTTGGTCGGAACATTTTTTGTGGTCGGTAGATGGAAGGCAAATAATCGGTATAACTCCGGCAGGTAGAGCTACTTGCAAACGTCTCGACATGAACGATGAACGTTATCCACAGGGAGATTCCATTCAAAGTGCGCGAGATTTTTGGGTTCAGGCAGGTTTACATCCACCAGAAGAAGACTCCCAACAACCTAATTAATAAAAGCGATACTCCCTCAAGGACTTTTATCAACGCAATTTATCTCTCACCCCAAAAGGAAGTAATCACCGGAGCAAATTCCGACGTATCGGTACTCGATGCTGGTTGGCAAATATATTTAGCGCGATTCTCAATTGCCAAAATTCGATCGGTATCCCTTACATACAAAGGCACCATCAATGAGCGTTGCTCTAACAATTCCCCTAATCCAATTTGCATTTCTCTACCCTGATAAAAAAGCGATCGCGAAGCGGCTCTAAAAGAGCATCGCGCTGTTTTCTCCACCATTTGCGCTAACTCCGCACCAGTGCAATTAACAGTTTTATTAAGAATAATCCGCCATTCTTTCTCTGTAAGTACATTGTCATTTTTGTAACGCTCATCAAGTTGAGCCAGGTGCATCATCAAAATTTCTTTTCGCTCTATCGCTTGGGGAAATCCCACGTAAAATATCTCATCAAATCTCCCCACCCTGGTTAGCTCCGGTGGTAGTGCATCCAGTCGGTTAAGCGTTGCGATCGCGATCCACCGCAGTTTTCTTATCCTGTAACAGATCGTGAGCAACGTCCCCAAGACTTGCCGAGAACCAATGTCCTCCCCGGACTCGTTGGATGCATCATCAAATCGCAATACTTATAAAACGCCAGTTAAAGTTTTAATTGCCTTGGTAACAAGCAAAATTCCCTCAACCAAGCTATCTCCAGCTTCTTCAAAGAATTTATCTATCGCCCGTATTACTTCCACCACGGTCGAAGTTGCGCGAAATAACTTGCGTAAGTTGTCAGAAGTGCGATCGCATCCTCCTCATCTCTCAACAAATCCAAAGGGTTACAAGTTTCGCTTTCAGGAAACCCCGGTGCAAATATTCTCACGGTATAACCCCGCTTCATTGCATAAGCTACAGCACGTTTGGTACGAGCATTACCAGCCCCACTGCACCAAATTTGGCAAAGGGATTGCTGTAAAAAGTCGGCTGAGTTTTTCCAAGTTGTGGGTCATCAAATAATTCTTGTGGGGTAATTGGATTTGAAGTTAAATCTTCGGAGAGAATTTCATTATTTTTAGTTGCTTGCTCAACAAGTTGAGTTTCATTATTAAGACCAAGTAATTGAGCGAGATTTGCTTCATCCCACTCTATATCTGATTCAACTGTGACTTGGACATTTTTATCGCTTTCATGCTCCTGCATTACAAATTCTCCTGTGCTAAATCCCGAATCGCATATATTTCTAATCCACTTGCACGCACCTGATAAATTACTGCTGCTAAACCACTGATATTTGCTGGAGATTCTGGAGCTTCTACTGCTCTGACAAAAATTTCCTTATTAAAGGGAATAATATCTCCCAAATTATTACTTTGGTCAAAAACTGTGAGATTAGCAATCATTTTTACTTTCCATTTACCCGACTCAATCTTTATTGGTGATTGAATCAAAAGTGGAACCAAAACGACTTGCGTTTTGCCTTGAAAAATTCCTGGTGGTGTAATTGAGGCAAGTACTTTTAAAAACTCTTTACGAAAATCTGATGATAAAGCATAGGATGGTTGCCATGCTGCCGACGCAACCTTATTACCTCGTAATCCTTTCTCTCCAATATTTATACCAGGGTCAGGTTTGGGTTGTGCTGCTTCTTCAACCGTAGTAGCTGGTAAATTTCCCGACCAATTCATCATCAAAGTCATTGTGTCAGAGACAAAGCGCTATACTACTTGGGGAGTGCGATCGCTGTTTCCCAGAGGTGCTACTTTAATCGCGGAACCTGTTTCTAGTTGCACCAAGGAAGGTGGTGGCTTTTTATTTAACTGTGAATAAGAACCGTAAATTAAAAACAGCAGGAAAAATGTTAAGATATGTAATCCAAAAGTCCCAACCGCAAATAAAGCTAAAGTATCACCAGTCGAAAACTTTTTAGACGCACGATTTAAAAATTTCAGTTGTTTATTTTGAGTGGATTCTGAATCTAAATGGGTCATCCTAATTTTAAGATTTGTTAACTATTCTCGTCACTAAGGTAGAAACACCAAAACTCGCAATACTCGAAAAACTTCTAAAAATCGCCATCCCTCCACCTGCGGCTAAAACTACAGATAAAATCGGTGCAAGAATACCAATTGCAAATGCAAAAATCATTGGGTCGTTGTTATCAGCATTCAGTACCATTGTGGAAACCAAGCCCGAAATAATATTGAAACAAAGCTTAATCATCCCCATCGAAAAGAAGCTTGTTAGCCATGCAAAAATAGCTTTTGAACCAACTGGAAGTAGGGAACCCCCGACAGGCAATGGTCCGAGTAATGCGGTTAGTAACATGCAAACTTTGATTATCCATTGGAATGCGATCGCCAAGGCAAAAAGCCAACCCCGCACTGCTAGCTGAAAAATGTTAGTGTTGAAGAAATCGCTGATGCTTTTGACCCATTCGGGACGATTGTCTTGGTCAAGCTTAGTTTCAATTTCTTTAGCTTGTTCGGCTGCATTTTTTAAACATTCGGTTTCTTGTGTTGGGTCAGCGATGGCATTACATTGATTTACAAGTGATTCAATTGCATCTGTTCTCCCCGTTTTCAACATTATTGTTTGATAAGCTTCTTGGAGTTGGATAGAGGCAGAAGTCGAAGCTAAAAGCGTTTGATTTGTTTGGTTAATAATTGTTCTCAAGCTTTTAGTCGCAGTTGCTAGTGGCTGACCGTTGTTTGCTAATAAAACAATTACAACGATTGTCCAGATTAGTTCTGTAAACCCCTTGGAACTATCCCCGTCAATCATTTCTTTCGTCCACGTCTTGAGCAGATAAAATAACCCTAATTCCCGCTTTTGCCCCGTTCGCACACAACCTACCAACGAGTGCTGCGATCGCATCAAATTCAAACAAAATCGGGCTTTCATCGATAAAAAATATACTGGCAGGAGCTGCCAATGCCCGACGTAATGCAGAGACCTATGAGCAAAAGTCAGTCAGGAAGATTCGGTTTGGGGGAGATGAAGTTCATAATTATAAAGACCTGCAATCAGATTGAACCTCAAACTAAATCTTTTTCGACGATTTCTATAAGTAAGAGAC
>NZ_JAOWRF010000253.1 GCF_025753815.1 Plectonema radiosum NIES-515 | reverse complement strand
CTATGGAGTCCCAGCTATTTTGCTATTTCTGTAGGTGGAGCGCCGCTAGAAGTTCTTAAACAATATATTAGAAATCAAGAAACACGTACTTAAAGGACGGGGCTTGAATCCCATTTTTTCGGTCAAAAGATATATTAACGAATAGACAACCGATGTGAAAAATAATGTTTAGACTATTCTGTGCTACGTCTAATCAAGGGTTAATGGATATAGTTTTACATAACCATCTGTACTGCGATCGCTTTAATTCTCTGCGGTCTGGGTTCCCTTGAATGAAATCTATCAATTCTTCCATTGCTCAAAATACACCCCATTCATACCACTTATACTTAAACATATACGTAAGTGTGATTTTTCACAAATCATTTAGGATTGGTATAGCCTATATACTATTAAACTGATAAAATAAATTACTATGACCACCTTATCTCAACGCCGCTATCACATCACCACCTTTGGTTGCCAAATGAATAAAGCCGACTCAGAGCGCATGGCTGGCATCCTAGAAGACATGGGCTTTGAGTGGTCAGAAGATCCAAATAATGCCGATTTAATTCTTTACAACACTTGCACTATCCGCGATAATGCTGAACAAAAAGTATATTCTTATCTCGGTAGACAAGCTAAACGCAAGCACGAAAAAGCTGATTTAACTTTAATAGTTGCCGGTTGCGTTGCTCAACAAGAAGGTGAAGCGTTGTTGCGACGCGTTCCAGAATTAGACTTGGTAATGGGACCCCAACACGCTAACCGTCTTAAAGAGTTGCTAGAGTCGGTATTTGACGGCAATCAAGTTGTGGCAACAGATGCAGTCCACATTATCGAAGATATCACCAAGCCGCGCCGTGATAGCAAGGTTACAGCTTGGGTGAATGTGATTTATGGCTGTAACGAGCGCTGTACTTACTGCGTCGTTCCTAACGTGCGTGGTGTCGAACAATCGCGTACACCAGAAGCAATTCGCGCCGAAATCGAAGAATTAGGACGCCAAGGTTACAAAGAAATCACGCTACTCGGTCAAAATATTGACGCTTACGGCAGAGATTTGCCAGGAACCACGCCAGAAGGTCGCAATTTACACACGTTTACAGATTTACTATATTACATTCATGATGTGCCGGGAATTGACCGATTACGATTTGCTACTAGTCATCCCCGTTATTTTACTGAACGTTTAATTAAAGCTTGTGCTGAATTGCCCAAGGTGTGCGAACATTTTCATATCCCCTTTCAATCTGGGGATAACGAACTATTAAAAGCGATGTCGCGGGGTTATACTCAAGAGAAATATCGCCGGATAATTGATACAATTCGCCGATATATGCCGGATGCGTCAATTAGTGCGGATGCGATCGTCGGTTTCCCTGGAGAGACAGAAGCACAGTTTGAAAATACGCTGAAATTAGTAGAAGATATTGGCTTTGACTTGTTGAATACAGCCGCATATTCCCCACGTCCGGGGACACCAGCAGCTTTGTGGACAAATCAATTAAGTGAAGAAGTAAAAAGCGATCGCCTGCAAAGAATAAATCATCTAGTTAATATTAAAGCTTACGAGCGATCGCAACGTTATTTCGGACGCATCGAAGAAGTGCTAGTAGAAGACCAAAACCTGAAAGATAAAACTCAAGTCATGGGACGCACATGCGGTAATCGTCTCACCTTCTTCGCTGGTGACATCAACGAACTTAAAGGACAGTTAGTCAAGGTGAAAATTACCGAAATTCGCGCTTTTAGCTTGACAGGGGAACCGATAGAGGTGCGACAACCAGTATCAGTTTAAAAGGTCAAGGGTCAATGGTCAATGGTCAAGGGTCAATAGACTCTTAATATCATGTCCGACAAATTACTTACAATGTAAAGACGTTCCACCGGAACGTCTCTACGAGGGTTGCGATGATTTTATCACTGTTATAGGACTTACGCTTTTAGGACCAAAAAACGAACCGCCAAGAAGCCAAGGAAGCCAAGGAATAAAAGTTTAAGAGAGTTTTTGCGTAAGTTCTGTGTTAATTAAACGAACATGATATAACTATTGACTATTGACTTTTGACCAAATCATCTAACTCTTGCTGCATTTGACTTTGGACTAACTCATAACAAGCGTTAACATAAGAGCGATCGCTTGCGGCTTCCCGACCGTAACGTTCAAAGACAATCTGAGGACAAACTCGCGTATGTATAGTTACAGGCAATGGTATATTAGGTAAAGGTCCAATCGCCAATCCCCAAGGCAACCCAAGATAAATGGGGAAAACCTCTGGATCTAGCCCAAATAGCCAAGGCATCCCCGATTCATGTAATTGCTGTAAAATTTTGTATAAGTCAGCCAGCACAAACAGTGTATCGTGGGCACCGACGGAAATAATCGGCACAATGGGTACTTCTTCCCGCAGCGCTAACTTGATAAATCCTTGATTGCCAGCAAAGTGAATTTGATGGCGTTGTTCGTGTGGTCGAAAAAGGTCTTGCGCTCCACCAGGATATACTAGTACGCTGGCTCCAGAATGCAAAGCAGCGATCGCCATTCGCGGATGAGCGATGATTGCTCCCAACCTCCCTGCCAGTTCTGCTGTGAGCGGAACCTGCCAAAAGTAGGGATGCGCCAAACCGTAAACTGGTCGTTGAACACCAAATCGTTGAAACCAATCATACATTACCATATACATGTCAGGAGATGCCAGTCCCCCGTTATGGGAACTGACAAGCAGAACCTTGTCCTGGGCTGGGATATTCTCCCAACCACTAGTTTGCACTCGAAAATAGTAGCGATATAGCCACTCCCACAGTGGCATCAGAAATTCAATGAACCGAGGATCTTTCTGATTTAAAGACCATCCAGGTTTTGTTTTTAAGTAGTGCTGTTTTTCTGGCATTAAGGCATTTTAACAAAATTGCTTACTCGACCTTAACAAAGAAGACAAAGAAGACAAGGGGGACAAAAAATAATTATTCTTTCCCCATCCCAAGAACTCCCCCCCTCCCAAGAACTCTCCCCCTCCCAAGAACTCTCCCCCTCCCAAGAACTCTCCCCCATCTCCCACAGGTTATGATAGGCTATCTGCATTTGAGGAGTGTAGAGGTGCGGCAAATGTCAAAATTGCGGGTGGGGTTGTTGTTTGGTGGTCGTTCTGGAGAGCATGAAGTTTCGATTAGTTCAGCACGAGCGATCGCTCTTGCCTTGAGTTCAGAAGAAAATGCTAACAAATATGAAATACTTCCTTTTTACATCCAAAAAGATGGACGCTGGTTAGCAGGGGATGTACCGCAACAAGTTTTAACATCCGGTGTTGCATTGACAACTCTAGCCGCAATCTCTAAATTATGGCAATTTCCAGCACAAACTCAAGAAGTGGATGTTTGGTTTCCGATTCTCCACGGTCCCAACGGTGAAGACGGTACAATTCAGGGATTACTCAGCTTAATGCAAGTTCCCTTTGTCGGTTCTGGGGTGTTAGGTTCGGCAATGGGTATGGATAAGATTGCCATGAAAATGGCGTTTGCTCAAGCGGGATTGGCACAAGTTAAATATTTAACCTTAACCAGAGCGCAAATTTGGTCAAATCCTTGTGTGTTTCCCAAATTGTGTGACCAAATCGAAGCAACGTTGGGCTATCCGTGTTTTGTCAAACCTGCTAATTTAGGTTCATCTGTAGGGATTGCCAAAGTGCGATCAAGTTCAGAATTAGAAGCCGCTTTAGATAATGCCGCTTCTTACGATCGCCGTATTATAGTAGAAACTGGAGTCGTCGCACGAGAAGTAGAATGTGCCGTTTTCGGAAACGATCAACCCCAAGCTTCAGTCGTCGGGGAAATTACTTTTGAAAGTGATTTTTACGATTATGAAACTAAATATACACAAGGACAAGCAGATTTACTGATTCCGGCACAACTGCCAGATTCTGTGATGCGTCAAATTCAGGACATGGCTTTGCAAGCCTTTGCAGCCGTTGATGCTGCTGGATTGGCAAGGGTGGACTTTTTCTATGTCGAAGCGACAGGAGAAATTTTAATTAACGAAATCAACACCTTCCCAGGCTTCACAGCGACGAGTATGTATCCGCAATTGTGGGCTAAAAGTGGAATTCCCTTTACCGAATTAGTCGATCGCTTGATTCAACTTGCTCTGGAGAGAACACAGAAGTCAGAATAACTCTTGACCATTCAAAAATGATTTTCGCGAATACTTAGCGGATTTAGGAGCCAAAGCCAAAAAAAAGGCTACTTAAATATGAAGCTTTGCTACGGATACGCGAAGGTTAGCTCCTCCAGTACAATCAACAATGGGAGGGGTACAAATCTGAAATAAATCATGGAAAATAATCAGAATGTACAGCAAGAGCCAACGCAAGCAACAGCGCTCACAGCAGACAAGGTAAAGAAGAAATCAAAGTCAATAGATAGCTTGATGCTTCTGATACATCTGTTGGCACGCTACCCTTGGCTATTGCTGGTAGGGTTGTTAGGAATGTTTTTAGGGAGCGCAACCCTTGCCATATATAGCCTGGGTTATGCTGGGCATGTGGAACAGGAAGAACCAGAAACAATACAAGCTGAAGTAGCACAACCAATTAACACCCCCTCTGAGACTAGCAATCCTACACCTTTATGGATGGTGGCAGCGATCGCCTTCAGTTGTGCTAGTGGTTGCTTGATAATTTTTCGATTCCTAAACCGTCCCACACAGCGGCAAAAAGACCAGAAACGTATTAACCGCGATGGGGCACGCTTGGCACGGCGTCATCATCAAAAATTAGAACCACGTCCACCAGAGAATTATCCAGTATTTGTGCCTCCATCACAAAGCATGTCCTTCGCACCAGTGCCATCTAAAAGAAAACCTATGGTGACAGTTTTGCCACCAGAACACACCATACCCTTTGATAAAAGCAAAGAATCTCTAGCAGATATGCTCGATATTCGTAAACAAAATTCTTTGTCGGCAATTTTACGCAAATAGTAATAGTATCGGATTTTACAAAATTATTACTAGTTTTTGTATTAAGGGCACATCGAACCCATGCCCTTAATAATTTTTAATATTTAAAAAATGAGGGTATTGTAGCGATAAAACCCATAAATGCTTATTACTGAAGTTTAGACTAGTACAGCGAACACGTAAATAAAGCAACCATTTTAATTTCTATCAGACATTAGCGTGAAATGGTATAATTATTGGCGCTGAAAATTTGCAGGGCTGAAAATTTCACTCCAATCGACATTCCGCACCCCATAATGTCACAATCGGTTTTTTCGGGTTTTTATCCACAAAAAAGGCTACAGTTTAGACAAAAATGGGTTCATTTGGGGCAACGCGATCGCGTTGTTTCAAAATCTTCAAACGTCCAAAATTCGTAGTCTGACAATGCACGGGAGCGGAATGTTGGCTCTACCAATTGATCAGATGTCCAGCAAGTTTGTGGATCATTGAGCTGAATTTAGCCCCGTGAATTGATTTCGCGTAAAGGTTCATAGGTAGATTCTTTGAGGGTTACAGTTCTTAGCTTGCCATTGGTGTTGCACCATGCAGTTGACGCACAGCATTGATACAGATTGGACAATCACAGCCAAATAATTTTATCGCTTCATCGCTTTCTTGATCGGTGAATTGTAGCTCAGTAATCTGATTTGGTTGAACTTGCGCTACTTTCACTGCTGGTTTAACAACAACTGGAGTATTGCTAACTCTTTCACACACCATGCGAGCAGTTGCTGTATGGGGGTCACGCACGCAAGCAACATGAGTTTTTGTTGAATTACCTGTTTGACTAGCGTGAGCGGGGTTGGTCATCATGACCGTAGATATTATCGAGCTAAACAGTACAGGACTGGAAAGCAAAGTGAGAATAAATTTTCTGTTCATCTAGTTAGAATAATATGTTTGTAGCTAGATCAAGCATCGGATTAATTTTTTCACAGAATTTGGTTCTTAATTAGTACGACTTATACAAATTTGCCCTCCCTTAATGGTGAAACCTTGAGATAGGTAAACGCTCTTGTTCAAGACTGGGACTAATTTAGCATTACTCAAGTTCCTGCGCCATGTAAAGTAAGTCACAATAGAAAGTGGATTTGAGCAAAGATTTGAAAAGCGAATCTCTAGATAACCAAATTCTTTTACAATTCGCAAGTGATGTTTACAAGCATTTCTCAAGTTATGGCAAATCAAGCTTCTATTCCAGTTGTTGTCATCGGTGCTGCTGGCAAAATGGGTCGTGAGGTAGTCAAAGCAGTAGCTAGCGCACCTGATATGACCTTAGTGGGTGCAATTGACACAACTGGTGAACATCAAGACAAAGACGCTGGGGAACTAGCCGGTTTAAGTGAACCGTTGGAAGTACCAATTACCAATCAGTTGGAATCGATGCTGGCATTTGCCGCACAGGAAAAACAACCAGGGGTAATGATAGACTTTACCCATCCGGATTCAGTTTATGACAATATTCGTAGTGCGATCGCCTACGGTATTCGTCCTGTAGTTGGTACCACTGGTTTAAGTCCCCAACAAATTCAAAACCTAGCAGATTTTGCCGAAAAAGCAAGTACCGGATGTCTGATTATTCCTAATTTCTCGATTGGGATGGTATTGCTGCAACAAGCAGCTGTCACAGCATCTAAATATTTTGACCACGTAGAAATTATCGAGTTGCATCATAACCAAAAAGCTGATGCTCCCAGCGGTACAGCGATTCAAACAGCGCAGATGTTAGGAGAAATGGGTAAAATATTTAACCAGGCTGTTGTGGAAGAAACGGAGAAAATCAAAGGAGCCAGGGGAAGTTTAGCAGATGAAGGAATTAGAATTCATAGCGTGCGCTTACCGGGGCTGATTGCCCATCAGGAAGTGATTTTTGGCGCGGCAGGTCAAATTTATACTTTAAGGCACGATACAAGCGATCGCGCTTGTTATATGCCAGGAGTACTACTGGCAATTCGCAAAGTTTTACAGTTAAAGTCGTTAGTATATGGCTTAGAAAAAATACTCTAAAACCAATAACTTTTTTGTTAATGCTTAGTAGATAGTGGTTAGTGGAAAAACAATTACCAACCAACAACTATCAAATGACTCTTGACTCTTGACTCTTGACAAAATCATGTTAGTTCCACTGACTCGGCAGAAATTTGAACAACTCGTTCCCTGGATTGCTAGTTCTCCGCAATATAAATATTATTGGGGGAAGTTTCCTGATTTTTTGCAACGGCTATTCATTTCTGTAGTATCTGCGGCTGTTCTTTTACTTATAAAATTCCTTTTCGGACTTGATTTTGGCGCAATAATATTTTTGCTAGTATTTGTGGTATCTTTTTATTGGTTTTGGGGACCAGTATTTTGGGCAAGTGTGCGTAATGCTAAATATCGCAATTATAAATATAGTGGCTTTTTTCGCGGTCGAGTACTGGATTGGTGGCTCACAGAAGAGTTGATTGGTAAACAGGAAACAGTCAACAATAAAGGTGAATTGGTGATTGTGGAAAATAGGGAAAAGTGGATTAACTTAGAATTGGGCGATGATACAGGATTTACCGCCGAGTTTAAAGCACCACTACGTCCTTATCATAAAGCGATCGCTCGTGGTCAAATAGCGGAAATGCTTGTCATGTCCAATCGCTCCGATTTAAGCACAATTGACCAAATCAGCGATATTTATGTTCGCAGTTGCAATTTGTGGGTCAGCGATTATCCTTTTTTACGCCGGGATTTCTTTAATGAGGTGAGCGATCGTTTACGTGATGACCAAAACTCTAGACCCAGGCGCCAAAGAAGAACTGAAAATCCCGAATATGACTCCCGTGATGACCAAGACTCTAGACCCAGGCGCCAAAGAAGAACTGAAAATCCCGAATATAACTACCGTGACGACCAAGACTCTAGATCGAGGCGTCGTCAACCAGAAGAATGAAAATTATTTTTCATTGATAGGTAAAGGATTACAGCCTGAGGGTCTTGGGGAGAGCGAAAACTAATATTTATTCACTTCAAATCGAGTAATCCCTCTTCTTTTAACTTAGGATTAAAGCGAATTTGAAGATGCAATCCACGCGCTTGCAACACTTCTAAAATTTCAGCTTCGACTCGTCGCGCCACATTTTTCAGAATTTTCACTTGTGCCATATCATCTATTAGTGGATTTTGATAATTTGTCTGTTCTTCAGGTGTCATTACCGCTTTAGCATCAATCGGCTGCGTCCATTTTTCTTTTTGTTCGGCATTTCCCAAAGGAACACTGTTATTTTCGGCAATCCAGGCATTCTCAATGCTTTCTAAAACGGCGCGGCTAGGGCGCTCAATCGTTTGAACTTTTACCCAATAGCAATTTTGAGGTTGACGTACTAAATGCTGTTTGAGACTGAGATATACATCGCGAGAATAGCCAATAAATTGCAGCACTTTTTCACGATCAAAAATTGCATAGACTCCTATCTTAGTCTGAAATTGTTCAGGTAACTGACCGTTATCGTCAATGTAAGCAATATATTCCAGAGTTTCTAAAGAAGAAATATTTGTTTCAGTTGTCATAAATTCAAATTAAAAATTAGTACTTGGTGATTGGAAAGCGCTCTTCGCGCTTACTACGAATTAATTTTTCGGTAAATTGCACAAAGGCGACTTGGTTTGAAGATTTTGGCATTAAACATGAAGTTTGGCGGGACATTAATAATTGCGTACTCACTATTATCATGATATTTTTCAAATTCGGCTGGCATTCCTTTGGGAGTAGTTAAGCTATAAGGAACTGGTTGAAAAAGCAATTCTGTAAACTCAACTTTTTCGCAATTCAGTTGTTGACAAACTTGTTTGAGAAAAGCTTCATTAGTCAACAAATTGAAAAGGCTTTCTTTAGCTTGTGGTTCCAGAGTGAAACTGCTATCAAAGTTTTGGACGATTTTAAAAGGCATTCTTCTTACAGATATTTATTAGCAATTGAGCGATCGCTTCTTTCAAATAGCCTATTGGATTATGTGACTTCTGTCAGCCACTAAGTAAGTAGATGAAATTAAACGTAAAATACTGTCCTAATTCGTAGTGATTTGAGCGATCGCTGGATTGGGGACGGGTAATCGAAGCTAACCAAGAACCATGAAAAATAAAAAACCCTCCCTAGTTTAACTAGGGAAGGTATACAAAAGATAAATTTATTTGACCTTTACCTTTTATATTTCCTCGTCAAAATCGTCGTCTTCGTCGTCTTCCTCGTCTTCCTCAAAATCATCTTCTTCAATCAGGTCGTTGACTTCATCAGCAATCATCAACTCATCCTCATCATCTAAGATTGACGACGATTCTGTACGCCGACTACCAAATCCAGAGTCCCCAAGCCCAGGAGAATCCAAATTGTAAGCGCGAGCTGTGCGGTCATCTAGCACCATATCCATCGGGTCATCGACTTCATCCAAGACACTGGTGGTTTCTACGCTTCCATAGTCATCAACTATACCCGTTTCCTCATAAGCGTTATACCCAGTACCGGCAGGAATCAATCGTCCGATAATCACGTTTTCTTTCAAACCGCGCAACCAGTCAGATTTACCTTCAATTGCCGCTTCAGTCAACACCCGCGTTGTCTCTTGGAATGATGCAGCCGAGATAAAGCTGTCGGTGTTTAATGATGCCTTGGTAATCCCCAATAATACTGGAGTATACTGCGCCCTCGCACCGCCGGTGATTGCCATTGCTTCATTCACCTGCTCGATTTGCCGCAATTCTACCAACTCTCCGGGCAACATCGTTGTGTCACCACCATCATCTACCCGCACCTTCGCGGTCATTTGGCGCACAATCACTTCAATGTGCTTGTCGGCAATATCAATACCTTGAGATTGATACACCATCTGCACCTCATTCACCAAGAAAGTCTGTACCTTCTGCAAAGCTAGAGATGCACAAGCATATATCCCGTCCTCAGAACCAAGACTAAAGAACACCTCCAAAATTTCGTGCGGATTGGCAGGACCATCACTCAACGGTTCCCCTGCGCTCACCATCGCTCCATCTGTCAGCACCAAATTTTGTCCAGGTCCTAGGGGGTAATCGGTGACAACACCATTTGGTTCAACAACCTTAGCAGCGATCGCCTCATCACCATCACCATATACCACCTTCACTTCCCCTGCCCGCTTCGCCAAAATACAAGCTTCTTTTGGCTTGCGTGCTTCTAGCAATTCCTCAATTCTTGGCAAACCTTGAATAATGTCTCCGGTTTTGGCGCGTTCAAACACCAACAAAACCAAATTATCACCCCGTTGCACCAAATCCCCATCCTCTATCTGCAACACCGCTCCCGGTGAGACTCGATAAGGACGACCAATGCGAATGGTGAGATTGTAACCTGGAGAAAGCTGGGCATTGGCGACTAATCCAGGGGAAGAATCTGTTACCAGATCCCCCTGGACTAGTGCCTTTTCCCCCTCTCCCTTCTTCACATCCACCACTTGCCCAGACAAAGGAGCAAATATCCCTGGGGCAATTTCTGAACCCTCTACCAATAAGTCGCCCTTTTTTACCTTTGGCTGTGCCGTCGTGTTCACCGTCACCATGTCTGTGTGACGCAACACCAAACAGCGACGCACTGTCTCACTTCCTTTTTGCACTCCCCGGACAATACCCCCCTCCTTACACAAAATTTGGGTACGGGCAACCACAGCACCAGGAGCAATCGTTTGCAGCGCTTCCACTTCCAAACTCGTTGTGGTGCTACCTTGAGTTGCGTCGGCAGTAATGTCGCGACGCACTATCAAAGACTCCAAAATCACCAATTGCAAACGAGAAGTTTCCGAACCTTCACCCTCTCCTTCTTTCATCAGTTCGTTCGCGCTTCGCGTCTCCCCTTGGGAGACGGAACGGAAACCGTCCCTGCCGACTGATTCACCATCACTCAACAACTCAATATCTGCTGCTAATGGCGAAGCGTTGTGGTCAGCATCACCCTCAGTCTCAATTTCCAACACTAGTTGCGTCCGCAGCAACTCCACACCTTCCACCGACTTAACCCGCTCAGAATCTTTATAAGGCAGTCGTTGCACCGCCCGCAACTCAATACTGCGCCCGGTTTGTTGACTAACCGATGTCGTTGATGGCACATCCGGATTATTCGGCACCGCGAACTCATCTACCGGACGACTCAGCAGCGCTGGACCTTCTGGGGACTCAATATATTGGATGTAGCGCAGTTCGCTCTGCACTTGCCCCAATAACTCTTCACCCGGCTGAACAAAACTATTATCAAAGCGCATCACCCCCTCTGGATCGTCCACCATCAGCAGTTCTCCAGGCTTAATCACCACCTCCCTCAAAATGTCGTTTTTCTGGGTGACTTCAACGACGCCGTTGTTTTGACAGAATATATCCTTAACAACTTCCGTCCCAGCTTCTACATACTGACCGTCTTCCACCAACAGCAGCGATATATCCTTATTTACTTCATGAGTTTCTTCGGGAATCCACAATAATGTGCCTCCCTGTACCACCTCATAACCCAACTTCGCCTTGCCTTTTTTCTGCACTTCCACGCCGGCGTATTTCAGCAACCCACCAGTATTAGTGCGATAGCGATCGTCAATTAACTCCGCGACAACTTGACCATTTTGCACCTTTGTGCCTGGAGTTGCCCGCAAATTAAAGACTTGGTTATGAGCAGTAGAAATAAGGTAATTATTGCGACCTTGGGAACTTTGCACCGTCACCGTTGCCTGGTCTAAAACCACACTAGCGGTGATAATCTCAATTTCCCTAGTACTCTTACCGACTTGCGCTTCCGGCAACCGGACTATACCGCCATGTAAAGTAGTTAACTTGGTTTCTGCCAAGACACCATTTGTCTCAATCGCATCACCATTATTCACTATCAACTCGGCTCCAGGTGGCAAGTTATATACCTCGCCAGACAAAATCCAAATCAAACCACCACGCGCCGCTGTCGTCGTCGTGTTGCCTTGACGGTCTGTTTTTTGTTCTGGCACCACTTCCGCAAACTGCACTTCCCCAGCCAAATCACTAGCTACATCTTTAACAGCCTTTTCAGTATTTGCACGAGTTGTCCGTCCGCCGAGTGCCACCTCTGCCAGCAACTGACCTTGCTTTACTTGCTGTCCATCGACTATATATAGTGTCGAACCTTGAGTCACCGCAATTTCAATTACTGAGGACTCTTTACTAGAGACTGGGGATTGGGCAAGAGTCTCTTCCTTAGTGCCTAGTTTGTCCTTACTGCCTTTTACCTTATCCCCAACTTCTAAAGTTATCGTGCCGTTTGCCTCAACAAACAGCGAATCTTCCCCGTGTCGAGTGCGATATGCTCTGGTTTTCAACTTGCGCGGCAGCCGAATCGTACCATCTTTTTCGGCACGTACTTGTTTTGCCACTTCCCCGGTGAATACACCACCAGTGTGGAAAGTCCGCATTGTTAGCTGGGTACCCGGTTCGCCGATACTTTGAGCCGCAATAATGCCTACCGCTTCACCCAAATCTACCATCTTCGCGTGTGCCAAACTCCAGCCATAACAGTGTTGGCAAACAGAACGCGCTGCTTCACAAGTTAAGGGACTCCGCACTACCACAGAGACAACGCCGCTTTTTTGAATTACAGCAGCTAATTCGTTACTAATTGGTGTATTGCGCGGGGCAATAACTTTTTTGGTGGTGGGATGAATTACATCTTCCCCCACTACCCGTCCCATCAAGCGGGTGCCGATGGGAATCAGGATTTTGCCACCTTCTGTCATTGACCCCAGGGTCAGCCCTCGCGATGTGCCGCAGTCAAATTCGCGGATAATTACATCTTGGGATACATCCACCAAACGTCTGGTTAAATATCCAGAGTCGGCAGTTCTTAATGCCGTATCTACCAACCCCTTACGAGCGCCGTAAGAAGAAATAATATATTCGGTGACGGTCAATCCTTCGCGGAAGTTGGTTTTAATCGGCAAGTCGATAATTTCCCCTTGGGGATCTGCCATCAACCCGCGCATCCCCACCAATTGGCGCACCTGGGAGATGTTACCCCGCGCACCAGAGAATGCCATCATATATACTGAGTTGAGCGGGTTAGTACTCTTAAAGTGCTTCACCACTTCATCTTTGAGCGCTTCCGATGTACTATTCCAGGTATCAATTACCTTCTGAAAACGCTCTACTTCCGTGATTTCGCCACGTTGATAGCGTTCTTCCGTGGCGCGAATTTCGGCTTCTGCGGCTTCGAGGAGCGATCGCTTACTTGGCGGAATCATCAAATCATCTACACTAATCGAAACCCCGGCTTTGGTGGCGTAGCGAAAGCCCAAATCTTTTAACTTATCCGCCATCACCGCCGTTCGCGCCGTGCCACAATTGGTGAACGCCCAAGAAATTAAATTTCTCAGCTGACCTTTGTCAACGATGCGATTGCGAAAAATCAGTTTTTCAGTCATTAGTATTTTCGGAGGGGTAAAGGTTAAAGGGGAAAGGGGAAAGGAGATTTTAAGAGGGGTAAAGGGTAAAGGGGAAAGGTATTAAAATAAAGAGTTATTTAAAAACGAATTCTACATCTTTCTTACCCTTTCCCCCTTTCCCTTTCCCCTTTTCCCCTCTTATCCCTAGCTTGCCAGCGCTTCTTGGATCGCCTTGTTATAAATAACGCGACCGGGAGTTGTACGTATATATTGAGAAATCAAATTCCCTTCCTTGTCTTGTCTGACACGACGGAATTTATACAGCAACGTCCGAGTTCCATCGGTGTTTTCTTCTACCTTCACGGGTTCGGTATCTGGCACATCAGTTTCTACTTCGCCATCAAACCGCACAAATACATAAGCGTGCAGGTCAATTTGCTTCTGCTCATAAGCCATAATCGCGTCATCCAAAGAACCGAAGTATTTTCCCGCACCCCTTGTCGCATCCGGATTTTCCGCAGTCAAATAATACGCCCCCAATACCATATCTTGGCTGGGTGTAATAATTGGCTTACCGGTTGCCGGCGACAATATGTTGTTAGAAGCAAGCATCAACAACCGCGCTTCTGCTTGAGATTCCAACGACAAAGGTACGTGTACCGCCATTTGGTCGCCGTCAAAGTCGGCGTTAAAAGCCGGACACACCAACGGATGCAACTGAATTGCTCTACCGTCTACCAAAATCGGCTCAAATGCTTGAATGCCGAGCCTGTGCAGCGTCGGTGCCCGATTTAACATCACCGGATGCCCCTCAATCACTTCTTCCAACACATCCCACACACTAGGGTCATTGCGAGAAATCAGCTTTTTCGCGGCTTTGATGTTATTCACCATCCCACTGCGAATCAAGCGATTAATCACAAACGGCTGAAATAGCTCGATCGCCATTTCTCTGGGCAAACCGCATTGATGGATTTGTAACTTCGGTCCAACGACAATTACAGAACGACCCGAATAGTCAACCCGCTTACCCAACAAATTCTGCCGAAAACGTCCCTGCTTACCTTCAATAATGTCTGAGAGCGACTTCAGCGGTCGGTTATTTGCCCCTACCACCGTCCGTCCCCGACGACCATTGTCAATCAAAGCATCCACCGCTTCTTGCAGCATCCGCTTTTCGTTTCTGACAATAATTTCCGGTGCTAAGATTTCTTGCAACCGTGCCAAACGGTTGTTACGGTTAATCACCCGGCGATATAAATCATTTAAATCGCTCGTGGCAAAGCGTCCTCCATCCAACTGCACCATCGGGCGTAAATCTGGCGGAATCACTGGAATCACCGCCATTACCATCCACTCTGGCAATGAACCAGTGGCGATGAAGTTATCAATCACCCGCAACCGCTTAATCAGCTTCGCCCGTTTTTGTCCCTTGGCGTTACCAATTTCTTCGCGTAAGTTTTCCGCTTCTTGCTCCAAGTTGATATCGGCAAGCAACCGCAACAGCGCTTCTGCCCCAATCCCTACCTCTACACCCTGAAGTTGAGAATCTTCGGCATAAATCTGGTCTTCAATTTCCAGCCACTGGTCTTCACTCAATAGCTGTTTATAAGTTAAAGTTTCGGCATTACCCTTGCTGAGGACAACATAAGAGTTGAAATAAACAATCTGCTCCACATCCCGCAAAGGCATATCCAGCAAAATAGAAATGTAACTGGGGATACCCTTGAGATACCAAACGTGCGCCACCGGTGCTGCCAGTTTAATGAAACCCATGCGGTGACGGCGCACTCGCGATTCCGTCACTTCCACCCCACAGCGTTCGCAAACTATACCGCGATGGCGCACTCTCTTATATTTACCGCAATGGCATTCCCAGTCCTTCGCTGGTCCAAAGATGCGCTCGCAAAAAAGCCCGTCCATCTCTGGCTTCAGAGTTCGATAATTAATCGTCTCCGGCTTAGTGACTTCACCTACCACCTGACCATTAGGCAAAGTTCGCTCACCCCAGGTCCGAATGCGTTCCGGCGAAGCCAAGCCGATTTTTACGTAGTCAAACTGATTAGTTTGTGCGTTTCTCATATTATTAAATGGGCAATGGGCAATTGTTTAATGGGCATTGGGCAATGGGCATTGGGCAATGGGAATAGGTGATGGGTAATAAAAATAATTACCAATGCCCCATGCCCCATGCCCAATGCCCCATGCCCTATTCCTCGTCTTCCATCGATTCGCGCGATAGAGATTCGTAAGTCGGACGCGGGGGAGTACGACGGGTTCCTTGGTCTGCCATCAAATCAACCTCTACATCCAAAGAACTACCGTCTGCTTGGGTTTCAACTTTATGCACGGCTATATCTAACCCCAACGATTGCAATTCTCGCATCAACACTTTGAACGATTCCGGTGTCCCCGGTCGCGGAATTGCCTTGCCTTTAACGATCGCATTCAATGCCTCGTTTCTTCCTTGCATATCGTCCGATTTCACAGTCAGCAATTCTTGCAATGTATACGCTGCGCCAAATGCCTCCAGTGCCCATACTTCCATTTCTCCAAAGCGTTGACCACCTTGTTGTGCTTTACCACCCAATGGCTGCTGTGTCACCAACGAGTATGGACCGGTCGAACGAGCGTGAATCTTATCATCCACCAAATGCACCAGTTTCAACATATACGCCACCCCAATCGTCACGGCTCTATCAAACGGCTCACCAGTCCGCCCATCGTATACCATGATTTTGCCCGGATTATCTGGGTTATACACCCAGTCCTTACCCGTCTCATCTCGCGCTTCTTGCAACTTACCATGCACAATCCGCCGCGATTCCTCCTCTCCATACATTTCATCAAAAGGCGTAATCTTAAAGCGCACTCCCAAGGTGTGACCAGCCCAGCCTAACAAACACTCAAACACCTGCCCCACATTCATTCGGCTCGGCACACCCAACGGATTCAGCACAATATCCACACAAGACCCATCTGGCAAATAAGGCATATCTTCCAACGGGAGGATGCGAGAAATAATTCCCTTATTCCCGTGGCGCCCTGCCATTTTGTCGCCAACTTGAATTTTCCGCTTCTGCGCTACATATACCCGCACCACCATATTCGCCCCCGGTGGCAATTCGTCGCCTTGTTCGCGGGTAAATAAGCGCACGTCAACCACGCGACCTTTTTCACCATTAGGCACTCGCAATGAGTTATCGCGCACATCCCGCGCTTTTTCACCAAAAATTGCCCGCAGCAACTTTTCTTCTGGTGGTTGGTCAGATTCACCCTTCGGCGTCACTTTTCCGACTAATATATCTCCCGCATCTACCCATGCCCCAATGCGGATAATTCCCTGCTCATCAAGCGATCGCAAAGCATCTTCCCCGACGTTGGGTATTTCTCTGGTGATTTCCTCAGGTCCGAGTTTCGTCTGTCTTGCCTCAATTTCATATTTCTCAATGTGAACCGAGGTATAAACATCTTCCTGCACCAACCGCTCAGATATCAAAATCGCATCTTCGTAGTTGTAACCCTCCCAAGGCATGTAAGCAACGACAATATTCTGCCCCAGCGCCAATTCTCCACCCTCAGTGGAAGATCCATCCGCCAAAACTTGACCCGCTACCACCTTCTCACCCATCCGCACCAACGGCTTTTGGTTCAAACAAGTGTCTTGGTTAGAACGCTGATACTTAGAAACCTTATATTTAATCTCCTTGCCTTTCGGTGAGTCCACAGTTGAAAGTCCAGAGTCAACAGACGCGATCGGTCGCGTGTCTACCTTGACCCTAACGCGAATTTCTGTGGCATCCACATACACCACATCCCCATCAGTCCGCGATACAACCACCATCCCAGAGTCACGAGCCGCTTGCGCTTCCAAACCAGTCCCCACCAAAGGACGCTCCGGTTTCAACAATGGCACCGCTTGCCGTTGCATGTTCGATCCCATCAGCGCTCGGTTGGCATCGTCATGCTCCAAAAAGGGAATCATCGATGTCGCCACCGATACAATCTGCACTGGCGAAACTGCTACATAGTCAACTTGCTCTGGCGTTGTGGTTGCCCAATCTTGGCGATAACGCACTGGCACAGAAGGTCCCACAATGTAACCGTTCTCATCTACGGGTATGTCCCCCGTCGCAGTCCGCAAATCGTCCTCTTCGTCAGCCGTCATATATACTGGCTGCACGTCAAACCGCACTTTGCCGTTTTCCACCGGACGAAAAGGCGTTTCTAGAAAGCCATATTGATTCACCCTGGCATGAGTCGCTAAAGAACCAATCAAACCGGCGTTGGGTCCTTCTGGTGTCTCAATCGGGCAAATGCGTCCGTAGTGGGATGGGTGAATATCTCGCACCGCAAACCCGGCTCGCTCTCTGGTTAATCCCCCAGGACCAAGGGCACTCAATCGCCGTTTGTGGGTCAGTTCCGCTAAAGGATTAGTCTGATCCATAAACTGCGACAACTGGGAAGAACCAAAAAACTCCTTAATAGCCGCTACCAACGGTTTCGGGTTCACCAAAGATGCTGGTGTCAATACTTCTGCGTCACTAACCGTCATCCGTTCGCGAATAATCCGCTCTAAGCGGTTTAAACCAACACGCACCTGGTTTTGCAGCAATTCGCCCACACTTCTTACTCGGCGATTTCCCAGGTGGTCGATGTCGTCGGTGTTACCAATATCAAATTCCAGGTTGATTAAGTAATCTACCGCCGCCAAAATGTCAACCGAAGTTAATACGCGAGTCGTTTCCGGAACTTGCAAACGTAACTTTTTGTTAAGTTTGTAGCGTCCCACCCGACCCAAGTCGTAACGTTTGGCATCAAAAAAGCGCGAATCGAGTAACTGTTGTCCGCCCAACACCGTTGGTGGTTCACCAGGACGCAGTTTGCGATACAACTCCATCAAGGCATCTTCTTCCGAAAATTGCCCTTCTTTTTCGATGGTTTTTTGAAAATATTCGGGGTGACGCAGCGCATCAAATATTTCATTATCCGACAACGAGAGCGCCTTCAACAGCACTTGCGCCGACAATTTGCGCGTTTTGTCAATGCGTACCCAAACCAAGTCGTTACGGTCTGTTTCAAATTTTAGCCACGCCCCCCGATTAGGAATCAAACTAGCAGAATAAGTGCGGCGTCCGTTTTTATCAATTTCCGACTTGTAGTATACGCCAGGGGAGCGGACGATTTGATTGACAATTACCCGTTCGGCGCCATTAATAATGAAAGTTCCGCGATCGGTCATCAAGGGCAAATCGCCAATAAAGACTTCTTGCTCTTTAATTTCCCCGGTTTCTTTATTAATTAATCTTGTCGGCACATACATTTGCACCGCGTAGCTACTATCCCGCCGTTTGGCTTCTTCTACACTGTATTTAGGCTGCTTGAGTCTGTAGTTATGACCCAAAAAGTGCAGTTCTAGTTTGCCAGTGTAGTCTGTAATCGGACTAAAGGAGTTAAGTTCTTCTATTAGCCCTTCTTCTAAAAACCAGCGAAAGCTTGAACGCTGGATTTCAATTAAGTCGGGTAATAAAAAGGCGGGTTCCATATATGTTTCTTTAGTCATGCCTCTACCTTTATCAATTGTGAATTATTGCTTGTACATTGCACAAGGGCGTTCGCGCTTGCGTCTTTGCAGGAGAAGGTTACCATAGAAGCGCCGAGGTCTGTATTGAACTTATTTTTATACCACTTTACTGGCTATAAGTGCCGACAAACAAGGCAATTAAAGCTTTGAGGGAGGCAGTGCGGTCTTCTCCCAAGGGGAGCACTTGCCGTCACCTGCCTTCTTTGATTTTGACTTCACCGGGCGATCGCCAAGGGTTAAAGTCAATTACGGCAAAAAGCCTGCCCCTATCGTTGGAGCAATTGCACATGAAAGATGTCTTGTTGATTTTTATTTGCTTTCCTCACTTGCACTTCCATTAAAGCGCGTCAATTAGCGCACTCGTGCGCTGTACAGTGTTCTGTCTTTTATACACGCACAGCCTTTTCAGATCAGGGTGATGTTTTAAGACTGAAGTAAGGCTCCGCTTTTATAAGCTCTAATGAGTATGGCTTTATCTTGTTGGGTATTAATCACAAGTCAATTAACGGTTAACAATTTTTATAGGTTAAATACAGTTCTGCTTTCTTGCTTGGTCAAAATTTTCGCTTCAAGTAGAAGAGACACGAGGAGCATCGCGTCTGTACGTATTTGTTTTTGCAGGACGGTCATGTATTTTTCGCATCCGCATGTAGAGAGAGGAGGATGGTCAAGTGATGAAGCGTGAAACTTCACTTTTGCTAATTTGTTAGTTCCTTCCTTAACCATTATGGCGCAATAAAAACATTTTGGAGGCACTCATACTAGCATATTTTTACGCTTCTCGATTTTTATTTTTTTGGCGATTGAGGTGAGCCACTGCTTTGGGTATTTTCCACTCGGCACCTTTGTGGGGGAAACAAAAACGCATAAGCTGCCGAGTGGAACCGGAGGAACAACAACAACATCAGCTGACGCTTTGAGTCCCCCATGTGGCGTTTCCGTCAAAGTGGTGAAACAAGAGAGGGTGATGTATCCGGCTCACTCGATCTAGAGTACTAACCCAAATAGTTTACAGGCATTCTCAGTCGTTTGAGTAGCGATCGCCTCTAGACTTTCTCCACGCAAACGAGCTATAGCTTCTGCTACATAACGCACGTAAGCTGGCTCATTGCGCTTTTCACCTCGTTTTGGAACCGGCGCTAGGAAGGGACAGTCTGTTTCAATTAACAGTCGGTCTGACTTCACCAACACAGCTGATTGTTGAATGTCTATGGCGTTTTTGAAGGTGACGGTGCCACTAAAGCTGATATAAAAGCCCAAGTCGATAAACCATTGAGCTTCTTGCGGTTTTCCACCCCAGCAGTGCATGACACCTCGGATACTGTCTCCTTTAAGATTCCTCCATTTTTGCAATATGTCTCTCACTTGTGATGCAGCATTCCGGCAGTGGATAATCACTGGTAAGTTAAGTAACGAAGCGATCGCTAATTGAGCTTCAAACACCATCAGCTGCCTGTCGTAGTTATCTGCTTTATAAAAATCCAGCCCCATTTCTCCGATTGCTACCACTTTGGCATCAGAGGTTGCCAAAGATAATATTTCCTTTTCTGTTTGGCTATTCCATTTATCAGCATCTAAAGGATGTAAGCCTACAGCAAAGCTGATTTCGGGAAACTGGTGAGCTATCGCTTGAATGCTGGAAAATTCTGATGGCTCGACGCACGAATGTACTAGACGTACTACACCTGCTTCTTGCCATCGCGATCGCACGAACGCTAAATCCGGTTGAAAAAGGTCAAAGTTGAGATGAACGTGGGTATCAATCAGCTGCATCGTTTGTCGTTTGTCCTTTGTCCTTCTTCAAAGCATGAGTCCTAATGACGAGTGAACTCATGATTGTTAAGAGTTATGCTGATACGGTAGAGCTTTGTAGTTTTTTCGCCAATTTTGACTTTTTCCTAGCTCCATTGTTGGGATGAAGTACACCCCGCTTTACAGCTTTGTCGATTTTGCTGTACGCCTCCGACATCCGATCATCTACTTCTTTCTTTAATTCTGAGCTAGGATTAGCTGCATAGGTTGCTACAGCACTAAGGTATTTTTTCATCAGCGTTTTCACAGCTGATTTGTAAGCTTTGTTACGCAAGCGATTGCGTTCTGCGATATTGGCGCGTTTCAGAGCAGACTTTGTATTCGCCACTGTCAATCCCAAAAATACTATTATTTATGTACACACACTACTAGGCTTACTAATATAGCATCTTTTTTGCCACTATCATAATTACAGCTAAAAAATATCAGAACTAAATTTTGCATTTCTATTTTCATTTTTACGGCAAGCAGAAAAAAAAGACGTTAACTCACCTGATGGGCAGATGACGACAACTAAAGAAATAAGTTAAGATTAAGTACTCCAGGAAATAGGGACTTCTCGCCACCTGTTACCAAGCGGGACGACTGACGCGTGAAAATGTGTTTCTAAAGGCAAGAATCTATTCAACGGTTAAAGTTCAGTGGTGGAAATGTAGAGGCACGATTATATACTACATATCGCGTATCTACAAAATGTTACCTAATAAATTAGACAATAGAGATAAATTATACTCCCAGCTTACTGAAACCAAAATAAAAAGGCAGGATGTTCAAACAAAACACCTCCACTTTTGAGGTTAGAAAGCCTTAGTAGCTATTCTTAGCAACCGAAGTGCGATATGAAGCCTTGGGAGTATCAAAAAAATCCAGGTTAAGCTAGAGAAGAGAATTAGGTTAAGCTTTGCGCCTAATTGGCTAAGAAGCAAAACTGATTCTCGGCGGCAATATTCGTTCATTTTGGCACTCTCCTTACTCCATGCTGCGAATTATTACTCAGCAGGCAGACGTCAGAGCAGAACTGCAACGTATCTGCGATCGCACCCATGATGAACAGGTGCATCACAAAGAAGCAACCGTACGGGAAGTGTTGCAAGCAGTGAAGCGCCAAGGCGACAAAGCTGTACTGCATTACACTGCCGAATTTGACCACCAAACCCTCAAGCCTGAGGAACTGCGCGTTTCCGGTTCCGAACTGGATACGGCTTACCAACAGGTGTCAAAGGACTTGCTAGAGGCAATTCGGCTAGCGAGCCGGCAAATTGAAGCGTTTCATCGTCAGCGAGTACCGAAAAGCTGGGTACACTTTGGCGATGATGATGTAGTACTGGGTAAGCGCTACACTCCTGTAGACCGAGCGGGATTATATGTTCCTGGTGGTCGAGCGACTTATCCCAGTACGGTGCTCATGAATGCTATTCCAGCGAGGGTGGCTAATGTCCCCCGTGTGGTGCTCGTAACGCCACCGGGAGCGCATAAAGCGATTAACCCAGCAGTGTTGGTAGCTGCCCAAGAAGCTGGGGTACAAGAAATTTATCGTGTCGGAGGCGCCCAGGCGATCGCCGCTTTAGCCTACGGTACAGAAACGATTCCCAAAGTAAATGTGATTACAGGTCCAGGTAACATTTATGTCACCCTAGCAAAAAAACTCGTATACGGTACTGTGGGCATTGATTCTTTAGCAGGACCGAGTGAAGTGCTAATTATTGCCGATGATACTGCAAATCCCGTACATGTGGCGGCGGATTTGTTGGCACAAGCCGAACATGACCCGATGGCAGCAGCAATATTGTTGACAACGGATACAAGTTTGGCGAAGAACGTCCAAGTCGCTGTGGAAAGACAGCTAATAGATCATCCTAGAAGAATAGATACAGAAAAAGCGATCGCTCACTATGGCTTAATCGTCGTTGTCGAATCTCTGGAAGCCGCAGCCCAATTCTCGAATGAGTTTGCCCCGGAACACTTAGAATTAGAAGTCGAAGATCCTTGGGCATTAATTCAACATATTCGCCATGCAGGAGCAATCTTCTTAGGTCATTCTACACCAGAAGCTGTGGGAGACTATTTAGCCGGACCAAATCATACTTTGCCTACTTCCGGTGCTGCTCATTATGCTTCGGCATTGGGTGTGGAAACTTTCTTGAAACATTCGAGTATCATCCAATACTCAGAAACCGCCCTGCAAAAAGTGGCTGGCGCAATTGACTTACTAGCGACAGCGGAAGGCTTGCCTTCTCATGCTGATTCAGTTAGACGCCGAGTTCAACAAGACGAATAATTACAAATTCTTAATTTTTTCGGAAATTTTTGGTAAAAGTTACCTAGTGGGTACAAACTAAAAGTTTAAACGGCAGTCGCAAGCCAAATGTTACAACGGAGGGCAACCTCCGAAGTACAGTTCAAAGATGCTATTAAGCAGGGCGTAGCTTCCACGACAAAGGCACGTCCTTAGCTGCTCCTTTGGTGGTTACACCAACAAAGGAGCAGCTAATAATGTGAAATTTCTACCTTGAGGAAACTACAGCCGTGCTAAATACTATTTTGGTAGCTCTGGACGGTTCAGAAATTGCAGAACGTGTAATTCAGACTTTACAAGAATTGGTGGTGCTAAAAGAAAGCAAAATAATTCTGTGTCATGTTTTCCCCACCCCAGAGTCGGAGATGGAACTAGCCGCAGATCGTCCTCAACCAGAGTCACCAACACTTTCTTATTTCCATGTCGAAAAACAACTGCAATCCTACCAGGAACAGTTGCCAGTCAAGAGTGAATTAGAATTAGTAACTGGTAATCCGGCAGAAGAAATTATTCGTCTTGCCAATATTTACCAGGCTGACTTGATTATTATTGGTAGTCGCGGGTTAACTGGGATGAAGCGAATTGTTCAGGGTTCAGTTAGCAGTCAAGTGGTGGAAGAATCGCCTTGTTCAGTGTTGGTGGTGAAACCCAATTAAAATTAGATACGGGCAAATTTAGAAATACAATACAGTCCGCACAATTAATCCCACATTCTGCACCCCAAGAGCTTATTTGTAAAGAACATATAAAGAAAACAGAGCCTTGTTTTAGTCACCAACCTTGTCTAGAAAAATCCATATTGGATACTATTGAGTGTTCGATATGGCTTCTAGGCGATTAACCTGTTTGGTTATTGAGCGAAGAAAGTAAGAGCAAATCTATTTAAAAACGAATGGCGCAAAGTTTTTCTTTGCGTCTTAGCGCCTTTGCGATCTGCTTATTATTCGTCTGGACTCACGGCTTTTGAGTTGCCAAAAAGGTTCGCAAACTTAACAAACTCAAGCTTTGCCCCAAATTCAACGGCAAAATTGATACTCCTTCCAAGCGGGACTGTACCCAACCATCACCCCAGTACCACTCATGAAAGCCGTCGATACCTTGACTGAGTAGCAAGCGCAAACAGTTGGGTTTTGCTACGTCTACTTGATGATGAATCTTAATTAGCCCCATCGAGCTAGTAAACTGAAATCCTGAATGTAATTCTTCTGGCATTCCGGGGGAAAAACCTTGCCCGATGAGCCATTTTTGTTGTTGCACAGGACGCAGCAGACTGTCTTTAATCGTAGCTGCCGAGGCTTCAACTTCTATACGTAGTTGACTTTGTTGAAAATTACCAAGCATTTTGAGAGCGATGGCTTTGCCAACGCACTTGAGCGATCGCATTTTCTTTTAGTATGACAAATGTGGTTCATCAGATACGGGCTTGTTCAAAGGAAAATGGAAATTTCATTACACTACGCCCACGATGAAATATTTCTTCAACGGGTCGCACACCAACCAAATCTTCACTCTTTTCCCAGTCCCTAATCCTCTTCTATGACTCTGGAGAAAGAAGCCCTGACGACTGGAAGTCGCACGCCAGGTGCTTCAACGCGGGGAAAATACGCAACGCCCTGGCTTGGCTAAACGAACGAAGTCCGCCTACGCGGACTAACCGGAAAATAGGGTTTCAAATTTCCTCTGAAAAGAGTAATAAAAGAGCGCTAATTCCCAGTCCCCAGTCCCCAATTCAAAATTCCCTACTCCCTACAAGCGCGGAAAGCCGCTCGTTTTCATACGGGCATCCTTAACCATTGTTGCTTTGTTTGGTCACTTTTCTACAACCTCTGAACTTAAAATAGAAAAAGTGAACTTGTTAAGAAATGTAAGGTTATTCATGGCGGATCAATTAATTCGCGCCACAGCGGCTGATGGTGGAATTCGTGCAGTCGGTGTGATTACCACACGTCTGACAGAAGAAGCAAAAACTAGACACAAGCTTTCTTATGTGGCTACCGCAGCCTTGGGTAGAACTATGGCAGCTGGCTTATTAATGGCTTCTAACATGAAGCGAGAAGGCTCTAGAGTCAACGTCCGAATTAAAGGCGATGGTCCTTTGGGTGGTATATTGGTAGATGCTGGCTTGGATGGAACAGTACGCGGCTATGTAGAAAATCCCGCTATCGAATTGCCTCCTAATGCCAAAGGAAAACTTGACGTTGGTGGTGCAGTCGGTAATGGCTACCTTTACGTCGTTCGGGATGTGGGTTACGGCTATCCTTACTCTAGTACGGTAGAACTCGTTTCTGGGGAAATTGGCGACGATGTAGCTCATTACCTGGTAAACTCGGAACAAACACCTTCAGCTATAGTTTTAGGTGTGTTCGTGGGTGCAAATGGGGTGACTGCTGCTGGAGGCTTACTCGTACAAGTGTTGCCAAAAGCCGCTAGAGATGAAGAGCTAGTAGCAAAGTTGGAATCACGAGTGGCTGGTTTGGCTGGGTTTACGCCGTTGTTGCAAGCAGGCAAAACATTGCCAGAAATCTTTCAAGACTTGCTGGGTGATATGGGTTTGGTAATTTTCCCGGAAACTCAAATGCTGCGCTTTCATTGTGGTTGCTCTTTTAACCGCGTGCTGGGAGCATTAAAAATTTTAGGAGAAGCTGAACTACAAGATATGATTGCCAAAGATGATGGTGCTGAGGCAATTTGCGACTTTTGCGGCTCAGTATATCACGCCAGTAGCGAGCAGCTAGCCCAACTAATTGAGGATTTGCAGGCAGAATCTTCCGTTGTGAGACAAGTATAAAAGGATACTTTATTTTCTAATTTTTCATGATATCTCTGGAGAAAGATAATTGAGACTAGCTTTTTCATGACGAGAAAGTTACTATGGCAACAAAGAAATTATCGAACCATTACAGATTGCTGTGAAATTATTTTGGTGTGAGAGATGACAGAGCGGGATATTCCAGAGAGTTGGTCATCAGCCAGAGCGACAGAGCCAGATGAAATAACCAGATTATCACGATCGCCAGAATTTGGTGAAACTCATGTTTCTGGTGTGCCAGCTAATGGTTCTACCTCCAAGTCAGTGAAGCGCCGAAAAAAAGACAATTCTGATAAAGAAACTGTGACACCCAGCACTCCTTATGGTCAAATGCCCAACTGGATGAAAAGTTGGGTGTTATGGACAGTTTTATTAGCGTTGGTTCCTGGTAGTATCGGCTTTATTTCAATGGCGATGCTGCTAAAGTTGCCATCAGCGCCAAACTGTCCATCGATTTTTTGGCCCCTAGCTAGTGCATCTGTGCGACTGCACTGCGCTCAATTGGCAGCTTCAAAGCAGACGGTGAATGACTTGTTACAAGCGATCGCCTTAGTCAAGCAACTGCCAGAAAATCACCCACTACGGGTAGAAATAAATCGCAACCTCCAAGAGTGGTCGCGTTCGATTTTACAGCTAGCCGATCAAAGTTTTCAATCAGGGAAGTTAGACGAAGCGATCGCTACAGCACGTAAAATTCCCAAAGACCTCTCCGCGGAGAAATTAATAGATGAGCAAATGACCAAATGGCAGTCAATTTGGTCTAAGGGAGAAAATATTTACCAAACAGCGGAAAACGAACTGCGCCAACAAAATTGGCAATCCGCCTTTATGGTAGCATCTAAATTGGTGCGGGTAGATAATAAATACTGGCAAACAGCTAAGTACGAGCAATTAAATCGCTTGATTGTCTCAGCGCGAGAAGATGGCGAGAAGTTAGCAAAAGCCAACGGCTTGGCAGAAGACTCTGGAGTAGATAATTTACTAAAAGCCATCAAAGTAGCTGAATCAATTGGGCAAGATAGTTACGTTTATCAAAAGGCACAGGCAACGGTTTCAGTATTTGGACGTAAAATCCTGGCATTAGCACAGAAAAAGCTAGATCGTCGAGATGCAGATGAAGCGCTGGAAATTGTCGGCAAAATTCCGGCAAGTACAGGTCTCAAGTTGGAAATCGAAGACTTTACAGCTATAGCTGATGCCCAAAGAAATGCGTGGCTGGGCACTGCTTCTGGTTTAGAAACAGCGATCGCCCAAGCACAACAAATTGACCCTTCCAGACCAGTTTACGATAAGGCACAAAAACTGATTGCCCGTTGGCAGCTCGAAATTGAAGACGTTGCGAATCTAGAAAAAGCACGTACACTGGCAAATCAGGGAACAGTTAGCGATCTCAATGCAGCGATCGCTCAAGCGCGTCTGATCCCAGTTAATAATCCTCGTGGTTCTGAAGCTAGGCAAGAAATGGGACGCTGGCGTGCCCAAGCTGAGACAATCGAAGATAAACCTTATTTGGAACGCGCTGAACAGATAAGTTTTATAGAAGATGTTAACTCATTGCAAGCAGCGATCGCCGAAGCAAGTCAAATTCGTAACGGTCGGGCATTGTATCCAGAAGCACGCAGAAAAATTCGCACTTGGACCGCGAAAATTCAGCGAATTGAAGACCAGCCATATTTAGATCAAGCCAGACAAATTGCTAGTAGTGGCGATCTAGCCTCTGCCATTAAAACCGCTGAACAAATTGCATCCTCAGGACGCGCACTTTCTGGTGAAGCACAAGCGTCTATAGATGATTGGCGAGGACAAATGCGCGCTAGACAAAATTGGAGCAAAGCGCGGGAAGTGGCACTTACTGGCACTCCTGAGGCTTTGTCAGAGGCAATACAGCTAGCGGATCGAGTGCCAAGTCGCAGTTTGTTACGCAATGACGTAAATCCGGCTATTGACCAATGGAGTCAGCAATTATTAGATATAGCACGCTCTCAAAGTGAGTCTGATATCACTAAAGGTATTGAAACCGCAAAACTGATTCCCCAAGGTTCTGCTGCTTACAGCGCAGCGCGAGAGCAAATCAGGAATTGGCGCGAGTTGCTCAAGCCTGAACCTGAACCTGAACCTGAACCTGAACCTGAACCACAGGAATCAACGACAACCGAGCAGCAGTGAATTGAGATATTTAATTAGCTACCGTTAGCCAGAGATTAAAATCTCTGGCTAACGGCGTAGTATTAATGATAAGCAATTTAGTATCAGTCCTCTTTTAGGAGTTGGTAACACTTTCAGGCTAAATAGTCAAAGTGCTGCTCGAATTAGCAGTTTATCCAAGCAACAATTATCTCAAGCCGAACAGGCTGAAAAGCAACTAAATCAAGCTACACCGCAACAACTTGATAATTTTCTCAAGAGCCAAGGTCGCTCATTAGACGCCAAAAGTCCTGAGGAATTAAAAGCTCAAGTATTATCTAAAGTTTCTCAAGCTAAAAAAGAAATTAAAACTCAAGCTGAAGCAACTCAGTCTTTTCGAGGTTTAAATTTAATTAAGTCTTCTGTCAAATGGAATTTGGGAGCTTTAGTTGCTACTGGTTTGTTTATTAGTATTTGGAAAGGTACTCGCTGGGCAAGAACAAATTGATATTTGTAAGTAATTGATACAATTAAACATCATTCCTACTTGAGTTGTGAGAATGCTTCTATCGCAGAAGTCCGATTTTTTTGATAAATTGGGCTTCTCATTTATGACTTGATGATTACTGAAGATTTGGAGCTATATTTCTGGCGCTGTCGCTATGATTAATAGGGATTTATTGAAAACAAGCTCCTTGAAAGCATCTAACCCAGGTAAAAAATGGTATCAATTGTTGTGATTATTAATACTCTTATTTCCTTAATACTACTTGATATTGCGAGGCGAGTGTGGAAAGTTAAACAGCGGTTGGCAAATATAACTAATCGCTTAACTGCTGCTGAACGCTGGACTTATGCGGTACTTGACAAAGCACCGGCAAATATTTATAGACGGCAGCAAAATATTCATAACTTGCGGCAGGCAAACCAGTCCATACAAATACAAGTTGAACAAGTAAGGCAAATACTTAGCCTGCTGCTTGTCGGACAGCAAATTTACGGGCGCTATTTTGTCAAACTTGGGTTAGGAAAACTCAGATCAGAAAAAGATCGTAGTAAAATCAACTGAGAAATAAAGGCAACAATTCTAGGTAATATATTGTCACTTAAGAAAGATAAGTAAAATTATTTTGAGTTGCAAGGCGTGAAAACCCACCTAAAATGGGTGTAAGGAGAAAAATAAGAAGATGTCTACTAACAACCGTTCTGGAGTATTTATTGGCGGTTTGATGCTAGGAGCTACCATCGGTGCTTTGACCGGTTTACTGGCTGCTCCACGCACTGGGCGCGAAACGCGGAAAATATTGAAGAAATCTGCCGATGCTTTGCCAGAATTGGCAGAAGATTTATCAACAACAGTCCAGATACAGGCAGATCGTCTTTCTACCAGCGCAATGAAAAACTGGGATGAGACATTGGATCGATTGCGAGATGCGATCGCCTCCGGGATAGATGCAACTGTGCGAGAAAGCCAAGTCTTGAAGCAAAAAAGCGCACAAGAAAACCGAAGCGCGGCTTCAGTGCAACTAGAAAATTCCGATTCCCGAACTTCACATCTAGATCGCCCATAGATAGATAGCATAACTGTGATTGACCCCCTGTTTTGGCTGGGACTATCGATTCTTTTCGTCGCCGTTAGTTTAACTGCTGTTTTAGTAGCGGCTATACCAGCTTTGCAGGAGTTAGCTAGAGCCGCCCGCAGTGCTGAAAAATTATTTGATACCCTCTCACGAGAATTACCACCGACTCTAAATGCTATCCGCACCACCGGCATGGAAATCACTGACTTAACTGATGATGTCAGTGAAGGTGTCAAAAGTGCTAGTCAAGTTGTTCAACAAGTTGATCAAAGCCTGGATAGTGCTAAAAAGCAAGCGCAAAACGTTCAAATAGGTACGCGCAGTATATTTGTTGGCGTAAAAGCAGCCTGGAAAACCTTTACACGCCAAAAATCTCCCAGGCGACAAATTGACCGTTTGTCAGCAGGTGCTTCATCAGCGCTGACGTTGCGAGAACGAGAAGCCAAGAGGCAACGCAGCCGCAATCACAACGGTTACAACGACGCTGCTAGCTGGGATTTCGATGATGAAGATTCGTTGCCGAAATCCACTGCCCCTGAGGATTGGTCTGACCAAGAATAAAGTTAAATAAAGATTGACATTTATACTGAATTGTGAATGAAATTAATTATCGGCGCTTTGCTTAGACGGTAAGCGATCGCTCCTAATTTTTCTCCAAAAATGGAGATGTGAAACAATGCTTTGCTCTACGCCATTAGATTAGAGTAAAGTAAACAAGTGTAAAGAAGTATCACTTTTATTGTATTCTTTTAAAACAACTTCTTTACGTCTACTGTTGAAATTTGTATAAAAACGTCCATGCAGAATTGTTTTTGGCGACGAATTCTGGTATCGATTACTGTATTTTTCTTGGTTGGGTCAATTTGGGTGATGCATTCCCAAAGCGCACTGGCTTATAACAATCCTGAGTTACTACCTGACAAACCAACCCCAGTTGTAGACTTAGCCAAAACTCTCACCAACATTCAAGAAGAACAGCTTGTCAATGACCTAAATCAATTTCAAGCCGAAACCGGCTGGAAACTGAGAGTTTTGACTCAATATGACCGCACCCCAGGTCGCGCAGTCATTAAATTTTGGGGTTTGGATGACAAAAGCATTTTGCTAGTTGCGGATTCCCGTGGGGGTAACATCCTCAGCTTTAGTGTTGGTGATGCAGTTTATGAACTTCTACCGCGCACTTTTTGGATAGAATTACAAACCCGCTTCGGTAACTTGTACTTTGTCCGAGAAGAAGGCGAAGACCAAGCCATTCTCCAAGCCTTACAATCAGTTAAAGGCTGTTTGCTTAAAGGTGGTTGCATTGCTGTTCCCGGACTACCACGAGAGCAGTGGATTCTCACCCTGATTAGTTCAATAGTTGGTGGGGTAATTTGTGGATTTGCAGGTCAACCCCGCAGCGAAAAACAAGGTTTTGCTTGGCAATGGGCTTTAATTTTCTCGCCTTTGTGGGGTATTTTGTTTATTGCCTTCGGTATTGGACCAGTAGTGACGCGAACCCACGAGTGGCTACCTATAGTTCGTAATATCTCTGGTTTTCTCATTGGTGCGTTAGTTGCCTATCTGTCAATTGTTTTCAGTCGGTCTTCTCCTAGTGCTGAGTCCTAAGTACAGCTTTGCGTAAAATCCTGGCAAATTGAGGCTTGAAATTTCAACGCACTCGTAGCGCACTTGTGACGCAGAGAATTCGCACTCGTATTAATAGACATCTCCATAAAAGACGTAGAGACGTAGCACTTGGTAGTCTCTTGGGGTTCGGGCAACGCATAATCAGCATAGCGGTCGATGTCTAATGAAATGTTGTAGTGACATCTCCTACACTGACCCTTGCGGGTACAGTGTAGGCTTCAAGCAGTCCTGTTAAGGATATGCAAGATTTCCTTCGTGGTACTTTCATCCATAGTTCCAACTACAGAAATCTTCCCACTACGG
>NZ_JAOWRF010000107.1 GCF_025753815.1 Plectonema radiosum NIES-515 | reverse complement strand
CCCCCCTCTCCCCCTCCCCTCAACTTGGGCAAGCGGTAGTACTATTCCACCTAGGGCTGTGTTATCGCAGGATGGCAGACTTACACCCAACTCTGGGCAAAACCTACTGGCAAGATGCTTTATTGTGGTTTAAGCAATGTCTTGAGGTATTGGAAACAGCGCAAAGAAAAGACTTAGTTGCTAAGTTTATTTTGCCTGCGCTTGATATGCTGCAACGTCTACAAGCTTGGGAAGAATTGCAGGAATTAGCTCAAAAGTCTCTGCAACTGCATGAAACTCATGGTACTCCTGCACAAATGGCTCAAGATTACGGTTTTTTAGCAGATGTAGCGGCTTCTGAATCTAATTGGTTACTAGCTGATGAATTAGCAAATACTGCACTTTTTATTTCCGAAAATGCCCCCGACGTTTCCCGACAGCAGGAAAGTTGGTATCTTTTATTGCTGGCACGGACTCAGCGACATTTGGGTGAGTGGGAGCAAGCCATCAATAATCTGGAATGGGCGAGAGTAGTTTGTGAAGTACAATACGAGCCATCGCTATATTTGCAGATTTTAGAGCAGTTGCGATCGCTCTACTTTTTTGGACGCCACGATTACACCGAAGCTTTTAGCCTCAAGCAAGAAAAAATTCAAATAGAGCATCAGTACGGCTTTCGTGCCTTTATCGGTCCTAGTCAATTGCAGTCACAACGCTACAGAATTAATCCAGTTTTGCCGTTGGAAAAAAGACCGTTTATTCCTGAGGGACTTGCCCAGGAAATTGCCGCTTCTGGAAGGCAACAAGATATCAATCGCTTGATTGAAAGAATTACCCGTGCTGACTGCAAACTTACAGTAATTCATGGACCGTCAGGTGTTGGGAAAAGTTCACTTCTAAAAGCTGGTTTAGTACCAGTTTTGAAAGATAAAATAATTGGCGAACGCATACCTCTGCCGATTGTTTTATCTGTTTATACTGATTGGGTTACAGCTTTAGTACATAGTATTAATCAGGCATTGGCACAAACGGGAATATCAATGAATCTAGAAAGCTCTCCCAGCATTTTGCTAGAAAGAATCCGTTTATTAGCCGAGCGCAATCACATAATAATTATTATATTAGATCAGTTTGAAGAATTGTTTTTTATTAATAAAAATCCCGGAAATAGAAGAGAGTTTTACAATTTTTTTGCGGCTTGTTTAAATTTTTCATTTATCAAAGTTATTATTTCTATACGAGAAGATTATTTGCATTATTTATTAGAATTTGAACGCATGAGTCAAGAAAATAAACAAGGCAGATTATACGATTTAGGAATAATTAATAAAAATATTCTCGATAAAAATATTCGTTACTACTTAGGAAACTTCTCTAGCCAAGATGCAATCAGCATTATCCACAGTTTGACTCAACGTTCACATTATGAACTGAGTGATGAATTAATTCACCAACTAGTCGAGGATTTAGCAGGAGAACTAGACGAAGTACATCCAATAGAATTACAAATAGTCGGCGCTCAACTTCAAGCCGAAAATATTACCACACTTGAACAATACAAGCTTTGTGGCGGCTCAAAAAAACTAGTACAGCGATGGCTTGAGGAAGTAATTAAAGATTGTGGTCGAGAAAACGAACAACTGAGTTGGAAATTATTGTTTGAGTTAACTGATGAAAAAGGCACAAGACCATTAAAAACAAAAGGTGATTTTGTGACTGCTTTGGTAATAGGAGACAACGAGTTATCTCGAAAATGGGGTGAAGAGGAATTTGTTGTAGAGAGAGAAGAAGACGACGAAGAGAAAGGCAATAAAAAAGAAGAAATTATGCCATTGAGTGTCTCCACTCTGGAATTAATTTTAGAGATTTTGGTGGGTTCAGGCTTAGTATTGCGAATATGGGAAGCTGAAGGCGATCGCTACCAGCTAGTTCACGATTATTTAGTTGAACCAATTCGCCAAAAAAACGACTATGGAATGGTCGCAGAACTAGAAAAAGTTCGCTTTGAAAAAACTAGAGCCGAAGTAGCCCAAAAACTCTCTCAAGAGCAATTAAATTTAGTTTTGCATCGACGACTGCGAGAAGCACGCATAGCAGGCTTCTCGCTCTTCATCATGCTAGGCACAATTGCAACATTATGGTGGCAAGCAGACTCACAAAAAAGAGCCGCAGTTCTCCAAACTTTACGAGCCGAACGCAGCGAAAGCAACTTAAAAATTAGTGCCCTCACTGCGACTAGTGAAGCCCTATTTGCCTCAAATAAAGAGTTTGATGCCCTCTTAGAAAGTTTACGGGCTTGGCGGCGACTCAAACAGTCAGATAAAATTCAACCAGATACTCGGATGCGGGTAGTGACAGCACTCCAGCAGGCAGTTTATGGAGTAACCGAGGTAAACCGCTTGGAAGGGCATACTGATATTGTCTGGGGTATAACTTTCAGCCCCGATGGTCAGTTACTAGCATCAGGCAGTCGCGACAAAACAGTGAAACTCTGGCGTCCTGACGGCACCTTACTTCAAACCCTTAAAGGTCATAGCGATGCTGTTAGCAGCGTTAGTTTCAGCCCCGATGGTCAAACCCTGGCTTCCGCCAGTCTCGACAAAACAGTACAAATTTGGCACAGAAACCCCACCAATGGCGAATTTGACCTACAACCATACAAAACCTTAAAAGGACACGGAGATTGGGTTTATAGCGTTAATTTCAGTCCTGACGGGGAGTTGTTAGCTACTGGCAGTAAAGACGCAACCATCAAACTTTGGCGGCGCGACGGTAGTTTAGTAAAAATACTGAGGGGACATAAAGGATGGGTTAATTGGGTAACTTTCAGTCCCGATGGTCAGTTCATCGCTTCGGCAAGTGATGACAAAACAGTGAAAATCTGGCGTCGAGACGGTAGTTTAGTCACAACTTTGTCAGGACATCAAAAGGGCGTGACTGCTGTCAATTTCAGCCCCGACGGTCAACTGTTAGCATCAGCAGGTCGAGACAAAAAAGTAATGCTTTGGCGACGTGGCAAGAGTACTCAAGATGTCCTCAAGTTTCGTCCCTACAAAACCTTACGGCAGCATACAAGTACAGTTTGGAGCCTCAGCTTCAGTTCCAATGGTCAACAGCTAGCCTCAGGAAGTGATGACAATACCATCAACCTCTGGAGTGTTCGCGGTGCGTTACTCAAAACCTTGAAGGGACATAGTGATGCTGTTGCCGGTGTCGCTTTCAGCCCAGATAACAAAATTTTAGCATCAGCAAGTTACGACAAAAGCGTAAAACTATGGAGCTTAAATCCCCCCAGGCTACCGATCCTGACTGGACATAAGGATCGCGTTTTGAGCGTTGCTTGGAGTGCGGATGGCAAAATGTTAGCTTCAGGCAGCCGCGATCGCACTGTGAAACTCTGGCAACGAGAAATTACTAACAACGAATACCCCGTCTTTAAAGACGGGGTTTATCCCTATAAAGGCGTTGTCACTCGACTTTATAAAACTCTCTTGGGACATACTGATAAAGTTGCTAGTGTCACTTTTGACCCCAAAGGTCAAATGCTAGCATCAGCAAGTTATGACAAAACTGTGAAACTTTGGCGCCGCGACGGCTCTTTACTTCATACTCTCAAAGGACATAGTAATAGCGTGATGAGCGTCAGTTTCAGTCCCGATGGTCGGTTATTGGCATCGGCTTCTAAAGATAAGACAATTAAACTTTGGAATCGTGACGGGAGTTTGCTAAAAACCTTGAAGGGACATCAGGGTTGGGTAAATAGCGTTAATTTTAGTCCCGATGGTCAGGTTATAGCCTCTGCCAGTGATGACCAAACGGTCAAACTTTGGCGTCGCGATGGTACTTTATTAAAAAGTTTTTTACCCCATGAAAGTTGGGTTTTAGGCGTGAGTTTTAGCCCTACCGATCGCCTCTTAGCTTCTGCTAGTTGGGACAACACAGTCAAACTCTGGAGCCGGGATGGCACCTTGTTGAAAACTTTGTTAAAGGGGTACAGCGATAGTGTTAACGCTGTCACTTTTAGTCCCAACGGTGAACTTCTAGCCTCTGCTAGTTGGGACAGCACTGTCAAACTCTGGAGTCATGAAGGCAAATTGATCAAAACCCTCAATGGACATACAGGTCCTGTATTAAGTGTCAGCTTTAGCCCCGATGGTCAAACACTAGCATCGGCTAGTGGTGACAACACGATAATTTTGTGGAATTTAGATTTAGACGACCTGCTGCTTCGTGGTTGTAGCTGGATGAGTGATTACCTCAAGCACAACCACAATGTTGAAGAGCGCGATCGCCATATGTGTGATGATATTACCCCAAAACCCTAGACCCAGAGATCCTAATCGATAATTGGCAATGGGGCAATTTTGTTGAGGGGGAAAGGGACTCATGGAAAAGGCAAAGAATTATTACCAATGCCCATGCCCCATTACCCATTACCAATCAAGATTGCGATCGCTTGTCTCAACTTCGTCGTTTTCTTTTTCTGCTTCTTGCTGCATATTTGCTCTTAAGGCTTGTATCCTCATCCGCTCAATATAGGGCCAGCCCCCCTCAGACTCAATGTCTTTGAGTAGTGCGTACAGTGCCTGACGGTTATCAGGCAAACTTTCTTGAAATACCCCATCTCGGATCTCTCGGTGTAACTGTTCTAACTGCCGTAGCAACGCCAAAAGCGCGATAGTATCCCCTTGACAAATCACAGATGCTTCATGTATCGCAGTTGCGATCGCTTGCAATTTCAAACACAACTTCTCTTCTTCAACATTAATGCTGTTGTTCATGCCACCGTATATCTGTTTAGGAGGTCTACTCAAATTTACCGGAGATTTTTTGCTTTGATTTGTTTGCTAGTAAACCTCAGTGTGAAAAAATACTTATAGCTTTGGGGCTGTTGACCAAAGAGGTACTTTGAGGAGGAGCAAGGAAGACATCTTGCAGGGGGGGATTTGGGACACTTGTGTGCCAAAAAGCAACACATGCGATCGCAACCGATGTTGTGGTTTGCCAGTTAGGCAACAAGATTATTTGGGCGATCGCTATTTTTTTACCTGAAATCAAACAGATGCGATTTTTCCTTCAAAAAAATCGTATGATCTGGCTTAGTTTAATTCCATAAGACAATTGGCTGTATGTAGTGCCGACATCTACTGAACAACCAACGAATGATTGTCTACCCTATGGATGCGATCGCCATAACCAAAAAACTGTTACTGATGGCAACCTGAAGCCCGATAATGACAAAAGGGTAAAAACGCATGATTGTAGCTGTGTGCGGTAAAAATCCCACGCACTGCTCCGGATGGGACAAGAAGAATAGCCATATTTTTCCTTGACCCTACCCAGTTTTACAACTGAGATATTAATTTTTGACATTGAGGTTGACCATGAGGTATCGCGCTTTAATTGTTGCATTCTTAGCTTTATGCCTGGGGCTAATAACAGCTTGTAGTGATGCTCCCTCGACTAGTAGCAGGGATTTACTCACTTACGAACAAATTCGAGGCACTGGCTTGGCTAACAAATGCCCCCAACTCACAGAAACAAGCCGTGGTTCCATTCCCATTGATTCTAGCCAGTCTTATCTGCTCAAAGAACTGTGCTTGGAACCGACTAATTTCTTTATCAAAGAAGAACCTGCTAACAAACGGCAAGAAGCTGAATTTATTGCGGGCAAATTGTTGACCAGATACACTTCCACCATTGACCAGGTGCAAGGCGAGATAAAAGTCAACCCAGATAATAGCTTGACTTTTGTGGAAAAAGATGGTTTGGACTTCCAAGCCACCACTGTACAACTACCTGGCGGTGAACGAGTACCTTTCCTCTTCACCATCAAAAACTTGGTTGCGAAATCACAACCTGGTTTGACCAGTATTAATACTTCCACGGATTTTGAAGGCGAATTCAAAGTTCCTTCTTATCGCGGTGCAGCCTTTTTAGACCCCAAAGGTCGCGGTGTCGTCAGTGGCTATGATAATGCAGTGGCTCTCCCGGCACAAGCAGATAAGAAAGACCTTACCCGAACTAACGTTAAGCGTGCGGAAGTTCTTAAAGGGAAAATTTCTCTCTCGATTGCCAAAGTAGATAGCGCTACTGGTGAAATTGCTGGTACATTCGAGAGCGAACAGCCCTCCGATACTGATTTAGGCGCCGGCGAACCTAAAGAAGTTAAAATTCGCGGTCTGTTTTACGGTCGGGTTGAACCGAGTGCTTAAATCAAGATTTCGTATCCAAAATAAATGGTTCTCAAATAAGAGGATGTCACGAAAATAAAGTGCGCTCCGCATATGTTGCGGTACTTTGCATCGCACCTTCTTCCCCTTTCATATTTCATCTGAAAAAGGTTAGGGGGGTGAGGCTTTTCCTCTGAGGAATGGCGCTAGTTTTGACTTATCTAGCATCATCACAATCAATTGAAATCCATTCATGGGCTATATAGCCCTTTTTTTATTGGTTAAGCTTCCCCCAGCACTCATCGACGGGGATTTCTTTATAGTCCACAAAAGAACTTTCTTAGTGGGACTTAATGCACCTCTACTGATTCCGGCTAAATCAAATTTAGCCATTATCGCTACTTTGCGAATAATATTAGACGCACCATTACAATCTGCGTTTATTATTACCCCTGTCGAAGTTTTAAAAGAACCACGTTTTACTCTAGGGCTTGCTACTCATCCACCCTTCTCCTTCAAAGACGCTAGCGCGAACGGGTTTTGCACCAAATTTAGGTAGAACATCATTATCTAAATCAGCAACAGCAGTTAAAATCTGTTGGGCAGTGTCTGAATATAATGCTTGATAATGCTTGTTTTGTTGAACAGTTCCCACCTGCGTGGGCGCTCTTAGGCGCATCTTCGTACAGAAATGGTATAAGTATTTGAGCGAACCTGATATAATGCCTCGCATCCGTAACTGGAAAAATTTAAATTTCTACCGTCCCGACAGCGAGACTGTTTATAAAAATATTGATTCTTTGTTCTCTGAAACTATTGATTGGAATAAAATTGAAACCCACTGACAAGATATTTGGCAGGTGGTTCTGTCAGTTAAAACTGGTAAAATATCTAGCGCTACTTTGTTGTGTAAACTAAGTAATTACAGCCGTAAGAATAGATTAGATCAAGCTTTCCAGGAATTAGGGCAAGTAGTAAGAACGGTTTTCCTCTACAAAAGCATTAGTTGCGAAAGTCTCCCCCAAGTAACAAAAATGTGAAAATTGTCCCTGCTATCGGTTCCAGTGCGATCGCGCTGACGAAATAAGAAAAATTCTCGTTAAAATACCACAGCAATTCTTTTCAAGTAACTTCTTGGAACACTTGCTTAAGATAGGTCACGCTATCTTGAGTACCGCGTTGCACATCTTCACTTTCTTCATACTCAATCACCCAATACCCCTCATAATTAGCTTTGAGTAGCTCCTTGACTATTGGCTGACAAACCATTTCTCCTTCACCCAAGGCACAATATTCAGCCTTGCCATTTTCCCATCGTACATCTTTCCAGTGAGTATATTTTACCCAAGGTAGGATCTTGCGTAAAGCCATGAGGGGATCTCCACCTGCCATCAAAAAATTGGCTGGATCGTAATTCACCCCGACTGCCGGACTTTTGATCCCTTCCATCAGATGAAGCATCCTTTGACCGGTGGCTGTGACTCCACCGTGGTTTTCGATCGCCAGTTCAATGCCTCTATCCTCGGCATAATCCCCAACACAATTGAACGCATAGTGCAGCTGGGTAAACATTTCTGGCGGAACATATTCAACTTTATCTCCCCCTGAAAAAATTCGGATCAATTTTGTCCCCAGTCTTTCTGCCATATCGACAAAGCGACGTACTTTTTCAATTTCTGCTTCCAAGTCGGATTCATTAATAAGTGTAAAGTCATTATCTGCTGCTAAACAGACAATTTTTACATCCGCCTCTTCTGCCCAGTGTGCCACCTTTTCTACTGCCTCTTCGCTAAAGGTATTGAGCAAATGTTTGGGGGTTTGGGAATGGGCATTCACTTCAACTAATTTGAGACCTAGATGAGTGACACAACGGAAATATTCTGGCACTTCTAACTCTCGCCATCCCCATGCAGCAGAACCTATTTGAGGGTGTTTCACAGTTGCTTGTTGCATATTATTCTGAAAATGAATTTTAGTGTCAACAGTGGTTTTCATTTCGACTTTTTTGCGGATATCACTTCTTCTATTGAAGATTTCTGACAGCGCTTTGCCAAATCCCTGACTTAGAGCTTTACAAGAGCGACATTGTACGCTTATTCAATCGTCTTGATTGACTAACTATTTTCTGCTGGGGCAACGCGGACAGTTTTGGCTAGTACTGCGATCGTTGCACTTAGGATAACAATAATACCTAAAGCACCTCGGAGGGTAACCAAATCGGCGGCGAACCCGATCAGGGGTGGTCCGCACAGGAACCCAAAGTAGCCAGCGGTCGTCACCGCAGAGAGGGCAATACCAGGGGCTATTCCTGGGAGGAGTCCTGCTGCACTAAGCACAATCGGAACAATAGAGGCTAAACCAATACCAACACACGCGAAGCCGATGATCGCCGTAACAGGCTGGGTAATGACCAAAGACAATCCCAACCCGGTACCAGCCACAATACCGCCGAGGCGGATCATCCATACTGAACCCAGACGTTGGGTGAGCCAGTCTCCTAGGAAGCGACCCACAGCCATAGTTACCGAGAACACTGCGTATCCAGCAGCAGCCAGTCCAGGTCCAGTATGAAGTGTCCCCTGGAGGTAGATCGCACTCCAGTCTGCCATCGCGCCTTCTCCCAGCAGACCGCAAAACGCCACTACCCCCAATCCGATGAGCGCTCCCGTGGGTAGAGCAAACATTGGTTCTTCATCACTATCGGTTTCAATACCTGCTGACAACAACCAATTTGATGCCAAAATCACAACTATTCCCAGCAATATCCCAGCACCAAGCAAGTGTGGAACGGGATAGACCCCTAGAGAAGCCAACACACCGCTGCCAGCTGCACAAATCATGCCGCCAACACTGAACATACCGTGAAATGACGACATTATCTGTCTGCCGTAACGCTGCTCGACATCAATGCCTTGAGCGTTTATACTCACATCGGTTGCTCCGTTAAAAGCGCCGAACAGCACCAATGACATTTGCAGTAGTGGCACATTAGGAGCTAACGCCAGCAGGGGCAGCACCATGCAGTAGCCCAGCACTGCTATTGTGGTGACCACGCGACTGTCAAAGCGAGCGAGTAACCACCCCGTTGCCGGCATACTGACTACCGCGCCAATCGCCATACCTAGTAACACGCCTCCGAGCTCACCATTACTCAACTCAAGTTTCTCTTGTACCGTTGGGATGCGTGCAACCCAGTTGGCAAACACTGCACCCTGAACGAAAAACAGTGCTGCTACAGCAAGGCGAGCGGCACTTGGCACTTCCTTCTGTATCTGTTCATCCAGCAGATTTTGAGTTATAGACATGTCCTACCTCCATTCATTAGACATCTCCGAAAATTAAATATGCGTCAACCAAAACCCTTGTAGAGACGTAAAGAGTGGAACGTCTCTACGTCTTTTCTGGAGATGTTTATTCGTAACAGATTAAGATAGCGCGAACAAAGTCAATAAGCAATTATGCTGAATGTCATAAGTTTATAAAACGCTCTAGCCACGCTCGATCAATCGCTTCTAGTGAATCAAGCAGAATATCTGCGGCTGAAAATTGAGGATTCTCTCGTTCCTCTGCTGCTGGAACAACGATACATCGCATACCAGCACTCTTGGCACTCATCATACCACGAATAGAATCTTCAACCGCAACACATTTGCTTGGATGCACGCCAAGACGGCGTGCAGTCGTCAAATAAACTGCTGGATGGGGTTTGCCAAATTCCTCGGTTTCCGCAGAACTTAAAACATCGAATGCGTCTTGCAAACCTAGCCTTTTCAGTACCAAGTAGACTAAATGTATTGGCGATGAAGTTGCTAACGCCAAGGGCAAGTGCATCCTCCGACACAGTTGCACGGCTTCAACTGCACCTGGCATTGGCTTCCCCTCTGTCGCCACAAGTTCGCCAACCCGACTGAGGATGCGTTCGGCAACTGCGGACTGGTTAGCACCTGTCCAAGGGAAGTGTGCGTACCAATAGCTGACGACCTCCGAGGTACGCAAGCCCATTGTTTGAGAACACATGCTCTCTTTGAGCGGCACTCCTAAGTTGTTGAATACCTCTACTTCCGCTCTGCACCATAGAGGCTCGCTGTCTATTAATACACCGTCCATATCGAAGATCGTAGCTATGTCCAGCATGATTAACCTTCCTCAAGCGCTCATGTCCACAACGGTGCGCGTACCAGGTTGGGGACACCAGACGGTTAGTTCGGTTGGAAGCTTCTCTAGAGGTATCATCCGACCCAGGAGTTGCTCAAAGAATTCTTCGTCGCGCTTAATGTGAGCGATCGCTGCTCCCATAGTCTCGTCTGTGGCACCTGCAAAGGATGTGATCACAGTAATTTCCCGCATAAATAGCTCGTGTGGGGATACTGGTAAGGAAATCCCTTGCTTGGGAACACCATAGATGCATACTATACCAGCCTTGCGTACCAGACGCAGCGCAGTGGCAAGACCATCTGGCGAACCCGAACACTCGACGATTAAGTGCGCCTGATCAGGTTCTGGCACCTCGACCCGTTGAATGCCCAATCTATCTACCCAAGGAAGCGGCGCTTTAGTGATGTCGTACAGGTAGATTTCTCCATCGAAGTTGGGGGAATGATTTAGCAAATACGAAATCAGAACACCCGAAAGTCCTCCACCGATAATCAGGGTTTTTGGTCGGGATACCGACAACAAATTGGTAGCAGCCAGAATGCGACCAGCTCCCCGAACCGCACAACTCATCGGCTCGATCAGCGCCCCCAAGGCTGGATTGTCCAACTCAAAGGGATGCAAGGACTTCCTCGGTACGCGCATTTTCTGGGCATATCCACCGTCGTGGTTGACACCGAGTTCCTGCAAATTGAGGCAGTGACTGGTGAGTTGCTCTCGGCAATAGGTGCATTGACCGCAGGAAATCTCGTTATTTAGGGCAAAATAGCCTTTTTCCTGAGGTAGCCGACAGACTACCTCGTGACCCAAGATGCGCTCTTCATCCAAGCCCGCCATTGTCAGTTGTTGGTCTGTCTTGCAGACTCCGACAAATTCCACATCTGCAATCACTTCTCCGGATTGGACATTTCCTGGGACGCTTACTTCACGGATCTCTACCTGATTGGCTCCGTATAGAACTGCGGCTTTCAATTGACACCTCCTTCAGGTACGGATTGGCAAGAAAGCATCAGACCTAGCTTTTGCAGCACCTGATCGAGAACCCCAATGATACGGTCAATTTCCTCGTAGCTGATGTCAAGATGGGGGGCGAACTTCAGGACGTTGAGGTCGTATCCCCCGGTTTGGATAATCATTCGCCAGGTCTTTCCAAGCCATGTAAAGTCGTTGTCTTGCGCGATCGCCGCTGCAAGTTGTGCAGAATTGCGATACGGTACACCCCTTTCATCCGCAAAAACCATATTCAGGAGCAGTCCCAACCCATCGACGCTGTAGACAAAGGGATGAAGCACTTGCAGTTGGCGCAACTTAGCTTGAAAGTACTCGCCCTTGGCTGGTACTGAAGTTTCATAGTCCTGTGCCATCATATAGCGCCACGTTGCCAATGCGGCTGCCGTACCCAGTGGGTGATTCGCAAAGTTACTGTGGGCATGTCCTGGCGTGAAGACTTCTGGATCCACTAAGTCTGCTCTTGCCCATACTAAGCTCACCGGACTCAGTCCATTCGTGAACGATTTGCTCAAGGTGATAATGTCTGGGACGAACCCAAAGTGTTCAAAAGCGAACAACTTTCCGGTACGGTACATACCCACTTGAATTTCGTCAGCTACAATCAGAATCCCACGCTCGCGCAAATCCGTGATGAATTTCTGATAAAAATCCTTCGGAGGGATCGTGTAGCCCCGCCCTTGGCAAGGCTCTATAACCATCGCACCTATCTCCGAACTAGTCGCGCTGGCAATGCCATAATATTCGTTTTCAAAAGCCTTACTGATCATGCGAGCGCAGTATAAATCACAGGTTTCTCTTTTCTTTTCATAGAAACACTGAGAGCAGTTAGCAAACGGAAACATGATCGCCCGCTCTGGAAACTCGTTAAAATACTGCCGATAGCGGTGACTGGAAGAAAGGTTCAGCGTCGCCAGCGAGCGCCCGTGGTAACCGCCCATCATCACAGCTACCTTGTTCTTTCCCGTATTCTTGCGAACGATCTTCAGCGCGTCCTCTACCACGAGGGAGCCGCCTACATTGAAGGATACCCGACCCTTTACCCCAGTCCTTTCATATATGGCATCGACCACCTGTTTGGCTATCAACAACTTCTCGCGATGTAGGAAGTCACCACACGCTTGGGGGAGCGTATTGAATTGTCCTAAAACCTCCGATTCGATCTCTGGATTTCGATACCCGAAGTTACAGCTTGAATGCCACATTCCTGTATCGATGTAGGTGTTGTCTTCGTTGTCAAAAACTAACCCTCCCTCACAACCAGTGACGATGATGGGGTTCTCTTGATAGTGGACAGTATCTCCCCACGAGAGACATTCGCGATCAATTTTACGCAGATCCTCATCGCTGACTGTAGGTAGTGTCTTTATTTTTTCGCCATTCTTAACCGCTTTTGACTCAACTCCTAGCAGCAAGGGCGTTTCAGTACTTTCTTCACTTATAACTTCTGAGTCTATCTGAACAAATTGCTGATCCAAGATACTTTCTCCTGATTATGGCTTCACTAGATTCCTATTTCTACTAACCAGCCAACAATTCTTATACGAGCTACAACTGTTCAATTACCCTACCCATGACATTCGACTTTGAATCCTTCAAAGGTCGTAGGGAAGCCGTTCCCAGTTGGTGAGGCACACATAACCCCCACACTCACAGTCTCAACCGATGTCAGATGCGCCATTCTGAGCATGGTGTACTTCTCCCCCTCTAAAGAGTAGAGTACTTCCAAGGCTGATCCCTGTCGAATCACACGCATCCAAATCGAAGAGAGGTTTTGTGGTATTGAGACAACCGACACGTCTGAGTAATCGTGGGTAACTACAACAATAACTTGTAGCACGCCATCAATTAGTTCAATCCCACACTTCAGCCAATTGACTTCATCCAAACGCACCATCAATCCTGCCTGGTCGTATTGATCCTTATACTGACCACTAATTTTCACCTCTGCAAGAAAATTTCCCTTGACTTGTTTGTAATAGAAGTGTGCATTATCGCTGATGAAGTCGTAGTGGGTCTTGCGCCAGAAATCTGTCTTTTGACTTGAGGTAATTTTAATGGTGCTATTTTGGGTGTCCCAGATAAGAGGCTCATTGTGCCAGTTCATCACAGTTGTCTCCAGAGGGAGAATTTCTTGTTTATTACTTTTCATCTTGTTTTTCCGCGAGATACCCCAGGGGAGCGCGAAGCAACCTGGGGAGGGTGTGCTGTGTTTAATTTAATGGCATTGAGCCATTAAATTAAACATTTTCCGAGTTGACAATACGATTAGTCCCGTGTTTCGCTGTATCAATCGGAAATGTGGATTGACCGTTTTAAGCGCTTGTACACCACTGGACAATCGCATTGACAAAAAGCAGCTAATGTTGTATGTTTTACACTCAATCAAGATTCAATCTTCTATACTTATCCCCATGTCTGAAGCCAGGGGCTTGCGTCTCGCTTTTTGGTCAGTAGGGTGATTTTCTACTGTATGGTATAGCCGCCATCAACTGTCAAAGAATGTCCAGTCACAAACGAAGCCCCATCTGAACAGAGCCACACCACTGCTTCAGCAACTTCTTCCGGCTCACCAATCCGCCCCAATGGATGCTTTGCCATCATTTGCCCTTTGGCTTCTTGGCTACTGCCGAGAAAGGGGTTACTGCTGAGAAAACGGTTTAGCATTGCGGTTTCGATAGAGCCAGGAGACACTGCATTAATTCGGATGCCGGATTTAGCAACCTCCAAAGCTGCTGATTTCGTCATTCCTAAAACGCCATGCTTGCTGGCAGCATAAATAGAGGAAGCAGGCATACCAACCAGTCCAGATATTGAGGAAGTATTGACAATACTGCCACCACCAAGCTTAAGCATTTCTAGAATTTCATATTTCATCGACAACCACAACCCTTTAAGATTGATATTAATGATGGAATCAAACTCCTCCTCAGTCTGCTCAATGAGCGTTTTTATTGGTCCCTCAATCCCCGCATTGTTGAAGGCGATATCTAGACGACCATAAGTTTCCACGGTTTTGTTAACCAGTGCCTCAACCTCTACCGCTTTTGAAACGTCAGTTTTAACGAACAAAGCTTCGCCATCCATATCTTTAATCAACTGTGCGGTTTCCTCGCCCTCTTGGCTCCGCCGACTTGCGACGACAACTTTAGCTCCTTCTTTGGCAAAAGCCAGTGCCGTAGCCCGACCAATCCCTGAACTACCACCAGTTATCAAAGCTACTTTACCTGCCAGTCTTTGCATCTTTAAATATCCTTCTTTGTTTGCCATTTTTTATAGGTTGAAGCCCAAAATTTTATGTTAATTTTAATATTTACCTCATCATCAATGCTACTGAAACCTTTCACTCCCCCCAACAGTAATTCTGTCTGTCGCCGCATACATTCGGCGGTCACAACTACACCTTGTTCCCATTGAATTTCGATCTCATATCATGTCCGTTTAATTAACAGTAATAAAAACCTACCTACCGTCGTCAAGACGTTCGATCCGGAACGTCTTGACAGCATGTTTCATTTGCCGGACATGATATAATGCCACCGATTATCCGCAAAATGGTGTAGGAGCAGATCCGTTGTATCACGAATGCTAATCGTGCCATCAAAATCGCAAATGACGTTCCATTTCATCATTTCAATGCGCTTTATTGTTGTTGTAATGCTTGTTGGCAGCTTGATCTGATCTAGCTGATGAAAAACTGAAGATTAGGGATCAGGGAAACGCCGTTTTTTACATCCTTAATAGTGGTAAATTTATAAAACTTGCCACTGTAAAAGATACTACTCAGTAAATTGGATGACGGGATTTTCCTTCTACTAAACGCTGAAAAGCTTGTCTTATAAAAACTTTGTCTCAAGAATTATCTGTACCTATCACCATAACTCCAAGGTAATTTTCTCCAATTGCTTTTTAAATTTTTAAGTACTTTTATATTTAACCATCAATGTTGGAAATATTGAACATTTTTTTTAAATAATTTTGTTTGTCTAGAAGTACCACATCCCCCTAAAATGCGGCGATCAAGTCATCTTTACGTCATTCTCACACGCAGAGTAAAATGAAACATCAAGTTGCGGCAGCTATACCCAAATGCTTCGATAATTGGTGTCGTCGCTTTGATGACCTGTTCTCGCGCCAAGTACAAAGTTTAATATCTATCTAGGGTCACTGCTGGAGCAAAGCGATACCTTCGGCAACCCCTTCGTCGGTGTACGTGAAAATTCTGTCTTGAAAGTTGAGTCTCGCAGGAGGAGTGTGGAATGTAGAAAAAACCAGACTTTCATTCTTCGTTGCGAGCGATCGCTCAAAAGGCGATCGGCAGATCCAATTGCTTTCAAGTACGCTCATGCTGCACTGTATCAGTTCAAAAACTAGCAATATATATTAGACAACCTATTTGAAAAAGAATTATTGTGACGTTAAATTTAACGTCTCTACAAGGGTTTTGGGCAACGCATAGTTCATTTCTGGAGATGTCTATTATTATGACGGCACCAAATACAGCTAATATATCAGACAAAAATAATATATGAAACACAGATAGGACTCAATTATATTATGTCCAAGGCATTGTGTTGATGATTATCACAGCTTTCATCTGGGCTTCAACATTTGTTGCGATCAAAGAAATAGTTAGTAGCGTTTCTTTTAACGATACAAGTAGCAATTCGCTTCACGCTGGGTACAATAGTTTTTGCCGTATTCCCTCGCGATCTAAATATCCGCTTGGTACGTGACGGGATCATCATCGGACTTTTCATGTTTTGTTCTGTGACAACACAGACGATTGGACTTCAGACGCTTCAGGCTAATCAAGCAACATTTATCTACGGTCTGACAAAGAAGGAAGAAGTTAGGACCGAAGTTGGAAGAAGTACAAAGTATAAATAATAACTTATTTTGTGAGTGTATAGCTTCAGTAAAAACAAATAATTCTACTCAAGCTGGCTTGCACTTCCGGTATAAAACGCGACGCTTAGACGGACAGAAGCTTCTGAGGCAGGCAACGTCGCGTCCTTGTTTCAATCCCACGTTTTTAAACGTGGGTACAACTTCGGTCTTTCTTCTTCCTCCTTACGCGCGTGAATTTCGACTCCGTAAAATATTTGGACTTTGGACAAAATAGAGTTGTTCGTGTAAATTATTTGTCCAAAGTCCAATAGTTCAATGTTGATTGAGAACTTTAAAGATGTCATAAATAACTTTTTTCAACTTAAGTAATTTTGCTGAAAAAGTTGCTCAGATCTATATAAATCATTTTTCGCCTCGGTTTATCTCTAGACGAAAACCCGATGAGTAATAAAAAAAAATTAAGTACAATTTCTGTTTGATAATTAGTAACAAATTTTATATTTTTGTACTAGGTACTTTTTTCCAGCTATAGGTCATCCCAAAGCTAAATAAAAAACACTCATATTTCCCCTTTCAAGAACTCTTTTTCATTGTCTGTTTGACTCATAAAAGCGGTGCTATGCCAACCACTGTCACTTACGAACTGAAGCATGAAATTTGGCAGTTGTTGCGAGAATATCAGCAATCTCCCTCGGCAACTGTTCGCAATCAACTGGTAAAACTCAATTTTGGACTGGTGAGAAAAGAATCTCACTACTGGATGAATCAATGTCAGGAAAACTATGAAGACTTGCTTCAGGTGGGTTGTTTAGGTTTAATTCGAGCTATTGAAAAATTTGAAATTTCCAAAGGTCATGCTTTCAGTTCCTTTGCCATTCCTTACATTCGGGGTGAAATTCAACACTACCTCCGAGATAAAGGTGTCACTGTGCGGATTCCCCGACGCTGGTTAACCCTGCAACAGCAGTCAATCGGAATTTCGCGTTCTTTGCGCGAAAAATACAATCGTCAGCCAACTGACTCGGAATTAGCAGCAGCGCTCTTAATTTCTACAAGCGAATGGCAAGAAATTAAATTAGCATGGGTCAATCGCGCTCCATTGAGCCTAGATGTGCCTGTACAGGACGGAGAAGAAAATTCTACTAACTTGGGAGAATTGGTTCCTGATAACCGTTACCGCAGCTTTCAACTAGCGCAAGAAGACCAAATTCGCCTGCAACAAGCACTATTTCAGTTAGAAAAACGCACCCGCGAAGTTTTGGAATGCGTATTTTTACAGGATTTGACACAAAAACAAGTTGCAGAACATTTAGGAATTAGTGTAGTAACGGTTTCCCGGACAGTTAAAAAAGGGCTGGGCTTGTTGAAACATCTAATGTCTGTGGCGGAAGATTAAATGCCAAGAATATCGGTAATTATGCAGTGGTATTTTCACTCTTACTGACAGTATTTAAAACTACCTGAAAACATTAAAAAAGTAGGTTATAAAAGTAACAGATTTCGCCTTTGATGTAAATTTCACAAGGTAGATTTCAATTAACAAATTTTCCTATAGCTTTTGAGAACGGTTAATGGGCAGAAATTCCAAATTTGCAGTGGCAGCTATTTTGGCTTTAGCGATCGCCTCTTGTGCTTCAGAAGGCGATCGAGCTAGTAATCCTACGCCAACTACCAACAGCGCACAAACTCAGTCACCAACGGCGATTCAATCTTTTAAAAATCCAGTTGTACCTGCTAAACAGGCTCCAATAGTAGCTTCTACAACTCCTAACTTGATTCAATCAACTAATGCTACAGAGCGGGTAATTGTCGTCTCAAAAGGTCGCACTGACCCATTTGGACAAATTTTCTCGCCGACCTATGCCAGCACGTCGAACACGAGTACGAATACAAACACGCCTACATTTGGCAGATCGGTTCCGGTGTTACCTCCCCTACCAGTCGCTAAGGGTGCAATAATTACCTCAAGAAAACGAACCACACCCAGTCCAGTAATATCAGTCAAAACTAGAATACCCAGGAACCCACAACTAGTGAGGGCACAAAAGAATAAAATAAACAAAGGAGCGATCGCTTCTGCAAAAATACCCGTTAGGCTCAAACCTACCCCTGGTTTTACTCCAGTTCTACCCAAGGTTTTGCCTCAAGTTGTCCCCAACCCGACTCTAGTATCTGTATTACCACCACCAGTAGAACCTGAATTAGCAAGAGCAGTTCTTGTAACAGGTGTAGTTTTAATTGGTCAAGAACCCCAGGCAATTATCAAAGTACCAAGTGAACCGACTAGTCGCTATGTCCAGGCAGGACAGCGATTGGCAAATGGTCTACTTGTAAAACGTATTGAAATGAATCAAGGCTCTAACCCAGTCGTGATTTTAGAACAATACGGTATGGAAGTTGCTAGAACTGTAGGGGAATCGCCTATCAACGTAGCGTCACCAACTACAACACCAGAAAATCCTGTGTCAGTGACAACACCACCCCAAAATCCTACTAGTACCGGAGCTTGATCAAAATGGAGACGAAGGAAAAAATTGAATTTCCTGGCTTGCCTTTAGCAGTCTATCAAGAAATAGCTGCTCATTTACGTCAAGTCGAAGGGGTAGAAGTCGGTTTAATTCCCCAGTCGTCCCCACAGTTTGATTACAATCAAAGCCAAATCGCCGGCTTAGAGATATCTTGGATGCCAAACTTTAAATCAGAAAGTCGGCAACGTGTCAAGGAAATTTTGGCTTACTATCAAAATCGCTATAGTGCCTGACGATAAGACCGATAGTAGAGATTTATTAGGGTGAAGGTTGATCTACCCAACGCTTTTGTGGTTTGTTGGGTAGTTTGTTTTTAACTTATTTATTATTTACAGCAGATTTCAGGTAAATGAACTACATATAACCCCTCTCCTTGTAGAGACGTAGCACAGAATCGTCTCTACGTGTATTCGATAAAAGCGATAGGGTGTTGTAAGAATCTTAATATTTCAGGCGATCGCCTTTCATAAATTTAACCGCGATATAAAATTATACACTTGTGACTAAAATCACTATGCATTGAAGTTCGCGTGCGTTATCTTAGTGAGGAGTAATGCACAGCAAGTAAGCACATAGGTAAAACTCTCTTATTTAAGTAACGGGGATGAAAGGGAGTGCTGCGAGTTGCATTTGCCGAGTATTTTATGCAATAAGTTTAATATACTGATTAGTAAATATATTATTTGTGATATTTACACAAGTTATCCCTGGACAGCCACTTAGCTCTGTACAAAAAATCGGTTTAAATTTAGTCTCAGTTTTGCATAGTGGACGGGATGTTGTCTTGGCTATTGATTTGACGGAAAGCGTCGGATTAAATGATGAGGGTCGTATTCGCTTACGTCAGATTGTTGAAGATAGCCTAAAACCGGGAGATTCGGTTTACGTTGTTCCTTTTGATAAAAATGTATTAGAAGAAGTTACATCTGGTGTAAATCCATTGGGAACACCCATACAATTTAATATTAAAAGTCAAGTAAATATTAAAAAAGTATTAGCAAAAATACCTTTTGCATCTGATCCAAACCGCTACGGCACAGATATTCAGCGAGCTGAATTAAGTATTTATCAAGGTCTCGCTCAAATAAATCAAAATCGTCTCCAGAAAAGTCAACCAATCAAGCCACAGTCAGTTGTTTGGGTTACAGACGCACCTTTATTTACCCAACCAGGAATTAACTCAAAAGTGTGGGTGGAAACTCCGGCTATTAGTCCTTTTCGGATAGCAAACTCTCCAGAAAGTCAACAGCGACAAAGTTGGATTAAAGCTTTGCCGATAAAAGAGCGATCGCGCTCAATTACAACCAATAATAACAAAGAATATAAACTCACTGTCGTTGATATTGCGCCTACTGTCCAGGAAATTTGTACACCAGCACCAGGGGGTGAAGAAACTTGTTTAGTTACTCCTTATTTAATTAAGCAGTTGTGGCTACCAAGTTTAATTTCACTATTTATATTTGCGGGTTTGGTTTTTGGGTTAATTAAATTCTTGCGTATCCAAAAAAAGTGGGAATTGAAAGTTGATTTTGAAGCGACAGAAAACCCCGAAGATCAAAAATGCAGATTACCAAACAATAAACGTATTGCAATTGGTGAATATGATGCTTCTTGTACAGATTCTATTGACTGTCCAGGTTCGGAAGTTAGAGCATATTTAGAGAGAAAAGGCGAGAAATTATATTTAGTACCAACTAATTCAGCACCAATTTATTACAACAATAAAGAAATTACGTCATCCACTTTCATCTCTAGTTCTACCTTCAGAATAAATTGTCCATATAAAAACCGCGACTACCAAATAGTAATTAAAGTTAAAAAATAGGAACTAAGGAAAACATGATAAATACTACTGTAAATGAACTTCAATATCGCGGAATTAATCGCACAATTTGTATAGGATTAGGTGGTACTGGACGCGATGTTTTGATGCGAATTCGGCGGCTAATTGTAGACCGCTATAACGATTTAAACAACTTACCAATTGTTAGTTTTGTCCACATCGATACCGATAAAGCGGCAACCCAAGTAACTGGTATTCGCACAGGAAGTACTTATCATGGTGTTGACCTCAGCTTTCGGGAAGCAGAGAAAGTCAGCGCTACCATGTCCTCTACTGAAGTTACCATGTTTGTGGAAGGATTGGAGCGGCGTTCAGAATACACTCGTCACGGACCCTACGACCATATTGGTATCTGGTTTCCCCCACAATTACTGCGAAATATTAAAGCAGTGGAAGAAGGTGCAAAAGGTATTAGACCCGTTGGAAGACTGGCTTTTTTCCACAATTATCAAAAGATTAAAACAGCAATTGAAACAGCAGAAAAACGTACAAGAGGACATGATTCTCTATTACTAAGAGAAGGTTTAAGAGTGGAACCAGGACTAAATATTTTTGTCGTGGGTTCTCTTTGCGGTGGTACAGGAAGTGGGATGTTTTTAGACGTTGCTTATAGTCTTAGGCATCTTTATGGCAGTCAAGGTGCTCAAATTGTCGGCTATTTAGTGATTAGTCCAGAGTTGTATGGTAACACTCCTAATATGAGTGCCAATACTTATGCTGCTCTCAAAGAATTAAATTATTACAGCGCTCCCAGCACAAAGTTTGAAGCTTGCTATGATATTCAAAATTTGGTGTATGTGCAGGAGCAACGACCACCTTTTGACTACACTTATTTAGTTTCCAGTCAAACAAGTGGCGAGTATCAAATCTTAGCACAAGGTAAGTTGTGCAACGTCATTGCTCATAAGATTGCTTTAGACTTTTCTGGTGAATTAGCACCAGTAGTTAAAGGCAACAGAGACAACTTTCTGCAACACATGATTCAGGGGGATAAACACCCACGTCAGAATGTCCAGCGTTTTTTAACATTTGGATTGGCAGCTATTTATTTTCCTCGCGATACTATTGTTCAAATCGCCTTAAATCGTGTCAGTTTAGAACTGGTAAAATTCTGGTTAAATGGTGAAGGTCAAAGTCCAGATCCTTCAAGTTTACTGGAACAATTTTTAATTCAATATCGTTGGCACAACGACCAAGGCAAAAAGGATGGTATAACTACCAGACTAACTGAATCTGTTCAAGAATCTAATAAAAATTTTAGTAATATAATCAACGCTTGGAGAAATAAATTAGAACGGTCAATCTCTGATTGCCAAAATAAAGATGACCGGAATGGTATAAGACAACAGTTGTCAAGAGAGTTTCGCGAACAATTTCGGAAAATTCAACCCGGTGAAACTGAAAGTAGCAGGGGAATTTGGCTCACAAGAGTGCAACAAATTCGTCCTACCATCAGCAAAGACCTGAAAACAAATATTGACGACTTTATCAATCAATTACTTACTCCCATAGAGCCTAACTTCTCGATTAAAAGCACCCGCAACTGGCTAGATGCTTTACAACATGAATTGCATAACTATCAACGCAATATTCAGGAAGAAATCACCAATATTGGCAGTATGAAGCGCTTGGAAGATATAGATAAAAAATGGCGTGATGCTGAACAAATAATTGAAGAAATCGAGCAGAAAGCTGGGATTCCCTTACTGAACAATAAAAATAGTCAAGTACAAGCTGAAGCTAAAAGGGTGCTACGGGAAGTCTATGACCTGATTAAGCATAACTTTGAGTTGGAAGTCTTTCAGGAAGCGCTACGAATTGTCAGTGAGTTGCAAAGACATGTTCAAGAAAGAGCAACTCAACTAGCTGCTTTTAATGCAAGCGTAGAAAATTTGCAAAGCGCTTATGAGAAACAGGAGCGGGATTTGAGACAACTGAATTTTGATGAAATGAGCGGTGAAGCAATATTTGATAGTGAAGATATTGATTGCTGTTACCAAAATATGTTACCAGAAGATGATGTTCGGCACCAGTTAGTGTTTGTCAGTTCAGCAATTACAGAACCAACGGGACGGGGACAATCTTTAGCAAGTTTTATAGACCGCGATCGCACGACTCCATACCAACTGCAAAAAGAAGTTAATCTCAAAGTTGACAGCATATTCACGAATCGTGGTGACAATATAGTTAATGTAATTAAGCGCTTCATGGAAAAGTACTCACTTGCAGCGCGTTCAACTCGTTTCGCACAAATTATGCAAGAAGCTGAACCCCTCCTGCGCTTGAATTTGACTGACCCTTACTTCCACGATGACCTTGCTAAAAGTAGTAAATTAGTGGGATTTAAGGACACAGATGAGTTAGAAGTAAAACAGTTTAAAAATTTGCTGGAACAGGATTTGGGAATTGCTACAAGTGTCTTCAAAGCAACTCAAGCTGACGACGAAATTTTAATTGTGAATGAGTACGCTGGTTTTCCTCTACGATTAATCGGCAATCTCGAAAGGATGAGAAACCCCTACATCCGTGAACAGACTTCTGCGACATCTTTTCTACATAATGACTATCGCGCAACATTTCCTGATATCATCCCTCCTGATGCGAGAAGAATCGAGGAATTGGAGGATATTTTCTATCCTTGCCTAGCGTTTGGGTTATTAGAGGAAAACCAGGAAAACCATGAATTAGAATTTCAATATTATGATGAATCTCGCTACAGTTATAATACTGCGTCTCTGAATCCTGAGTGGAGTCAAGCTTTAGAGGAACTTGCTAACCGCAAGAATATGAGTGAAGCTTTGCAGAAGCTTTTAGATGATGAAATTGCTCAAATAGAAAGACAACCTGAACTTTGGGACAATGAATATTTTCCTAAGCTACGGCAGTTTATTAAGGAAGTTGATAAATTACCAGAAGACAGTCCTAATTACCCCTACAAAGTTACAGTATTAGGAACTTCTGCAAACAATGAACCCACAGCTAAAGAGGGAATTATTTATCGTTTCGGTAGAAAGCTAGAGCAGCGATTTAAAACTATACAACAGCAAATTGCTCCACCAATAAATACATTAAATCAGAAAGCTATTCCTGGGGAGATAGTTGTTGATTCCCCTGTAGATGGTGATAATATGACAAAACGACGTTTAGAAATCAAGCATTTAAAACAAGATTTAGATGATGGTATTCTCAGTCAAGAAGAGTACGATCGCAAGCGTCAAGAAATATTCAATAAATACCCAGTATAATATAGCTAGTTTTTAGTTGTGATGCGGGTGCATCCCAATTACAAAACGCAATTTCCTATAGCAATTCTAAATCATTTGTCAAAATAAATTAACCGCAGAGACGCAGAGAACGCAGAGAGAGGAATTGGAGATTTTCACGACTCATTTAGGATTGCTATAGTTTTTAATATCCTCCCAAAATATTAAGAGTGTTTTTATGCCATTGATACCACCTTACTTAATTTTTTTCACTGTTGTACTCGTAATATTGCCATCTCTAGTTGCTATTTTTTCACGTTGGTCTCTCTATCAACATCTGGTTGGAGAAGCTGACAAAGTAAAAATGCTGATTGGTGGAAACAAAAGTGTAACAGAACCTCAGACTATAAAAAATCTCAAAAGCAGATTTAAACAAGCTAGTATTCAATTAGATAATGTTAATACGGCAGCTTTAATTGACCAAATTTATAGCCAAGAAAAGATTAAAGTGCATTTCTTAGTTTTTACTAAAGAAGTTGGTTGTGACCAAATCGATTATTTCTGCCGCATTCTACCTAATTTATTATTAGCGTTTGGCTTATTCGGTACTTTTTTTGGCATTACAAGGAGTTTGTTAGCACTCAGTCAAACAATCAATCAAACCACTGCTAGTAATGTAACTAGTTTAGTGGCTGAACTAGAGAAACCATTACAAGGCATGAGCATTGCCTTTATTACTAGTTTAGCAGGACTATTATTTAGTGTTGTATTGACGGTATTTAACTGGTTAAAAAATACTAGTCAAGCAAAATATCGACTTATTAGTTCTTTAGAAGATTACTTAGATAATATTTATCAACTAACAATAGATGGTCATACTCGTCTTGATAAAGCTGTTGACAGAATGGCTAATCTGCAAAATGAATTTTTAATTAACTTTGGCAAGAATGTTCGGGATGTCGTTGAGCAATCTTTAGGAAAAGTAGCCAAAGAAATCGCTGAAGAAAATAAAAAAGCTAATGAACTAGCAACACAAGTTTATGAGGGTTTTACAAGATCTTCTGGAACTATATCTGCTGCTGCTACTGAATTTAAGATTGCTGGTGAACAACTGAAGGCAAAATCTGAGATATTTAAACAAGCTGCTGAAACATTTGAGAAAAGCCAGTTTCCCCAGAAATTATCAGATGCTACAGCAGATTTGGCTAACACACAAGAGAAATTTTCTCAGTCTGCTGCAAGTTTGGCACAGACAGTAATATCTATTGCAACAGTAGTGAGTGAAGTTCAGCGTTTGGGAGAAGAAATAAGAAGTGTTAATCAAACTTCAGTGAAAGTATTAGAGTTGCATCAAACTAATCAAAACTCTCTTAGCGAGATTATTCCACAACTTAAACAAGGTGCTAGTAATTTAGGAAGAGTGACTAAAAAACTTGATAATTTAGAGGAGAAAATTGCGAATAAAGCTGATAGTTTCAATGGGGTAGAAGTTACTCTGACAGAGTTAGTAGGTATGGTTAGAAACTATACGGAAGGGGTAAATTTGGGAATTGAGTCTTTAGGCGATCGCTTTGTTTTAAACTTATCTGAGCAACTCGACACTAACAACCAACAATTTGACACTATTGTCTCGAATCTAGAAGGTTATGCAAATCAATTAAACGTCAAAGTTGACACATTAAACTTAGATTTGATGGAGTTACTCAAAGACAACAATGCAAAAGCAACTTCCGAATACAAAAACATAGGCGATCGCTTTGTTTTAAAATTATCTGAGCAACTCAACACTAACAATCAACAATTTGACACTATTGTCTCAAATCTAGAAGGTTATGCAAATCAATTAAACGTCCAAATTGACACTTTGATGAAGTTACTCAAAGACAACAATGTGAAAACAACTTCAGAATACGAAAAGGTGAGCGATCGCTTGCTTGGAGGTATTCAACAAGCAACTGAATATAATATCAAAAATTATCAAAATTTAGGAACAAAAGTTCAACAATGTATTGAACAACTTAGCAACATTAAGGAAGAACTTTCTCAAATTAAAAAAGCATAGATATTAAATAAAATAACCTAAACTTTCAATTATGCCTCGTCGCTCGCGCAATACTCATTACAATGAAGACCTGAATATTTGGTCTGCTTTCACAGACTTAATGTCCAATGCCTTCATGATACTTCTTTTCTTACTGTTAATAGCTAGCGCCAAGTATACAATATCCCAAATATCTGATAATAAAAATACAGGGGCACCGCCAATTATTTTAATTAAAGACGAAGGTGCTTACCGTTTTGCTTCCGGTAGTGCTGAACTACCACAGCCAATGTACAACTATATTTGGACGAAAATAGTTCCTGAAATTGAACGCAAAACAAAAGCATATAACATAAATACGGTAGAAGTTATCGGTCATACTGATGGTCAGGCTAATGGCAGTGCAATCAGTAATCTAGACCAGAATATAGAAAATGTAGCTAATGGTAGTGTACCAATACAAAATCTGAAAGCTGGTTCTAATGCTGACTTAGGACTAATGCGATCGCTAGCATTAGTCAAAGTGCTGCGTTACATCCAGACAAAAGAGCATAGGCTACAAGGACTGAAATTTCGCGCTTATTCTGCGGCACAGCTTATATTACCATCAGGCGAGTTTGCACAACCGTCCATTGCTCACCAGGAAGATTCCACACGACGACGCATTGAAATTCGCTTTACCCGCTTGGGTGAAGTTACAGAAGTGAAGTAAAAAGTACACGGGAGTTGCAACACCAGGTGTAATTGTTCTTTTGTCTCAACAGGTTATGCAATTACAACTTACTGATGTACACTGGCAAGCAAAGTAATGCAAAATATTACTGTGCTTCCCTTCGGTTTCGGCATCACCCACAATGGAACACTGGCAATTTCTGATACAGAAACAAGGCGATCGCTCTTGGCATACCTTGGAATCGCCAAACTTAGAAATACTCGAAGGTCGGTATCGAGTTTTGGCTCGTTCTAACCGTCCTCATATAGATGTAGAAGTGCGCGTAATTCACTTTTCCACTCAAGAAGTTCCCATACAGCGACGAGTTCAAAAGCGATCGCGTCGCACTAACAATGAAGGCTTAATGGCTGTAATTCCCTTCACCCACCTGAAGCAGGGAATTTGGGAATTACGATGCTCTGGCGATTTGATGTCTGATATCCTCGGTAAATCCTGGCAACACAGCATGAAAATGCAAGTTTTGCCTCAATCGGCAGTTTTATCGGATGTCAAGAGATTGGACGACTCTGAGCATCATCTTTCACCCGATCGCTCAGATACTTTTTCTCATCGCAACAGCTTATCAACAACCGCAGCCGAAACTTCTAGTACCATACATAACACTATCACCGTTAAGGCAGAGCCAGTAATTACTACACAAAGTAAGCTTTTGCCAAGTAAAAAAGAAGATGCAATTATTGATGCACCTATTACCCCAGTGTGGGTTAAAGGTGAAACGGCAGAGCAAATTTTACAAAATTTATTAGAGTTAGCTTTACCCGCTTCTGAATCTTTGCTTCATCATGAAGCGATTGATGTGACTTTAGAAGAGCAAGCACTGCCACCATTACTGCTAACTTTAGAGCAGGAAACTTATGTTGCTCGTTGGGGAGAAACTCTTTGTCTCAATGGGCGCGTAGAATTAAAACAAGAGCTGCTCAGTGAAACATCAGATTTAGAAAGCGTCTGTGCGGCATTCGTGCAAATTGAAATGCGATCGCCCCAAAAATCGCAAATATTAACTCAAGTAAAGCAACCAATACCTGAAAAGATTTTACCGTGTACTATTAGCAGCCAGATTGAAATTCCCTTGAAGTGCGAATCCAAGCTGATTTTAGCAGACATAAGTTTGTATGGCGCACTCGCTGGAATTGGTGAGGTAACACTCTTAGCTAGCCAGTCGTTCACAATTACAGCAGATGTGACACAATTACTGGCAATTACCACAGCTATCAAGCATAGTACTCCAGAACTAGATGAAGCGATCGCGCCGCCTATCAATCAAGAACCATTACCATCACGGCTTGATTTACAACTGTTTAATCTAGTCAAAACCGTAAAAACAGACCAGGCTTTAGTTTTTCATACATCGCGGAAAAAAGCTTTACCACCGCGAATTGCTCCCCGAAGGCTAGGGAAATCAGCTTTCTCAGTGCGATCGCCCCAATTGCCAACGTTTTCTCACGGGCAGACTAAAATGATAGCTGCGTCAAAATCCCAGGGTTTAGAGAACACAGATACTATAATTGCCGAGCGTCAAGATCCAATATTTGAGGAAGAGACAAGACTTTCTCTAAGTGCAGGCTCCACTTTTAGATATTTGACACCGCTTAAAGCCTTGCCTACTGACTTTGAAGTCTGTCAAAGCAACGCGGAAGATGCTTTGGATTATCAAACTATTGAGGAGTTCCGGCAGCTTGAGGCTACCATAACTGAGTTTGAAAATGCAACTGACATTTTAGGCGATGAAGATGCGCGATCGCCGGATAATTCTTTGAATGAAGTAGTTGTCGTCCCCCAAGCTTCTCAATTAATCACACAAGACAACCCCTATTCATCCCCTTTAATTAGAAAGTGGATGCAGACTCAAGGCTACTCCTTGCCTGAACCAATCAATGTACAGTCTCAGAATTACTATAGCTATACTCCAGCCAACCAGACTATTTCTGAAGAATATCCGCTTTCTTTGAGCGAAGAAACTTTGACTGCTGATGTTAATTCGCCGTTAATATCTGATATGGAAACACAACTTGGCGATATTGTGGAAGAAGATACGGTGACGCTAGATGAAGAAAAAGTATCAGAAGTTTCTTTATCACCGGAAGTACCACAACTACCACCTGCTGATCGTCTTCAGATACAGCCAAGTTGGTTGACACAAGAATTTGTCGTAGATGATACACCAAATGAATCGGAAGCCGATGCTATGCAGAGCGGGTTGTTGAAGCAAAAGCACGAACCAGTAACAGATAAATCTGTTTCTCTAGCGATCGCAGCGACAAATTGGAGTCCGTTGCCAATTCCGCAACTGCATGTACCATCCGGTGAACTTATCGCCGGCAAATCTATCAGGGTGCGGGTGTATCTGCCTGACGTGCGGGAGCAAATGGCTGTGAAGTTATGGATGGAGGATTGTCAAACTCGTTGGTTGCTAGATGGTCCGCATTTGCTCAAGAATTTGCTACCTAACTCTTTGGGAAATTTGGAGGTGATGACTCAGTTACATATTCCCTTTGGCTGTTTGGAAATTCGCTTAGAAGCGATCGCTATAGATATGGCAACTCAACAGGAAAGTCATAAAGTTACAATCGGCAGGACTGTGATTCCTCCAGATTTGCCAAGTTTACAGCTAGATGAACTGCTGGGAATATAAGCTTGTGGGAGCGTCCTGCAATTAACGCTCTTTTATTACTCTTGCCATAGTAAATTTCAAATCCTATTTTCAGGTTAGTCCGCGCACCATCCGGACGAGGGTTTGTCTAGCCGCGACTTCCAGTCGTCAGGGCTTCATTAGATTATTTTTTATCCATAGTAATAGAAGAGGGTTAATTTTGACAGAGCAGGTTAATCGGCAGGCGATGCACAACGTTCTGCTATCTCTTGAACTACCGTGAGGAATTGACGCAGCAAGATCGAATCGGTCGGTGCTGGTTGTAACAGAGGGTTGACATCTGCCCGCCGCCACACCACCGCAATTTGTCGAGCGAGCGGTGCGTCTTGAAGCCCTCGGTACACCACTCCTTGACGCTGGAGCGTTTGAACATTGTCTGGTAGAATCGAGACTCCTGCGCCTGCTGCCACTAAGCTGAGGTTGATCACCATCCAAGTGGCTTTGACTGTTTCCAGCAATGTTGGCTTGAATCCCCGAAGCTCAAATTGCGATAAGACCACTTCGTAGGACGGTACAGCATCAAGTGGTGGCAAAATGAGCGGCTCGTCCTTGAGTGCTTCAAGTGGAATGTGCTTGAGCGCAGCAAGCGGATGATATTCTGGCAATGCGACTACAAAGGACTCTTGCACAATCGGGAGAAAGTTCAGGGTTGAATCACCTGAGTAAGGATTGGGCAGATGTTCAAATCCAACATCGATGGAGCTATCCCGTAGTCCTTGCATCATCTCCTCAATCGTCATCGATCGCAGTTCCAATTCCACGTTGGGATAACGATTCCGAAAGGTTTTGAGAATGTCGGGAAGTAAACTATTGGCGATCGCAGTGTTCACCACCACAACCAGTTTGCCAATTTCGCCACGACTCGCTTCCTGTGCCCGTGTCACCGCCCGTTCGAGGGCAGTAGTGGCAATTCTTAGTTCGGTGAGAAACACCTTTCCCGCCGCCGTCAACACCGGAGGGCGACGAGTGCGATCAAAGAGTTCGACGTTCAATGCCGCTTCCAATGCTGCGATCGTTTTGCTGAGGTAGGATTGTTCCACATCTAAGCGTTCAGCCGCTTTGCTAAAGCTCTTTTTCTCGCCCGCTTCTGCAACAAGCTCCATAAAATACTGTAGCTGTCGCATTTCAAGCTGATTCCAAGGTCGAAGGGTCATTTCACCGGAATAGTATAATATTTTAGTCATACTAAGATATTCAAAATCCTCTTACTCTCATAGTAATCATCTTCTAAGCTTGCTTTTATGAACTCATGACTCGTAACTAGGAGAAAGTTTTATGAAAGTGCAGCCTGCGATCGCTCTGACGTCTAGCCGCTTAAATCGAGACATCGAACTACCACCTGCGGTGAAAGCCCAAGAATCGGCAATCAGTTCTAGAACAATCGCTTATTGTCACGAAGTCCTTGATCGCAGTCGTTTTTTTTGTCTGCTGAAAACTGGAGCCATTACTCCTGCAATGATGCAATATGCCTTTCTCCAGTATTATTTTTGGCGCGATCGGCTGCATCAGTGGTTTGGCTTATGCATAGTCAAAGCAGGAAGTTGTACTGACCCAGACCAAAAATCCGCGATTATGTCTTTGTCAGATCACACCTTCACCGACTTGCAAGACGATCATAGTGAAATGTACGTAGAATTTCTTCACGATCTGGGATTGAGTAATGCTGAAATTGCGGCATCTCGGCGGAGTATGGCAACCACATCCTATGAACGTTCATTTTTCGATGAATTCGGCTACGGAACCGACAACTTTTATGAAGCCCTAGCAGCGCTGAGTGGTCGAGAACTGTGTGTGTCAATCCGAAATGCCAGAATTCTTCAATTTTACTTTGATGCTCGTGGTATGAAGCAACCGACTTGGTTAAGCTTGCACGCGGAATTAGAGGTGAATCATTTCCAAGATTCTATTCGTCCGGTGCTGACTCGCTTTAACGGGGATTCAGTCAAACTGAGTAGCGTAATCAAAGCCGTCGAGCGTGGAATTGATCGACACGTACAATATTTCGAGGATCTGCTGCATGAGTACGAATCCCAAGTCAATGCTGTTTAATATATTACTCATCCATGTAAGTGGATGCTGATAATGTCTGGTGGGTTTTCACCTTTGTAAGCGAATGAGACTTGAGTTGCTTCTGCAACCATCATTATTCTTAGTTTATGTAAGGAAGACTTCTATATAGCAAGTTTTTAATTGGTGTCCAGGACAATTATGTTGATTACTTTCCTCAGGTCGCTCAGAACATTATTACGTGGGAAGTTGCCACAGGCAGATTACCACTGGCAGGTTAATACGTACAATCCATACTGACAATCGTGAAGGTGATACTGATCCTGGAGATCCCGATCTAGTCCTGTTTAGTCCAGATGGTGAACTTTTGGCGATCGCAGCAACTCGAAACATCACATTATGGCAAGTTAGCTCCGGAGAAAAGATACACACTATTGATCGCGTTCATCAAGGTTGGGGAAGGTGTATGGCTTTCAGCCCTAACGGACAAACGCTTGCATTCACTGCTGACCAGATTCCTCGCGGCGTGCAAGCCCCTAAATTTATTTATGGGGGTAAGCCGCAGGCGATTTCAATCGCCGTCAAGTTTCGTTTTGATTTTGAATATACATTTTAATAGTATCTAAAGTTGCAC
>NZ_JAOWRF010000213.1 GCF_025753815.1 Plectonema radiosum NIES-515 | reverse complement strand
GGGGGGGAAAGAAGAATTATTCTTTTTCTCTTCAAAGAGTCCCCTTGCTTTTTTGTCCTCCTTGTCCTCCTTGTCCTCCTTGTCCCCCTTGTCCCCCTTATCCCCCTTGTCCCCAAGGAGTCCCATTGTCTTTCTATCTCCTTCTTGCGACAGCCAGAGCGAAAGACCAGACAGTACAAAGCACAATGCTGTATTTGCTTTCATTGTTGAGGTACTGCCCCAAAAACCGCTTTTTACAACTTCGATGTTGAACCACCACCCAAGCAGTACTAAGCCACCAACACAAATAGCGATCGCATTGGCAATTTTTCCAATAAGTTTGGGTGAAAATGTCAGAGGTATATCATGCAGATGCAAGCGGTTGCCTTTTAACATTGAAGTTTGTTTAACTGCATCTATCTAAGGCGGGACAGTTCGGTCTTTCTTTCGTTACAAACGGTTATACCCATTGTTTCTTATGCTACTTCTTCAAATTGTTTTTGCATCTATCTTTGTACAGATTTTATGATTTTGGCAATTGGGTATGGGGCAAAGGAGGGCTTTTCCCCTTTCCCCTCTTCTACCCATGTTCAAATCTCAAACCCTGTGATTCTCCATCGTCTTGAAAGCGGGGGAATGCTAACACCAACAACCTCAACAATTACTTCACGCGCAGATAATGTTCATTCTCCTTCTTTTGCGGCAATTTTTCAGGAATTTTTTATGTATAAACACGTATTGTACTTTCAAGTAAATTGTTGTTTTTCGCACTCTCAAAAATTTTCGTCGGATTCGGAAAAAGTGTATTCAGAATTACCTTGCCAAACACCTACCCTTCACTCATTAGGGGTTCATGGGTTCATGGGTTCATGGTAAAGAATATGTTTGGGGATTGTGACCTCCCCCCAAATAAAACCACTTAGGCATAGGGGGCTTTAAACCCTTATTGGGGAAAAGAATCATATAAAAAAGCGATCGCGTAATCGGGGTAAAGAGACTCATGGACTCATGTATGGAAACAAAGACCAATTTAAGTTACTCATAATATTTTTCTTTTCTTTTCCCCCCCTTTCCCCTTTTTTCATGAACCCCTTTCCCCCTCTTATCCCCGACCCTTTTTTCATGAACCCATGAACCCCTCCCTTCGGTAAACAGATGTCCCCCCTCGGTTCTTCGGGAACTACTTTTTCTCAATCATCGTCTACTTAGAGAACGTGTTTAATTCTACTAATGTCGCTGCGAAATCAGCAATCGAACAGCCATCACGATTATGAGGTTGGGGGCAATAATCTATTTTCCTCCATCCGCTGGTACAGTGTAGCGGCAAGATGTTTCGGCTTAACTACTTTGCCGGAAGCGTCCTCAAAGTTTGAATTCCAAATCTGTTATTTAAAGGTTTTTTGTGATTTTTATCTATATATACAGGAATTCTGGCTTGTTCGTCAGAATAACGCAGATATAAGCGTGTTTCATTCCTCTGATTTGGCTGTTCACTTGGGAAAATTTTGCAGGTAATTATAATTGGATACGAGCAATATTGTTTATATTTACAATGACCCTTTATAACATCTAGGTCAAACCAAAAATCACAGGTTTTTGCAACCAAAGCCCTATATACTAGACTTTAATCAAATTTGGGTTTTTGTAAATTGAAATACTAAAAATGATAAGTTTTTCGATGAGATACTAGCGTATCTAGAGTTTTTCAGGTTTAGTAAAAACTATATCCAACGTAATCAAAAAACCTCAAAATTTATGTGGTGTGAAAATCAACAGAGGAGTGAAAAAATGGATTTACGTAATTACGCATTGCAAATCCTCAAAGAGACTAGTCGAACTTTTTACATCCCAATTAGTATTTTACCACCAGGATTGCAAGAAGCAGTTTCATCTGCATACTTGTGTATGCGTGCGATTGATGAAATCGAGGATCATCCAGAACTAGATAATGCCACTAAAGCGAGATTGTTGCAAACAATTAGTTTGACATTACAAGCAGGTGTTGATGGCTTTGCGGTTGATGCTTTCTCTGTGGGATTTGGCAGCCACGAAGATTCTTTAGCAGAAGTCAGCCTGCGGATACGAGAATGGGCACTACTCGCACCTGAAAGCATAGCACCTCGGATTTGGGATGCGACTGCGGCGATGGCGGATCGCATGGCATATTGGGCAGGAAAAAATTGGAAAATTCATACAGAGTTTGATTTGGATCGTTATACCTTTGGAGTTGCAGGTGCAGTGGGCTTGTTACTCTCCGATATATGGGCATGGTATGATGGTACTGATACAAACCGTACTCATGCGATCGCTTTTGGTCGCGGCTTACAGGCCGTTAACATCCTCCGCAACCATAGTGAAGATTTGACCCGTGGGGTAAACTTCTTTCCAGATGGTTGGAATGCAGATGATATCCAAGCTTATGCTCAACGTAATCTAATTTTAGCAGATGCTTACACTAAAGCTCTTCCTCCTGGTCCTGCATTAGATTTTTGTCAAATTCCACTGACATTGGCTCATGGCACTCTTAGCGCTCTTGCGAATGGCAAAGATAAACTTAGCCGCAGTGATGTTTTAGCACTGATTGAGCAGGTGACAAATCTGAGCAAGTGATATCTGAATAAGGTAAAATTAAAACGCTAAAAGGTAAAAGTGTCAGAAAATCAATTTTTTAGCTTTTACCTTTTATTTTATTTGATCTTTCAACGGCTAAGAAGCGTTGCTGGATTTCCAGCAAGTTGATGCAATTTAATCATGTGCGATCGCATCAGCCCAACAGACAAAAAATCAGGATTTTCCAAACATTTTTTTATTTCTTCTAAAGAAAATTCAATCGACACTTTTATTGTAGAACCGGAGGTTACATGAGGTGCAAGTCCAAATTTTTGAGATATTGTTTAATTGTCATAATCGAGCACCAAACTAGATAAAATAACCAAGGCGATCGCCGATGAAGGTGAACAACTTTCTGGGAACTGTTTCTGGTTAAACAAGCGTCATAGCGGAAAGTAAAAGTTGGGAGTTAGGAGTTAGGAGTTAGGAGTTAGGAGTTTGGAGTTAGGAGTTAGGAGTTGGGAGTTGGGAGTTAGGGGTTAGGAGTTTGGAGTTTGGGGTTAGGGGTTAGGGGTTAGGAGTTTGGAGTTTGGAGTTTGGAGTTTGGAGTTTGGGGTTAGGGGTTTGGAGTTTGGAGTTTTTCTTCCCCACTTTCCCACAGACGTGACGACGGAACGTCTCTATGACTAGTTTCCCCCTCCTCTTCCCATTTTGGGGTTAAGTGGTTGAAAATGGGTTGGATGTGTTTCAAATGATTCAACTTTATGCCTAGAACACCGAGCGAATTTGCAGTACACCTGATGATGGATGGTGGACACAGGGAAGAAATACGCTTTCCGACAATTCAAGATTTTCAGAAGTGGTATAGTGGCGAACTGATGCCAAAGGCTGCCTCTAATGACTTTATCAGCGTACCCATCAAAAATATTTCCGGTCAGGGAGAGTATATGGTAGTACGTCCCTCTCGGATTTTAGCAATCCGGGTAGAACCAGTTTTTAGTTCTAGCGTTGAAAGATTCAACTAAATCATGAGAAAAACCCTAAATGTGCTTTCCTTGAGTTTGGGAGTTGCTTTTATGATCCCACTCTGGTCAGCTGTTGCTCAAGCTCCTAGTTTACCACCCCTGCCATTACCAAACAATCCTCAAGCGCCGCCAGTGGTCATACCAGTACCAAGAATTCCCTCAGTACAATCTGTACTAAAACCGATGGAATTAGCAGCGGATTGTACTTCCCAGTCTGGTTGCTTGGGTTGGGATGAGCAAATTTGGAGTCGAGGGGGTAAACTAGGCGATCGCGACGCACTCCTAGCATCGATTGACAACAGTCTGACTTATCTGCAAAAAGATAAGGCGATCGCTGCCTATCAGAGTTATCCAATTAAGGAAATTAGCTTAGAGCGCGTGTATCGCAGTTTAGTGCGTTTCCGCCAATTAGTTGTCAAATCGAACTCTCCTGCTCAACTGCAAGCTGCTGTCTTGCGGGAGTTTGTCTTTTACAAATCGGTAGGTAATGACGGCAAGGGTACTGTTAAATTTACTGCATACTACGAGCCTGCTTTTATTGCAAGCCGGGTTCGCACAAATGTATATAAATATCCGCTTTATCGATTACCACCAGACTTTGAGAAATGGAGTAAACCGCATCCCAAACGAATTCAATTGGAAGGAAAAGATGGTTTGCTTGGAGATAAAAGTCAGTTGCGCGGTTTGGAACTATTGTGGTTCCGCGATCGCTGGGATGCATACATGGTTCAAATCCAAGGTTCTGCTCAGATTCAGTTAACCAACGGAGCTAAAACCAGTATCGGCTATGCAGGTGGTACAGATTACCCTTGGACAAGTATCGGACGAGAATTAGTCAAAGACGGGAAAGTAACTTTGAAACAACTGACCCTCCCACGGATGACTCAGTATTTTCAGCAACATCCCCAAGAGTTAAATAATTATCTACCGCGCTGGGAAAGGTTTGTTTTCTTCAAAGAAACCGGCGGTGAACCAGCTAGCGGCAGTATTAATGTACCGGTGACAGCAGAGCGTTCTATTGCTACAGACAAGTCTATTATGCCTCCTGGCGCATTAGCGCTAGTTAATACCTCACTTCCCTATCCCACCGCGTCAGGACGACTAGATTATCGTACTGTGAGCCGCTTTGTGCTCGATCAGGATACAGGAAGCGCCATTAAAGGACCCGGACGGGTAGATTACTTTATGGGAACTGGACAATTAGCAGGCGATCGCGCTGGTGTTACAGGTGGTAATGGTTCGCTCTATTATTTGCTACTTAAAGAATAGGGAATAGCGAGTAGGGAGTAGGGAATTTTTCTTTCCCCATTCCCCATCCCCCCAGTCCCTAATAAGGTGGATAACCAAAATCATCTTCATCCGCATAAACATAAGAACTAGAAACCCCTGCCATTTCCATCTTCGGTGCTTCTGGTTTTACAACTTCCTTACCAAACTCTTTGTATTCTTCAAAGTTTTTCGAGATAATTGCCGATTCCGGAGAGTCGGAAGCAATCAGATATTGTGTTAACGTCGCCACCGTCGGACGTTTATAGTCTACTGTTGAAGCTACCATCACCGTATTTGGTTCAATGCCTCTTTCTTCACACTCAATTATTGGGCAAAAAATACCGTGAGCGTGGAATAGTGGACCTTTTGATGTTATGGGTTGCTTGCGATATGCAGCATAAGCTTTTTCTAATTCAGCAGCGAAACCACCGACGATTTTGCCTTGTTGATATTCGCAATAACTTTTACTAAAACTCGCACCGGCAGCACCATTTAAAGTTAATTGTAGTGGTGATTCATGTAAAAAATTTTTGTTTTCTCCTACCAAAAAAATTAGGTAGCGAGTAAAGGTTTTAAACTTAAGTTTGTCTGCTAAAAAAGCATCATAATTTTCTTTGAGTGTACCCAGTTTTAAACCACTTTCTCTGTCTTTGACAGACAAGGGACCCCTACGTACTATAACTATGTGTGGGGTAGCGGAGATAAATACAGACTCGACTCCAGAACTAAATTCATGTTCTACCTGCTGCCAATTTTCATCAGATTGAAAACCAACAGCATGGGCATTATCTAACTTAATTGCTAACCCGTGGGGTTGCATCCCATCTGTGCCATAGCGAGGATTAATCATCTGACACCACGGGATGACTTGAGAAGGGGGTGCGTTAAACTTCTCGTCCTCAAAGTCGAATTTTGCAGATGCTTTCATCGTTTTCCGCTATTAAAGTGTTTTGCTAATTGACACTCCCCGCAGCTATTGCCGAGGGGATTCTTGGTTCCTTGACTCACCAACAGAATACCGTGCTACGCACCTGTTCTTCGGGGGTTTTCGGCATTTACCTTATAAGTTTATCAGTGCAGGCAAGAGATAAGGCGTTAATTCTAAATGCGGTTTTACTAGATTAAGATGAAATAATTCGATATTGCAATCCGTAATACTAAGTATTTAGACTCACGCTGCCCCAGACACTTGATTAGGGATCGTGATTGAGGATGGTGAAATCACTGTAGTCTGTTTAGTTGAAAATTGCTGTAATGCATAAATTCCGGCAAAACTGTTTACTGTAAGCCTTAGATGTTACACTCCGATCTGGGAAGCCGGGGATCTTTTTGTTCACGAATTATTTAGGATTGCTATAAGATATATTAAAAATGCGATAAATTATTTAACAATTCTGCTGTTTGCTCTGGCTTAACTAAAGTATTCGCGCACAAAATGCCAGATGCAGCCACCGCCGGCACACCGATTCCCGGCATGGTGCTGTCACCAACGCGATACAATCCAGCAATGGGTGTGTGTGTGTTGGGAAACATACCTTTACCTGCTGCGATCGCAGGTCCATAAGTTCCCTGATATCTTCTGAGATAATGAGCGTGAGTGAGCGGTGTACCAATCAGTTCTAACTCGATGCGATCGCGAATATCTGGGATAACTCTTTCTAAAGCACAATATAAAGACTTTGCTTTTTCTTGCTTCTTGTGTTCATAACCTGCATTTTTTTCCCATCCCGCTAATGGTTCTAGAGTATAAGCATGAACCACATGATGTTTTTCTGCTGCTAGAGTTGCATCCCACACACTAGGAATCGATATCATGCAAGTATTTCCCGGTGAAGTTATATCTTGTTGTGCATCGTGGACTACCACATGATGTCCCGTCAAATTTTCCAACCCTTCGCCACGAATGCCTAAGTGTAAATGCATAAAGCTATCCACCGCTGGTGTATCTAGCGAAACTTTGCGGTAAGATGCGGGTAAGTCTTCCGGACGCAACAACTTAGTGTAAGTATCCCAAATTGTGGCATTAGAAATTACCACAGACGCTTTGATAATTTCACCATTTTGTAACCTCACACCAACAGCTTTGCCAGACTCTACTAAAATCTGTTCGACGTGACACCCCAACCGCAACTTACCATTAAACTTTTCTAATCCCCGCACCAAAGCCTTGACAATTGCCGCACTACCACCCACAGGATATTCAACTCCGCAGCGGGAGCGCTCACCTAACATAAAAGCTACCTCTGGGGCAATAGTACCATGTGCCTTTAAACCAGACAGTAGAAAGCATTCTAAGTCTATCAGCCGCCGCACCCAAGCATCTTTAACTGTAGCATCCATCACATTGCCCACAGAAGCTTGAACAATCGGCAAATTGGGGAGCATTTTTGCTAAAGATGGCAAATAATTTCTTAATAACACCAAAATCATCTGCCAATCTGTTCTCAAAGCCAAAGTGGGAATGCCTTTCATCGCTTCATAAAGCGGTAGTAAACGTTCTTCAAACCGCTTTAATTCTTTAGCACCTTGAAGCGTAATTTTCTCCACCTCATGACGGTAACGCTCAGTATTGCTATAAACTGCAAAAGTGCCTTCCGGAAGGTGATAATGTCCTAGAGGATCGTAAGACACAGATGAAAGGGATTCACCTAAAACATCAAGAACTTGTTTGAGAGGATTTAAACTCTGGGCATCAGTTAGACCACAATAAAAAGAGGGACCGGAATCAAATTCAAATTTTCCTCGTCTGAAGCTATGAGCAGCACCACCAGGAATTGTGTGGCTTTCACATACAATTACTCCCTTGCCATAACGTGCAAGTAATCCAGCAGCACACAAACCACCGATACCGCTACCAATGACTATGACATCACAATCTGGCATTTTTGTTATTTGTTATTTGTTAATGGTTAATAGAGAGATGGGGAGATAGTGAGAATCACGGCTGAATGAAAATCTATTTTTTTCCCTTTTCCCTTTTCCCCTCCTCAAATTGCCCAATTCCCAATGAATAAACCATTGATTGAACTTAAAGGTGTTTCTAAGTCGTTTGGTGACAATAAAGTTTTAGACAATGTAGACTTGACAATTTACCAGGGAGAAGCATTAGGGATTATTGGTCCTAGCGGTACTGGTAAATCAACAATTTTACGGGTAATTGCAGGATTAACGGCTCCCGATGCTGGAGAAATTTATGTACAAGGGGTACGGCGAGAAGGTTTGATAGAAGATGGTATCGATCCAGTTGGCATTGGGATGGTGTTTCAGCAGGCAGCATTATTCGATTCATTGACAGTCGAGCAAAATGTGGGGTTTTTACTTTATCAATACTCAAAAATATCGCGATCGCGCATTCGAGAACTGGTAAATGAAAAATTGGACATGGTAGGTTTGCCAGGAATCGGTTCTTTGTATCCTAGTGAACTTTCCGGAGGAATGCGAAAACGTGTCAGTTTTGCCCGTGCGGTTGTGTCTAACCCAGACAACCCACAAGACGGACCTGCGGTTTTACTATACGATGAGCCGACAGCCGGACTTGACCCAATTGCCTCTACAGTTATAGAAGATTTAATTCGCCAATTACAATGTACTCAAGGAGTATGTGGTACTTATGCCATTGTTACCCACCAAGACAGTACTATTCGTCGAACCGCTGATCGAGTTATTTTTCTCTATCAAGGTAAAGTGCAGTGGCAAGGTAGTATAGATGAACTTGAAAATACAGAGCATCCTTTAATTAGACAATTTCTTAGCGGGAGTGTGCAAGGACCGATTCATGTCGGCTAGATGGCAGAAGGAGAAAAATGCGATCGCGAACATTTAGAGAAGGTTCTGTAGGGTTATTGCTTTTAGCAGGATTGGGGGTATTTGGACTAATTCTGCTGTGGTTGAATAGAGTCACGACATCTCAACGCTCATATAAAGTTATTATCGAGTTTGCTAACGCCGGCGGAATGCAAAAGGGAACACTTGTTCGCTATCGTGGTGTCAAAGTAGGGAGTATTTCTAAAATTCAACCTGGTTTAAATAACGTTGAAGTGGAAGTTGATATTTCTCAACCGGAATTGAAAATCCCCCGTGATGTATTAGTTGAAACTAATCAATCCGGTTTGATTAGCGAAAGCATTATCGACATCACACCAAAAGCAACGCTAATTCAAGCGACTGATGTCGCTAAAGCCACAGAAAAAAATTGTAATCCCCAAATCATCCTCTGTAATGGATCTCGCTTAAAAGGTCAGGTTGGCATCAGTGTTGATGAGCTGATTCGCAGTTCAACTGCGCTATCTGTTGCATACAGTAATCCGAAATTTTATAATAATGTGAATAAAACCCTAGAAACCGCGTCCCAAGCAGCTGCCAGTGTAGCGGCTTTAAGTCGAGAACTTCAGGTTTTGAGCAAAAACGCACAACAACAATTAGGCACATTTTCCGCCACAGCTAATTCAGTGCAACGCGCAACAGATAAACTTAGTACATCTACCAGTCAAACAGTAAATCAATTCGGTACGACCGCCAAGCAATTTAGCACAACTGCAACTGAATTTGGGACAACCGCAAAAACTATTAGTTCGACTGCAAATCAAGCGAAAAGTTTGGTGACAAATCTCGATAATTTGGTGACAACAAATCGCTCAACGCTAGTTGGTACATTAAATAATCTCAGCCAAACCAGCAATCAACTACGCGTTACAGTCAGCAGTTTATCACCTACAGTTAATCGCTTCACCAAAGGAAAATTACTAGAAAATTTAGAAACTCTCTCAGCAAATGCAGCCCAAGCATCAACTAATTTACGCGATGCGACTAAAAGCTTCAACGATCCAAATAACCGATTGCTATTGCAACAAACTTTGGATTCCGCACGGGTAACATTTGAAAATACCCAAAAAATTACATCTGATTTAGATGAGTTGACTGGTGATCCCGCTTTTAGAAATAATTTGCGGCAATTAGTGAATGGTTTAAGTACTTTGGTTTCTTCTACAGAACAAATGCAGCAGCAAGTGCAAATTGCTGATACTTTAGACTCTTTTAAAGCATCTGTTAATAAATCAGATTTGGTTATTGCTACCCCAAGAACCCAAGAGGTGATGATTATTAATATTTCACCTACTGCTTTAAAAAGTGCTGCCAAAAAGCCAGAAATTACAACAACTAGTTCAAGTACTTCCACTTCATCCCAAGCACGCTTATTGAAGCAATTGCGCGACTATCAAGAGCAGCAAAAGAAGCTTCATCTGTCTAAACAAGAAGAAAAGACGGGATTTAAGCTGACAACTGATAACTAAGTACTGGAGTGTAAACAAACGCTCTTAAACGTAGTCAGGGCTTCAGCCCTGAAAATTGAGCGGTTCACCGCTCACTAAAAGCTAGAGGTACATTTTTATTTGAGGAAAATGTACCTTTGGCTAACAAAACAAAGATATTCTAGAAATTAATAGGATCTTACGCAAAGGTTATAAAAAACGAACCGCACTCGTAGCAGAGGACACAGAGAAATAAGAGTTTGAGAGGTTTTTGCGTAAGTTTTAATTAAATCAAGAAATTTCCATTGCTTAACCTTGAGGTCTTAAATATGGTTGCTTCACCTGAAATCTACCTCACCCCTGACGAATACCTCCAAATGGAGGAACACAGTGACATCAAACATGAATATATCGACGGCTACATCTACGCAATGGCTGGAGCGCTTGACTCCCACGTTACCATTGCTCTCAACTTTGCTACACTCCTCCGTAATCATGTACGCGGTTCAGGTTGTCGTGTTTACATCGCCGATATGAAAGCACGCATCGAATCTTTAAATCGATATTACTATCCCGATGTCATGGTGACTTGCGACCAACGAGATCAGGAAACTCCTGCGTATAAAAGTTTTCCCTGTTTAATTATCGAGGTTTTATCTAACTCTACTGAAGCCTTTGACCGGGGGGACAAATTCGCGGATTACCAAACTATATCAAGTCTCAAAGAGTATGTTTTAATTAACACCAAACGTCAGCGAGTCGAATGTTTCCGCCGTAATGATGAAGGGCTATGGGTTTTGCAATTTTACACAGCAGAAAATAAATCATTTCGACTACACAGTATTAACTTTGAAGGAACAATAGCCGAGCTTTACGAAGATGTAGTTTACTAGCAGCAATCCCGAACAAATGGATTGTTAAATTGCGTATTTTATACAAATTATCGATGAGAATAAAGCCAAATCTATTTTTCATGCCCACTAGTACAACGCGGCGGAAATAAACAACCCATTCCAAATCAATGAACCGCTTACGCTGTATTAATTTTGACTGAGTAAGTGCGTGACTTCCGCCTTGCGGTACTAGTACAGGTTGGCGTAAATAAACCAACCATTCTCAATCGCTAAAAAGCTTACTCCATATTACTGCGTGAATGCGTGAATGCGTGAATGCGTGACTCCCGCCTTGCGGTACTAGGACGATGCCCATTCCCCATTCCCCATTCCCCATTCCCCATTCCCCATTCCCCATTCCCTAATTCCAATCTTGTTCTTCTTTTTTGCCGCGACTTTTGTAAATCTTGGCAAAGTTGTGAATTTCGCGGGTTTTCTCATAAAGTTCGGCTTCCGTTAAACCCCAAGTAAGCAAGACTCGATCTAAGGTCTGTTGAATGTCTCTCGCACCTGGAAAGCCTTGATAACGCATTCGCAGTCTAGCAAATTCTGCTAAATTGTAATCTGTTGGCTCTTGAGATAGTAAACTATCTATTAGAGGGCGATCGCGATTGTAAAGGGGATGTTGTTGGTCTTTCCCTGGGGATGCGTCTGTCATAATTTACACCGATTTTACATTTTATTTTTGCAAAGGTTAAAGAGCCAAAACTTATTATTTTGGTCTTTCACAGGCTCTCCAGCCTCTCCAATCTACTACTAGACGGCAACCACACCTGAGCCTTACGGCTCTCACTACTGCCACTTCACTTTAAATAAAGATACATTGTCCTTAAGAAAATACATGAAAGTTTAAAAAGAGTGAAAATAATTTTCACTCTAGTATAAGCAGCAAGGGAGCAAGAACCCATTATGTTTGAACACTTCACTTCCGAAGCCATTAGAGTAATTATGTTAGCTCAGGAGGAAGCTCGGCGCCTGGGACACAACTTTGTCGGCACAGAACAGATTCTCCTGGGGTTGATGGGAGAAGGAACTGGGGTGGGTGCAAAAGTGCTGACTGAGTTGGGTGTTACCCTTAAAGACGCACGTCGAGAAGTAGAAAAAATCATTGGTCGCGGTACTGGCTTCGTACCACCAGAAATTCCCTTTACACCGAAAGTAAAAAGCCTGTTTGAGCAATCATTTAAAGAAGCTCGCAGTCTGGGACACAACTACATAAACACAGAACATCTACTTTTGGGATTGACCGAAGCTGGTGAGGGTGTCGCTGCCAAAGTTCTGCAAAATCTGGGAGTTGAACTACAGAGTGTCCGCAGTGCAGTCATTCGCCGTTTGGGTGACGATGCAAGCGTTACCGCAGGTGGTGGTGGGCAAAAACGCACCCAAAACCTAAGTATAGAAGAGTTTGGCAGAAATCTCACCAAACTAGCCAAAGAAGGCAAGATTGACCCTGTAGTTGGTCGAGAAAAAGAAATTGAGCGTGCTGTACAAATTCTCGGTCGCCGTACCAAGAATAACCCAGTGTTGATTGGCGAACCAGGAGTTGGTAAAACAGCGATCGCCGAAGGTCTAGCACAACGCATTATAAATCAAGATGTGCCCGATATTTTGCAAGACAAGCAAGTTATCAGCCTAGACATGGGATCGGTGGTGTCAGGTACTCGCTTCCGTGGCGATTTTGAAGAACGTCTGAAGAAAATCATGGAGGAAGTCCGCACGGCGGGTAATATCATCCTCGTGATAGATGAAATTCACACGCTTGTTGGTGCTGGGGGTACAGAAGGTGGCTTGGATGCTTCTAACATCCTCAAGCCAGCATTAGCGCGGGGTGAACTTCAGTGCTTGGGAGCAACCACACTTGATGAGTATCGCAAGCACATCGAGCGCGATGCGGCTCTAGAGCGGCGTTTTCAACCGATTATGGTCGGGGAACCCACTGTACAAGAAACCATCGAGATTTTACAAGGTTTGCGGAGCGTTTACGAGCAACACCACAGAGTCACAATTTCTGATGCAGCGCTACAAGCTGCCGCTGAATTGTCAGACCGCTATATTAGCGATCGCTTTCTCCCAGATAAAGCAATAGACTTGATTGATGAAGCCGGTTCTCGCGTTCGTCTGCGGAACTCGATATCTTCTACCAACAAAGAACTTAAGCGGCAACTCATTAGCATTTCCAAAGCTAAAGACGAAGCCGTCAGACTCCAAGATTTTGACAAAGCAGGACAAATGCGCGATCGACAGTTAGAAATTGAAGCGCAACTGCAACTAGAATCACAAAACGAGGCAACTTTCCACGGCATCGTTGATGAAGAAGACATCGCCCAAATCGTCGCGTCCTGGACTGGTGTACCCGTCAACAAGCTGACCGAATCTGAGTCAGAGTTGCTTCTACACTTAGAAGATACTCTCCACCAACGGCTCATAGGTCAAGAGCAAGCAGTCACCTCAGTATCTCGCGCCATTCGTCGCGCTAGAGTTGGCTTAAAGAATCCTAACCGTCCGATCGCTAGCTTTATTTTCTCTGGTCCCACCGGAGTCGGTAAAACTGAGTTAGCAAAATCATTAGCTTCTTACTTCTTCAGTTCGGAAGAAGCAATGATTCGTCTGGATATGTCGGAATATATGGAACGCCACACCGTTTCTAAGTTAATTGGCTCACCTCCTGGTTACGTCGGATACGACGAAGGTGGACAACTAACCGAAGCCGTGCGTCGCAGACCATACACAGTGCTGCTATTCGACGAAATCGAAAAAGCGCACCCCGATGTATTCAATATGCTGCTGCAAATCTTAGATGACGGTCATCTCAGCGATGCGAAAGGTCGCAAGGTGGACTTTAAGAACACTTTGATTATCTTGACTTCTAACATCGGTTCTAAGGTGATTGAAAAAGGTGGTGGTGGTTTGGGCTTCGATTTCACAGAAAATGCAGCCGATGCAAATTACACTCGCATCAAAACTTTGGTGAACGAAGAACTGAAAGCTTACTTCCGTCCTGAGTTCCTCAACCGTCTGGATGAAATTATCGTCTTCACTCAGTTGAACAAAGAGGAAGTCAAGCAAATCGCCGAAATCATGCTTAAAGAAGTTGCTGGTCGCTTGACCGAAAAGGGAATTACCTTAGAAGTCACAGAACGCTTTAAAGACCGTGTGATCCAAGAAGGTTACGATCCTAGCTACGGTGCTAGACCGTTACGTAGAGCGATTATGCGCCTTTTGGAAGATTCTCTCGCCGAAGCGATGCTATCCGGTCAAGTCGTCGATGGAGACTCAGCCATTGTTGACATTGATGACGACGGTCAAGTGGTAGTACGCAAGTCAGAAAAACGCGAGTTGTTATTAACGAGTGTTGGTTAATTTATTCCAAATCACAAAAACTCGTCGAACGGCACGGAAGCCACTTGACTTAAGGCAGTGGAGGAAGTGCCAACGGTGGCGAAAGTGACCGGGGGGAGTATCCCCCCGGCGCATTTCGCGTTTTAACCACCGTCAAAAATGGTAGAATTAGAATGTGAGTAGGAATAATCATCTACGTGTTGAAGTGTTTTGTAAGGAGCAACCCCTGATTTACCTCGTACCTACACAAGTTGTAGCCCTGGGTAAACAAGTAACGGGAAAACACGGAGCGTACCGAACTGGCTTTGTGATGAACTCGGAAAACAAATAATTAAATCTTAAGTAAGCGCAATTGCACGCCCCGGATAGTACTGGTAGTTGTTTTGAGCGTCTAGGGGGATACTTGACTATCCCTTTTAAGCAAGTCTTAGAGAATCTGTGTGTCTTTAGACCACAGAGTGTCAAAACATATTTATTTCAATTGAGTTGCTGAAAAATTGCCAAAATCAACTTATTAAATTTAGCAAACTGTGAAATACAAAACCTATGCGTTTTTCAGACGCTTGCGTCGAGAAGCAATTACTAAACCACCAACAGCAACTAAACCGAAAATGCCTGAAGGTTCAGGTACTGTTTTGTAATTTTTACTCCAAGAATAGATCCCGGTGTGAGATGTGGTATCATTCGTCTTGTTGCGATCGCCTGCAATTGCACCGGAATCAGTTGCGCTGAAGCCAAAAGCGTAGTCAACTTGATTGTTGAAAGTAACTTTGGCAATTTCACTAACTTGGAACGGTGTATTTGTTGTGACTGCTGTTTGTGCTAACTTCAGCAGTATCCCGTCAAAGATTACATTTCCTGTAGAGTTACGAGCAAAGTCTGAGGATTTAGCAAGATAATTTGGGTTAGGGATGTCTTTGTTGTAAGTTGGGTTAGGGATAGGTTTGTTGTAAGTTGGGTTAGGGATAGGTTTGTTGTAAGTTGGGTTAGGGATAGGTTTGTTGTAAGTTGGGTTAGGGATAGGTTTGTTGTAAGTTGGGTTAGGGATAGGTTGATTGAAAGTTGGATTAGGGATAGGTTGATTGAAAGTTGGATTAGGGATAAGTTTGTTGTAAGTTGGGTTGGGGATAGGTTTGTTGTAAGTTGGGTTGGGGATAGTTTTGTTATTTTTGACTATAGTTGGTTTCGTATCTATAATTGTTGCTACGGTATCTTTAATTGTTGCTCTCGTATCTATAATTGTTGCTTGGGTATCTACAATTGTTGCTCTCGTATCTTTAATCGTTGCTTGGGTATCTACAATTGTTGCTCTCGTATCTACAATTGTTGCTACGGTATCTTTAATTGTTGGTCGAGTATCTACAATTGTTGCTCTGGTATCTACATATTTTCCCGCTACATCCAAGTGTCCAACTAAGTCAAGTTTCAATTTTCCAGTATGTTTATCTATTTGACTTAATGCAATCCCTCCAATGTTAGGATCGCCAGCAGAGTTGAAACCAGTGCTGCTCAGAGTAGTAACTAAAAAACCAAAGTTAGTATTAAAATCTTTGAGCATATTAGAACCAGCAGTTGTCGGAATGCTTGATAATAATCCACTGTAAGCATTACCAAAGCCTTTTAACCATGATGTTGCTAATGTAGCGTCAGCCCAGTCATCTTTAGTGACACTTTCTACCTTGACGGTGTTTCTTCCTAAATTAGCACTGAAGCCAACGTGATCTGTGACAACTTCACCATTTGTAAATAGTTCAACGTTGGTAGCACTATCGTTATCTGTTAAAGCTGCGATCGCTTTATCAATATTGCCAGAGTTTTTGGTATCGTTTAAAACTTGTCGGTTCACACCACCAATACCAGTGTTATCGGATTGTGCAGAACCATAAGTCCAGGTATTGATGTTAGGTTTATTCGCATCTGTGTTATTGACACCGTTGGTGGTGAATTGAATCTTACTAGGTTTGGTAAGGTTTGTAGCGAAAGCTGGAGTTGAAGCGATCGCACTCATGCTAGCTGCTGCTGTTGCACCGATTAACAATTTTTTGATCGTGACTGTCATGATTTTCTCTCTAATATTTTATGTTGTGCGAAGACTCTGCTTACTTGCAAAATATTCAGCCTTTCATTAGCTAATTTAATTTTTATCCACTTGAATCGGGTAAAGTGGAAGTGAATTTATAGAGCTATTTAGTTTAAGAAAAACGCCTTTTCACACTGACAGTATTTAGTATTTATACGCGATTCAATTTATTATCAGTAATTTTGCTCAAATCAGCTTTAGCAGCACATTGATATCGTTATTATTGCGTTTTATTGCCCTGAAGAAAGGAAGAGTGGAGGCAATACGGTTCGGATAAGAAATATTTGATAAACCAAAAACCTTCTAGAGACGCTCTTTGTATCACGTCTCTACATACCCTAAATCACCACGAAAAATCAGACGAGCGAACCGTATTGAGAGTGGAGGACGAGTCGTCTCAACACGAACACCACATGTGAGACCAATATGGTTCGGTTAACGTATGTAGAGACGTTCCACCGGAACGTCTCTACAAGGGTTTTGGGTTCACAAATATTCTTAACCGAACCGTATTGCATGTGAGACTCGAAGGGAACCGGGAGCAACAAACTAGCGCTCCCCTTCCCCATGCATTTTTTTGCCGGAAGCGAGCAACCGGGTTAGCTTCAAAGGCACACCCGGTTTTTTGGTGTTTTACCTACCCCACGGGGTAGAGGCAATCTTCACGACGACCACCCCCGCGATAAGTACAATCACTTATTGAATTAGGTAAGCCATAGCTGGTTGATTCGTAGGCATTGAAGAGCACTGGCATGGGAAAAGCGATCGCGCTAATGAACAAAACTGCTAAAATTTTCATCGGTTTAGCTACTCGGATATTTCATTCATCAGGAGTAGTCAGCTAATACCGGGTGCTTTCTCAAAACTTGTTTAGTCTTAAACTTTGGCTAATGGCAGTTTGGTGCGGTTGAACAAGTCCCAAGGGTGATAGTTAAAAAAATCAGCATTTTATTTGAGCAAGCGAATATTCACATCTGCGACAAATTCCTGGTGTAAGTCTTGATCGCAGCAATCAAAGTCAGTAAACCAAAAAGTTTATCAATCATCGCTTTTCGCTTTTCGCGTAAGTATTTTTTAAGTACGATATCCAGAATCTATTCTGTCTTTCAACACCTTAATAATGACAATGCGTAAATTTTGAATTCAAAAGAGTTTTTTTGCCGATGATTTCATCAGTTTTTTCATTCTTCTTTGGTGATGAATAAAATAGCGATCGCAACTGCTGACTTTTCCCGTTAAGTCTCTCAATATCGCTGCCAACCCTCACTCTTGTCGTGCAATTTTAATCAGCTTTGCCACAGTCCATAAAATAATTTTGCCAGAGGTCTAATAACGTCACAAAAACATCGCCGAACGGCACGGAAGCCCCTTGGCAATAGATGCGGGGAGGAAGTGCCAACGGCGACTTTAGTCGCATTCAATTTTAGATAATGATGTTCTACCTAAATTCGGTGAAAAACCTGAAGGGTGGAAAAGCAGCGGTACTCGAATTACTAGAGGTCAATTCAAAACTTCAATCGGAATAAAAATAAACGCAGATTGTAATGGTGCTGCAAATATTATCAAGAAAGTAGCTGCAATATTTAAGTTTGACTTAAGTGGAGTAGGTAGAGGTTGTTTAAGTCAGCCTAAGAAAGTCTATTTATGGACTCTTCAGAAATCCCTGTCTCTTTAGAGCAGGGAAGCTTAACCTGCACTTCAGGTATCCCTCTCCTTATTATCAGGAGAGGGAAAAATACGAGATTACGCGCTAAAGTACTTCGCTACCGGGTGATAGCAAATAATCGCTGTTGTAGATTGTTCTGGATAAATCTGCTCACTTTCATCCATGTGCATCTTAATCCTATCAGTTCCCAACAACTCCAGTTGCTTATACTGATCCTGCATATTCGGACAAGCCGGATAGCCAAAACTATACCGCGAACCGCGATATCTCTGCGCCAAAATGTCCCGAATATTATCCGGTTCATCAGCCACAAAGCCTAACTCACGTCGAATTCGAGCGTGCGTCCACTCAGCCAGCGCTTCCGCCACCTGCACCGCCAATCCGTGAAAATACAGATAATCAGTGTATTGATTAGCGGCAAACAACTTCTGAGCAAACTCCGTCGCAACCTCACCCACAGTCACAGCTTGCATCGGGAACACATCAATAATTCCCGACCCCTTCGGCGCAAAGAAATCTGCAATACAAAGCCTCCTCAACGACCTCTGCCTCGGAAACTCAAAACTTGCTCTTACCTCTGCGTCACGCCAGTCGCCACAACGGGGGGAACCCCCGCAAGGCGCTGGCTCCTCTGCGTCTCTGCGGTTCGTATCATAAACATACAGCGTATTCCCCTCAGCCTGACAAGGAAAATACCCATAAATCACCTGGGGATGCAACAAATTCTCCTCAATAATTCGCTGCTTCCAACTTTCCAAAATTGGGTAAACCTTCTCATTCAAAAAAGCCTGATATTCCTCCTTAGATTGTTCCTTCGGCTTGCGGAATTGCCATTGTCCAGCAATCAAAGCTTGCAAATCTAAATAAGAGAATATCTCCTCAAGTGAAATATCACCAGGCTGGAATAATTGCGTACCCCAAAAAGGTGGTGTCGGACGTTCAATATCCACCGTCACCGCTTCAGAACGACGAGTATCTATTACCTTAGGTTCATCAGATTCTTCTTTGGCTTTCTCTTCTGCTACTTTATGCCCATTTCCTGACCCTTGTACAGCTTCATTCAAAAATCCCTGCAAATTATCCCAATCTCCTTGGGATTTTGCGGGCATTAATTTATCCATGAAATGCAAGTCAGAAAATGCATCTTTGCCGTAAACGACTTTACCTTTGTAAGCGTTTTGACAATCTTCATGGACAAACTTCGGAGTCAACGCTGCACCACCTAAAATTACGGGGACAGTAATTCCCTTTTCGTTGAAAACCTGCAAATTTTCCTTCATGAAAGCGGTAGATTTCACCAGCAAACCACTCATGGCAATACAATCAGGTTGATGCTTTTCGTATGCTTGAATGATGTTTTCCACCGGTTGTTTAATTCCTAGATTAATCACCTTGTAACCGTTGTTCGACAAGATGATATCCACCAGGTTTTTACCAATGTCGTGAACATCGCCTTTTACGGTAGCGATAATAAACGTTCCCTTGCCATTATTGCCTGATTCTGACTTTTCCATAAACGGTTCTAAAAAAGCAACCGCCGCTTTCATCGTTTCCGCAGATTGTAATACGAAAGGTAGCTGCATTTGCCCGGAACCGAACAATTCACCGACAACTTTCATCCCATCGAGCAAAAAGACATTTATAATCTGTAAGGGGGGATAGTTCTCTAAAGCCTTTTGCAGATGTTCCTCTAAACCGATGCGTTCACCGTCGATGATGTGACGCTTGAGACGTTCTTCGATGGGGAGACTTTCATCCAAAGAGCGATCGCGTTTGGTTGTCACTCCTTCAAATAATGTTGTCAGTTCTCCCAAGGGGTCATAAACGCAGACATTACCCTCAAACCTCCGGCGATCGTAAATCAACTCAAGGCAAACTTCTTGATGGCGTTGTTCAATCTTAGAAAGTGGTAAAATCTTGTTAGGACTAACGATCGCCGCATCCATTCCCGCAGTCATTGCTTCGTGCAAAAACATCGAGTTCAGCACTACCCGCGCTGCTGGGTTTAAACCGAAGGAAATATTCGATACACCCAAAATTACATGACTTCCCGGCAACTCTTGACGAATGCGCCGAATCGCTTCTATTGTACCTTTTGCGTTTTCTCGGTCTTCTTCAATCCCCGTAGAAATTGGTAGAGCCAAAGTATCAAAGAATATTTCTGTACCCGGAATGCCGAATTCTACAGCTTGACGATAAGCACGTTGAGCAATTTGGAATTTTTTCTCAGCAGTTCTCGCCATTCCATCTTCATCGATAGTGCCAATGACTACCCCAGCACCATACCTCTTCGCCAACTCCAACACCTTCAAAAAGCGGGGTTCCCCGTCTTCATAGTTGGTAGAATTGAGCAAACACTTACCACCGGCAACCTTTAAACCCGCCTCCATTTTTTCCCATTCAGTGGAGTCGAGCATCAAAGGCAGTGTAACATTATTAACGATGCGCGAAACCAATTCGTGCATGTCTCGTTCGCCATTACGTCCCACATAATCGACGTTGACATCGAGGATGTGTGCACCTTCTTTGACCTGTGCCCTTGCCATTGAAACGAGTCCATCCCAGTCTTCCGCGTTGAGCAAATCGCGGCACTTTTTAGAACCGCTGGCGTTGAGACGTTCCCCGACAATCAAGAAAGAGTTATCTTGGTCGTAGGCTTGGGTGCTGTAAATTGACGCTGCTGCTGGTTCAAGTTCCGGATGTCTAACTTTTGGCTTTAATTCTTTAGCAATTTCTGCCATTTGTTGAATGTGTTCTGGACGCGTCCCACAGCAACCCCCAATCACTTGGACACCCAAATCTTCAACAAAGTGCATCAAAGACATCCGTAATTCCATCGGTGTCAGACGGTAGTGTGCGTGACCACCAACGTTCTCCGGCAAACCCGCGTTGGGAATACAGGAAACGATAAAAGGTGAATGTTCCGAGAGATATTTGATGTGTGGTTTCATCAAATCTGGACCGGTAGCGCAGTTCAGACCGAGAATGTCAATTTTATATGGTTCTAAAATGGTGACGACGGCGTTAATTTCCGTCCCTACCAACATTGTCCCCATCGTTTCCATTGTCACCGACACCATCAGCGGACGGCGATCGCCTTTTTTGACAAAGACTTCTTCAATTGCATTCAGCGCAGCTTTAATTTGCAGCACATCTTGACAAGTTTCGACGATAAACAAATCGACACCACCATCCCACAGTCCTTCTGCTTGTTCGGCAAAAGACGCTTTCATGGTGTCAAAGTCCATATGTCCCAACGTTGGTAATTTCGTTGTTGGTCCCATCGAACCCGCGACAAACCGGGGTTTCTCTGGGGTGGAAAATTCCGCAGCGACACCCTTGGCAAGTTCTGCTGCGGTTTTAGTTAGGTAATATGCCTGGTCTGCAAGGTCGTATTCGGCAAGTACAATTGAGGCACTACCGAAAGTGTCAGTCTCGATGACATCTGCACCAGCAGCGAGAAAATCGCGGTGAACCTTAGCAACAGCTTCGGGTTTGGTGTGGACGAGATATTCGTTGCAACCTTCGTAATGAGCACCACCGAAATCTTCAGCGGTGAGGTTTTGCGTTTGCAAGTTCGTTCCCATCGCTCCATCGAAGACGAGAACGGGACGGTCTGGACTGTGCAAGCGTTCTAGAAAGGAATGAGTCATATTTTCCTAGAATAATTTACATGAGTCGAGTGATACTCTACTTAATTTAATATTTTCCTCAATTTTTCGCGCTTCGGGAGTATTTATTCAAAACAACTATGTATAAAGATTGTGTAAATTAGGTGTAATATAAGTTTTACTTGATATTGCGCTTTATCGCCCACAGGCTATAAGCCAGGGGCTACATAAACAAAGCCCGCCTACGCGGGCTAATTATCTCTATAGACATAGGCGTATAAATTAAATATGTGTTATGCAAAACCTTTGTAGAGACGTAGCAGTGCTACGTCTCTACATTGCACTGCTACGTCTCTACATTCTTTTTCACTTCTTGTGTGTTATGGGTTAAAAAGCGCGATCGCAAAGTATTCTATTAACCTATTTTTCATTAAAGTTAAGATATTAAGATTATTTTCATTAGTTATTTAATTATACAATAATGAACTTTAAAGACTGGGCGACCAGAGTAATGCTAATTTCTCTGATATTCGTCACTTTCATTGTGGTGCTGCTTGCGGGGAGAGCCACACAACTACAAAAGAATACATCAAATCCGGCGTTGGCGGAGCCCAACCCAGGCATCGCTCCTTGGAATCAATATCCAAATGGACAAATTCCAGCATCAAAAAAACCAAGCACTGCTGCAAATCCTCCCAAATCTCTGTTTAAAACCACTGCCGCTTTTACAAATTACAGACCCCGATATGAGATTGCTTGGGCAGATCCAAGCAACTACGGACAGCGTTATACCAAAGACGTTAATGGCATAGCTCTCAACAATCTACCGATTATAGTCCTTCATGAAACTTCTAATTCTGCTCAGAGCGCGATTAATTTTTTTCAAACACCTCATACCGAGGAAAATGTGCAAGCGAGTTACCACGCGATGATAAAGTTAGATGGGACAGTTATTTATACAGTGCCACCAGGTAAACGCGCTTTTGGTGCAGCTAATTCAGTGTTTGATAGTGCTAACGGTTCAGAAAGCGTGAAAACTAATCCAAATTTGCCACCATCTGTAAATAACTTTGCTTATCACGTCTCTTTGGAAACTCCCCTAGATGGTTGGACTGACACAGAACCAATTCATAGCGGTTACACTGATGCTCAATATTATTCTTTAGCTTGGTTAATCGCTCAAAGTGATGTCCCAGACGATCGCATTACCACTCATCGTTTAGTAGATCGTTCGGGAACACGAATCGATCCCAGAAGTTTTGATGCTCAGAAGTTTCTCAACTTACTTCATAAATATCGTCAAGTAAGTGGTGTTAACAAGGTTAATTAATAACACGCAATAATAGCTAAGTCGTACAGAATTAATTGCACAACCTCATTAGACATCTCCAGAAAACAATTATTGTGACGTAGCACTGCTACGTCTCTTGGGGTTTTGGACAATGCATATTTAATTTCCACGACGTTTGTCTATTAGACATCGACCGCTATGGTTATTATGCGTTGCCCGAAACCATTGTAGAGAAGCGATCGTCCGAAGTCTCTACATTCTTCTTCACGACGTTTGTCTATGACAAACTAGACGCATTCCGTGTACTCTTGCAGAATCGCACTCGCGATCGCGTTTGGGACGAGTTATAACTCAACCATCAATCGTGAATCATGACTCAACAACCAAGAACGCAATAATGAAGTAAGAAAGCTAAAATTAAAGCCTAGCTTGCTGTTCAAAGCAATTTTATACTTATATATTAGGACAGTTATGACCGCAATTACCATCAACTTTAATAATGTCCTCAAACTTAGCGACGACCAATTTTATCAACTGTGTCGTGATAATCCCGATGTCAAATTTGAACGTAATGCTTTTGGAGAACTAATTATAATGTCACCAACCGGAGGAGAAACAGGAAAATGTAATGCCAAGCTAACTACGCGATTTGTTCTGTGGAACGAACAAACTCAATTGGGTGAGGTATTCGACTCCTCCACCTGCTTTAAACTCCCAAACGGTTCCGATCGCTCCCCCGATGTATCTTGGATAAAACTAGAGCGATGGAATGCACTTACATCAGAACAACGTGAAAAGTTTCCTCCTATCACTCCCGATTTTGTGTTGGAATTAATGTCCCCATCCGATAGTTTGAGTGAAACGCAAGCCAAAATGCAAGAATATATGAATGCAGGTGTAAAATTGGCTTGGCTAATTGATAGAAAAACTCGCAGTGTTGAAATCTATAGACAAGGGCAACCAAAAGAAGTATTAGACTCTCCCACAAGCTTATCTGGAGAAGATATATTACCTGGTTTTGTCTTAGATTTACTTTTTGTATGGGGTTAATATTTTCCAAAACTATAAATTGTTTGCGTTTTCAGTTGTTCGCAACAAATCGAAACGACTACAGCGGAGTGAATTTTAACCTGTTGAAGCTGAGTCGAAGGCATTGGCACCCGACACAACTCAAATTATTTTTTAGTCATCTTAAGATGACTTTAGCTATTAGCCATAGGTTTACAACCGCGTGGCAGATGATGATTAATGAGTGACATCTCCTACACTGAACGGAGTACCGTTTCAGTGTAGGCTTCCAGGACAAGGAGCGCTATCGCGCGCGGAGGCTCCTGGCTTTAAGAACGGAATGCCCTACCGCTCTATTTTTTATATTTATCGCTGCGTTATGATCGCGGTCTAGACTGCATCCACAATTAGGACAGTCGTGCCATCTCACATGCAGCTTTTTCGGGACTTTCACGCCACAACTAGAACAATCTTGACTCGTACCAGATGCTTTAACTGGGATAACCAACAAACCAGCTTTCACGGCTTTGTTTGTCAATATCGACAGAAAGGTTGACCATCCAGCGTCCGTTACAGACTTTGCCAATCGTGTTCGTGCAAGCCCTTTCACATTCAAATCTTCAACCGCGATAACATCATATTTTTTCAACAGATTGTTCGCTGTTTTGAAGTGAAAATCTTTTCGTTTATCAGCAACTTTTTTGTGTTGCTTGCCCAATTGTTTGACAGCTTTACGCCTACCAACACTACCTTTTTTCCTGCGAGATACCCGTTTTTGGATGACTCGTAAGCGTTTTTGAGACTTGCGGTAATATTGCGGAATGGCAATAACTTCCGATTCGGAAGTTGTCAAAAACTCTTTTAAGCCAACGTCAATTCCAGTTATGGAATCTGGGTTAAAGTCAGGTTTAATACTTGGAATTGTTGCATCTTCTAGACTTAGAGTTAAATAGTAACCATCAGATTTTTTAGTAACCGAAGCGGTTTTGATTTTAAATCCATCAGGTATTGGACGGTGTAAAATAACTTTAACCCTTCCAAACATGGGAAGGTTAATTAAGTTGTCTTGCAAGCATCCTTCTTTCATCTGTGGATAAGTGAAAGTCCTATAGCGGTCACGAGGTTTAAATCTTGGTCTACCGCTTTTTTTGCCATTACTATCACCACTTAAAAAACGGTCGAAAGTTACCTTAACTCGCTTGACTACATCCTGCAAAACTTGGGAATAAATTTCACCGTAATGAGGATGTGTTTTTTTGAGGTTGGGCAGCGTTTTCTTTTGACTATAATAATCAGGATTATCCTTTAATTCTGCAAGATGACAAACAAGTGGGCAAGCATTGATGGGACAACGATTGCGCTCATACCAATTAAATCTATCAGCCAACAAATAGTTGTACTGTGAACACAGCATTGACAACCATCGGTCTATTTCTATGCTTTGTTGTTTTGTTGGGCGTAGTTTGTATTGGTGAGCAGTTCTCATTTGTTTTTCCTCCTTAACTATATGTTAGCATTTGAGGAAACTTTGAGGAAACAGAAATGAAAAATAAATATATCAGAGTTAGAACATCAGAGAGAAGATTAAATAAGTTACGTTTATATGCAAGTTTAACAGAAAAAACGATGACTCAAGTAATTGATGAAATGATTGACTCGTTGAAAATTCCAGAAACTGGCAATTCCTCATCGACCAACATTACTAATTGAACTACGTTCAATGTTGGACGGAAAGTCAATTCGTCATTGCCTCGCATTCATCTCACACTGACTGAGTACAGTACAGATGTGAGGCTTCTGCTGTTTCAGCTAAAACTATAAATTGTTTGCGTCTTGAGTTGTTCGCAACAAATCGATGAAGGTAAAGTACCATCAGGAAAGGTTTGCCGATCGCATTGCACTTGCAAATGACTCAAAGGGTCAATCCCTGGAGAAATCAGAAATTCAAACTTCTCTATATAAGGTAAAGTGGTTAAATTGTCAAGGATTTGACCGATTGCCTGCACATAAGGATGATTGCTTTGCTGATACCAATCAGGTGCAGCCAGTTGCGCTTGATCCAATCCCAAATGTACAGTTAAAGATGGTTTGTCAAATAGAGCGATCGCTAACGGACGCGCTTCTTCTTGCAACAATAAATCATGGCTTTTGGCTAAATGTCGCAGCTTTTCTAAACGTTCATAACGTTCGGTTACAGCTTCTGGGTCATCTTGCCAATGAATTGCTACCGTTACCAGATACGTCTGCAACAGCATGTGATCCAGCTTTTTCGCCTTTGTTGCCAGATAATAGGAATTGTAATCGGTTGCCTCAATCAACAGCGGTACGCGATCCACTACTTCCAACCCGTAACCCTTGACTCCGGCAATTTTCCTCGGATTATTGGTAATTAAGCGAATCTTATGCACCCCCAAATCCATGAGTATTTGCGCTCCCATACCATAATCTCGCAAATCGGCAGGGAATCCCAAACGCTCGTTTGCCTCCACTGTATCCAGTCCCATATCCTGCAAGCTGTAAGCCTTCAACTTGTTAATCAAGCCGATGCCCCGCCCTTCTTGGCGCAGGTATACTACAACACCTTTCCCTGCCTCCTCAATCATTTTCAGAGCGGCTTGCAGTTGCAACTGACAATCACAGCGCAGAGAACCTAAAGCGTCACCTGTCAAGCATTCTGAATGCATTCGCACCATTACAGGCTCATCTTGAAAGGTGGCTGGGTCGCCTTTCACAATCGCTACATGTTCAGTATTATCCAGGGTATGACGGTAGCCATAAATTTGAAATTGCCCGAACTGACTCGGTAATTTTGTCACAATTTCGCGATATACCAAGCGATCGTGTTTGAGGCGATAACTGATTAAATCGGCAATGCTAATAATTTTCAGATTATGATGTTTCGCATACTCAAATAACTGAGGCAATCGCGCCATTGAGCCATCAGAGTTTTGAATTTCACAAATTACCCCAGCTGGATATAACCCAGATAATCTAGCTAAATCAACCGCTGCTTCCGTATGTCCGGCGCGTTTTAGTACACCGCCTTCCTTGGCACGAATCGGGAAAATATGACCGGGGCGACGTAATTCTGAAGGTTGTGTCCCTGGATTGAGGGTCACTTGAATAGTTCGGGCGCGGTCTTCTGCGGAAATGCCGGTACTGACACCTAAATGAGGACCTGCATCAATGCTGACAGTGAAGGCGGTTTGATTAGTGTCTGTAATATTGCTTACCATTAATGGTAAATCAAGTTCATCAAGGCGATCGCCACTCATTGCCAAACAAATCAGCCCTCTTGCTTCCACCGCCATAAAATTAATCATATCCGGGGTAGCAAACTGAGCAGCGCCAATCAAGTCGCCTTCATTTTCTCGATTTTCGTCATCTACTACCACCACAGAGCGACCCGCTTTCAGGTCTGCTAAAGCGGCATCAATCAAGTCAAATTCAAATGGGGATGTGGTCTGAGACTGCGACACAGAGTATTTCCAACGACCAAACAAACGTAAATTTTTTTAACAAAACCTACTTTTCGATTGTACAACCTTTAAAGGGGAATGGGGCAGGAGGAGTGGGGGAGAGGGGGAGAGGGGGAAAAATAATTGTCCTCCACTCCAGTTTTCAAACGAGCGATCGCATAGCGAACCTAACGCGAATGGGCGCATTTAGTTGATGATAGTTGATAGCCAATAACGAATTTAATCATTTATCGGATAAGGATTTCATATCATGGGCAATTTCAGACGCGTACCCGTTGGCATTGTTGGCGCGTCAGGCTACGGCGGAGTACAGTTAGTGCGACTACTGATGGATCATCCAGAGGTAGAAGTTGTTTATTTAGGTGGCGAAAGTAGTGCTGGCAAACCTTTTGGCGAACTTTACCCTCATTTGGCTCATGCAGTAAATCTACCAGTTGAGGAGGTAGATCCAGAAATTATCGGCGATCGCACTGAAGTGGTGTTTCTGTCTCTTCCAAATGGTCTGGCTTGCGAAATGGCTCCAAAACTCTTGGAAAAAGGATGTCTAGTACTCGATCTCAGTGCAGATTACCGCTTCACTGACTTGACAACTTACACAAATTGGTATAACAAACAGAGAACCGATAGCGCCACCGCTGCTACAGCAGTTTATGGCTTACCAGAATTGTATCGCTCGCGCATTGCCGAAGCCCAGTTAATTGGCTGTCCAGGCTGCTATCCTACCGCTAGCCTCCTCGCACTTTCGCCACTTTTGAAACAAGGTTTAATCATCCCAGAAACCGCCATAGTCGATGCTAAGTCTGGCACCTCCGGCGGCGGACGGCAAGGTAAAATCAACTTATTGCTAGCCGAAGCAGACAACTCTCTAGGGGCATACGGTGTCACCCGTCACCGCCACACCCCGGAAATTGAGCAGATTTGTAGTGACTTGGCGGGGCATGAAGTTATGATTCAATTTACACCCCACCTCATCCCAATGGTGCGGGGTATTTTAGCAACCGTATATGCCACCCTCCGTGACCCCGGCTTGGTGCGAGACGACTTAATTACTATATTTAGAGCCTTTTACCGTAACTCTCCTTGGGTGAGAATTTGCGAAAGTGGCGAATATCCGCAAACTAAATGGGCTTGCGGTAGTAATATGTGTTACATCGGTTTAGAAGTTGACCCACGCACCGGTCGCGTCATTGTTATGTCAGCAATTGATAACTTAATTAAAGGTCAGGCAGGTCAAGCTATCCAATGTATGAACATTATGATGGGTTGGGATGAAACCCTCGGTTTACCCAAGTTGGGATTTTATCCTTAAATCAGTTAGGAGTTTTACCAATTTGACGTGAGGCTGCACATAACGCCCTCAGGCGCTTTAGCTTGGGGCTACACGATCTAAGCCCACCTGCGTGGGCTAATTCTATGCATCTTTATATGAAATCCCTTGAACCACCACTGATTAAAAAGGTTAATTCGGTCCCATTCCTACAGTACCGGCGTAAACGGCGCGATCGCACTACTTAAGATAATGCGATCGCCTGAGCGTATATGCCAAATCTAGGTTTATGCAAAGATTTTATATAGTAAATATATAGGCAATCATCAACCCTGCTCCGGTTTTGAAGCAGGGTTTATTTTTTGTACTGGGTCTAAGTTCAAGATGTTTTCACGCCATCGCCTGAGAGATTGATTTTCTTCCCTCAGACGGGCAACTCCCCCAGTACTATTTGCTCTAACTTGATTAGCCTCTCGTCTCGTTCCTTGAGTTCTTTTTCAAATTTCTGCTCCAGCTTGACAAGTTCGACATCCTTTTTTGTTGATAATCCCAGATATTGCTTCATGTAATTTACGAGCAAATCAGTAGCGGTTGTCCCTTCTTCCCTGGCTTTGTGAATAAAATCTTTTTTGATTTGTTCTTCAACGCGGATATTTAACTGATCGCTATCAGCCATTAACTAACCTCCACAGCATAATCAAACATTGGGCGATGTCTACACAATAGCCTATTTAATCTATTTTGCCTATGCATATATATTATACATAGGCGCTGTATTGACAAAAATGGAAATAATGCCTATACTATATAGGCAGGAGAAAAACGAAAGCCCAATACTAAACAGCTACCAGGGGGTGACGACAATGCCAAAACTAAAAGACCTAAAAAACGAAGCCTTCAAACTAGCACTTAAACTCGGCTTAACTTGCACCACCACCAAGCAACTGAAAAAACGCGGCTTGACCAAAGGGTTGGATATGCGCCGGAAGGATGCCTGGGTTAGTTTGTTAAATCGTCTTGAAGCCTTGAGATTTGGCGTGGTTGTGCCTCATCTGCTGGCAGCTTGATAAATAGCAAAAAACAATTTATCACCCGGTGACGGTAGTTAGCCTGGAGAACAACATATTACTGAACAAGGAGAATATGAAGAAGTAGATCGGAGTGGGTTTTTCCCAGATTTAGACCCAAATTTGTTATTACAATATATTGCAATGCCTGACCAGTATGATGCCGTTCAAGAGTTTGAGCGTGTTATTCGATGTACAAACTAACGCCTAACTTTCAGAACTTCTTTATGTTTAAGTTCGCCTAAATAATTCGCGATTTTTTTGTTTAAACTAATATCTTGCACTATTCCCAATTATAGCGCTTCTCGGTTGTGTGCAATACGCGGTGTAGAGACGTAGCACAGAATAGTCTCTACATTTATTTTTTGAATATGTATGTGATTCAAATGAGAACCGCTATAGCGTCCAAACCCACCCAGAGTTAAAACTCTATCTCTAATAGCTCAAGTCTACTTAAGTAGACTAAAACCTTTATCTAGTCGTATGAAGACGAATGAGCGCTATTAGCCTGATAAATTCATTCTAAGGCGGTTGTTGGGATTGGTGCAAGATGTCAGTTTAAACTAAAAAAACAAAAGGTAAAAGTTAATATCTTTCTTTTACCTTTTGCCCTTTACTTTTTACCTTTATTTCGGTCCCATACCTACAGTACCAGCGTAGATGGCGCGATCGCCTAATTCATCTTCTATTCGCAACAAGCGGTTATATTTGGCTACACGTTCGCTGCGACACAAAGAACCAGTTTTGATTTGACCGGCACGAGTTGCTACCGCTAAATCGGCAATAGTCGTATCTTCAGTTTCACCGGAACGATGGCTGATAACTGACCGGAAACCGTTACGAGTCGCTAAATCAATCGTTTCCAAAGTTTCTGTTAACGAACCAATTTGATTAAGTTTAATCAAAATGGCGTTAGCGGATTTTTGCTCAATGCCTTTTTGTAAGCGGGTGACGTTAGTTACAAATAAATCATCACCTACTAACTGCACGCGATCGCCTAATTTAGTCGTAAGTAACTGCCAATTTTCCCAATCTTCCTCATGCAAACCATCCTCAATCGATACAATCGGATATTGATCGACTAATTGCCCTAAATAATCAACAAATTCAACTGGGGAATGAGGTTTACCGTCATAGACATATTGTCCTTCCTTGTAAAACTCACTCGCTGCCACATCCAAAGCCAAAGCTACTTCTTCCCCTGGTTTGTAACCAGCTTTCTCAATCGCTGCCACCAGCAATTCTAAAGCAACCTGATTCGACTCTAGGTTAGGGGCAAAACCACCTTCATCCCCCACGCCGGTGAGGAGACCTTTATCATCCAACACTTTGGCGAGAGTGGCAAATACCTCTGCACCCCAGCGCAAAGCTTCCCGGAAAGAAGACGCACCAATGGGGACAATCATAAACTCTTGAAAATCCACATTATTTGAAGCATGTGCCCCACCGTTAATTAGATTCATCAACGGTACTGGCAACAAATTTGCCAAAGGTCCACCCAAATAGCGATATAGGGGAAGTCCTAGAGAATCGGCACCAGCTTTAGCGGCGGCTAGGGAAACTGCTAAAATCGCATTCGCGCCCAAATTGGATTTATTAGCCGAACCATCTAAAGCAATCATCGTGCGATCGATGAGTTCTTGGTTCAGGGCATCCATGTTGATTAACTTCGGTGCAAGTCTCTCTTTGACGTTCTGCACCGCCTTCAGCACCCCTTTGCCCCCGTAACGACCTTTTTCGCCATCCCGCAGTTCGTGCGCCTCAAAAGTGCCCGTAGACGCGCCACTAGGAACCTGTGCCAATCCGACAGCACCGTTGACCAAATGTACTTCGGCTTCAATTGTCGGTCTGCCACGAGAGTCGAGAATTTCACGAGCAGCGATCGCCTCAATAGCAGTATCTATGTTAATCATCTTTTCTTCGTCCTCTAGATGAAAGCGTTTTTGCCGCTGAAAGAGCAAACAGCCTATTGCTTGACCCGACGATCTAGCATAGGCGTTTCCGGGGCTTTGTACGCTCAGATTTAACAACATTTCCAGAGACTTGCTTGCCGACGCTGCCTGCAAGATTGTAGTTATTGCTAAGTAAAAATACAGTGTAAGTTATAAAATCATCACATCAATTTTGATCTAACAGTGCCCAATATTCTCAAGTTTTAGTCAGTATTGGCAGTAATAATATATATGGAATCACACAGATAGTGCGTAAGTCCTATCTGTGTGTGCGGCAATGTTCTTTGATGGGAATCACAAAAGAAATAATAGGAATTGACACTCTGCCCTCTTAAGAGAGGCAGATTCTTTAAGGCTTGCTTAAAAGGGATAGTCAAATATCCCCCTAGACGCTCAAAACAACTACCTTTAAAGATGCTGCAATTGCGCTTACTTTTCAATT
>NZ_JAOWRF010000405.1 GCF_025753815.1 Plectonema radiosum NIES-515 | reverse complement strand
CCCCTTGTCCCCCTATCTCCCCCTAACTCTTCCCACTACCAATCAAATATAATAACGCCATGCGAACTGCAACACCGCTGGTTACTTGAGCTGGAATCAGGCTGAATTCTGGGTCATCCATTAAGTCAGAGCTAATTTCGACACCTCGGTTAACGGGACCGGGATGTAGGACTTTAACACTTGGTTGACATAATTGCAGCTTTGTGCGTGTAATGCCAAACATTTGATGATATTCTCGCAAACTTGGCAATAAATGACCTGTCATGCGTTCCTTTTGTAAACGCAACGTCATGACAAAATCAGCATCTTTCAAAGCGGGTTCTAATTGCCAATGTATAAATAGGTTGCGATTTTGAATATTCGATTCCGAATTGGGAATTTTCCCCCTCTCCCCCTCTCCCCCTCTCCCCCTCTCGTCTTCCCCCACTTCTTCATCCTTGACATAATCGGCAAATAATTGAGGTAATAAAGTAGGTGGTGCTGCTAGATGGACTTGGGCGCCACTTGCGGTTAAACTCCAGATATTCGATCGCGCGACACGAGAATGTAGAATATCACCAACAATAGCAATCTTTTTATTCTTCAACAGTTGGAGTCGGGGATTTTCTGGGTCAATCAGACTACAAATGGTAAATAAGTCAAGTAGTGCTTGGGAAGGATGCTCATGTTGACCATCACCAGCATTGAGGACACTAACTCTGACACCTAAACGATCCATTTCAGCAGCGATCGCCTGAGGTACTCCGGCTTCACGATGGCGAATTACCATAATATCAGTTCCCATCGCCAAATAAGTCTTCGCCGTGTCAAGAATTGTCTCTCCCTTGGTGATAGAAGAAGTTGCTGAGGCAAAATTTAGCGTATCTGCACTTAAGCGTTTTGCTGCAAGTTCAAAACTACTGCGAGTGCGGGTAGACGCTTCAAAAAATAAATTTGCCACCACTTGTCCTTGTAAACTTGGCACCTTTTTCGTCCGTCGTGATAACACCTCCTGAAAACTGGCAGCAGTTTGCAAAACGATATTGTATTCAGCTTTGGTGAAGTCAGCGAGTGTGAGAACGTGATGACGATTCCAAGTAGCAGTAGGCGTAGTAGGCATATATACTTTTTTCTTCAGCGTCAAAAGGCGATCGCTTCTCTACAGTTTTTGAATTTACAGAAATAAACAAATGATACCACCTGTTTTATCTCAAAATAGATATTTGTCAATGAAAAGTGAAATATTCGATTTAATCAAGCTTCTCTACTGTGGTGTAATGATGTTATTTTTTAACTTTAAAAATAACTTTTTTAGGTTAGACAATAAAAATTATAAATACCGAAAATTTCATTCTCAATTTGGAGAAGACAGGTATATTTGCGAAAATATACAATTACCGAAAAAAGGTATCTTTGTTGATATTGGAGCCGGACATCCAATTGCTTATTCAAATACTTACTTTTTTGAGAAAAACGATTGGCAAGGCATCTGTATTGATGCTGATATCAATCAAGTTAACTTATTAAAGACAGAAAGGTCAAAGGTAGAGTGGGCTGCTATTTCGTCAGCAGAAGGAGAAATAGAATTTTTTCCGGCTTTTTTGCCAGAACTATCAACGACTAAGCAAAAGGATGAATATGCAGGATTAATTAAGATTCCCTTCAAAGATAGTGTAAAAGTTCCGTCTTTTCGATTGGAAACTATATTAGAAAAACATGATATTGGTGTAATTGACATCTTAGATATAGATGTTGAAGGAACTGAATTAGAAGTATGGTTAACTTTTGATTATGAAAAGCATCGTCCCCAAATTGTGATTATTGAGTATTATGGATTGGGTTTAGGTGATAAGTCAGAAAAAATCAAAGACTTTTTTTCTAAGTTGCCTTATCAACTGGTTCATGTTACCTGTTCAAATTTGATTTTTGTGAATCGGGAAAGAGAAGTGATATCATGACAGATTTATTACATATGATGTAGAAACGTAGCTAGCTTACGTCTCTACAAGGATTTCGGATTTTTTTATCGGGATAAACTCCGTCTTTAAAGACGGGGTATCCGTTTAATTGACATTAAACGGATATGATATCGCTTTAATTGTATGTACTGTAGAGACGTTCCGACCGAACGTCTCTACGACGATTAGCAATTTTTTTCGGTTACTGTGGTAAATGCAAAACATTTAAAGCCACCCAAATCAGCGATAGGAAAGTTAAAAAGCCGATTGTATCGAGCATTGTTGTCACTAATGGACCACTGATTAACGCTGGATCGAGCTTCAACCGTTTTAAAGCCATTGGCAGCAAAGTTCCGAGAGCGACAGCAACAATTGTATTGCTTGCCATGACCATTCCAGCAATTAGCGCCACCCAGCGCTCTTGTGGACGTGCCCAAATCAATGAAAGCAACATCATAGTCGTGGCTAAAGCTAAAGCTGTACCCAAGCCTGCTAGAAGCTCTTTGCGGAGAATCTTTAAGGTGTCCTTGGGTGTAACTTCACCCACACCCAAGCTGCGGATTGTTACCGTTAATGCTTGAATACCAACAGTACCACCAGTGTTGGAGAATAGGGGCATAATTACGGCAAGCACTGGGACCATTGAAATTGTAGATTGAAAGGGCGCGATCGCACTTGATGCCCCGATATATAACAACATAATTCCCAGCAACCACGGTAAACGGTTGCGAATAGTGATTAGGGGAGATGATAAAGCAGTTTCATCACCACTTGCACCTGCTAGTTTTTGAATGTCTTCTGTGGCTTCTTCTTCTAAAATATCGATAACATCGTCAATGGTGACAATGCCAACTAATCGTTCTTCTCTATCAACTACTGGTATAGCAATTAAATCATAGCGCTTCATTACTTGCGCGACTTCTTCTTGGGGAGTTTCTGTTCTGACTTTGACGACGCGATCGCTAGAAATTTCGCGAATATAAACTTCCGGAAAAGTAAATAGCAACTGACGCAAAGAAACTACACTAACCAAGGTGCGGTTATCGTCTGTGACGTAAGCGTAGTAAATCGTCTCTTTATCTTCATCTTGACGCCGAATTTTACTCAACGCTTCCCCGACAGTCAAACCTTGACGCAACCTGACATATTCTGTTGTCATCAACCGTCCAGCGGTACCTTCTGGATAACCAAGAATTGTGGCTGTAGCTTGTCGTTCTTCGGGACTAAGTTCTTGTAAAAGCCGTTTAATTACCCCTGCCGGCAATTCGTCAAATAATTCTGCCCGTTCATCGGGACTCATTGCCTCGACAATTTGCGCTACTTGCACATCATGAAGCGAATTTATCAATTCTTCTTGGACATCTAGGGGTAGATATTCAAATACATCAATTGCCTGAGATTTGTTGAGTAAGCGGAATGCGATCGCTCGCTGTTTTTTCGGTAATTGTTCAATATATTCCCCGACATCAACCGGCTGTGAATGATTCAAATCCGATTTCAACTGGTTCAAGTCAGCAACATCAACGTCAACAACAGAATTGCGAACATCGTGTATAAGCATGATAAATACCTCCAAATGTCCCCCCCTCGCTGGGAGATGCTTCTCACCAGCTAGAGGAGGTTAATACTGCCATCTTGTGGACTGTAGTCCATAAAATCTCAAAAATTGAACATCGATATCCGATTCCCGGCATCGCTAAGTCATAATACTAACTCGGAAATTGGTTATCCGGTAAATGCTAAGATTCAGTGTGGTCAATCTGCGATCTTCCACACTCTTTTTGTGAAATGCCCTGATTATTGTTTACTTTGTGTTGATTTTACTACTGGGAGGATTTGTGTCAAGCACTTAGATGAATTAAATTTATAACTTCACAGAGTAATAATGTTTACAATACCAGAAGTAGTCTTTATTTTGCAAGAAAAGTATTCCTTGTGTAATCATACTTAAGATTGAAGATTATTCTACCGCTTTGATTAAAAACAGGCTGAACTCCGTATGATACTCTGACAGGAAAAAACTAACTACTAGACATCTCCAGAAATGAACTATACGTTGCCCGAAACCCTTGATTAGACGTAAGCTAGCTACGTCTCTACATCTTTTCTGAAGATGTCTACTGAAGAACCGTTTATAAGGTAGATGCCGAAAACCCCGGAAGAACAGGAACGTAGTTCTGCATTCTGTGCAACAGATGTGGGGATGAAGGCTGGTGGTAGGATTTATCCTACCGTCATGCCTTTTGTTGTTCAATATATCGCTTCACTGTTTCTGTGCAAACATTGCCTGCTGTGCTTACGAAATAGCTTGGTGTCCAGAGTGTTGGTAATTTCATTAACTCTGGAAAATCTTTTCTTAACACATGCGAGGCTCTACCTTTAATCAGTCGAATAATCTTACTTGGATCATCGCTTGGTTTTGCGTTTACAAACATGTGAACATGGTCTGGCATAATTTCCAGTGCAATAATTTTCCATCGGTTCTCAACACAAACCTCAAAAATAATCTCTTGTAGTTTTTCTGCAATAGCTCCTACTAGCACTTTTTTACGCCGCTTAGGTATAAACACGAAATGATAGTTTAGGAGCGAAACAGCATTACCCTCGTGCCGATACTCATCGGGAGAAAACTTAGCCATAACTTTACAATAATACTTGCTAATCTGTATATAGATATTGTATATTAGTAATAAGTCGAATACAAATAAGTTTAGCAAAAGGTTAACACGATGTTGGTTCTGGAGTACAACGTTAAAGGCAAAAAAGCTCAATATTCTGCTATTGATGATGCTATCCGTACCACCCAATTCATCCGCAATAAAGCGGTTAGATATTGGATGGATGCGGATAGAGAGTTGAAAGTTGACAAGTTTGCTCTTAACAAGTACTCTACCCAACTACGCAAAGAATTTGTCTTTGTTGCTGACCTAAATTCAATGGCTGTACAATCAGCCGCAGAGCGTGGATGGTCTGCTATATCAAGGTTTTACGATAATTGTAAATCTAAAAAATCGGGTAAGAAGGGATATCCACGCTTTCAAAAAGACTGTAGGAGCGTTGAATATAAAACATCAGGGTGGAAGTTGCATTCAACCAAAAGACGCATCACTTTTACTGATAAAAAGGGTATTGGTGAATTAAAGCTTTTAGGTAAGTGGGACATTCAATCTTACACAGAATCCCCGTCCATTTATGGCGGGGAGTGTCAATTTTGAGTATCTATTGTTTTGTGCTGTTAAACTGGTCAAAGTTTCAATCTCAAACATCCGCATTTTTTATTTCACGAGAGTTGATCGATACATGGGAGCATCTGTTGGGTATACTCGGCATCACCCAACTAAACTCTAAGAGCTTCTTACTTCACATGAAAGATTTGCCCTGTATAAAATAGACAAACGTCGTGAAAAAGAATGTAGAGACGTAAGCTAGCTACGTCTAATCAAGGGTTTTGGACAACGCATAATTAATTTTTACTCCTATGTCTAATATCTACTAAAAAAATCACATTTGCTGAATACAGATATTAAAAGGTTGATATACAGACATAAAATTTTACGTCTCTACTCATAGTTTTGGTTAGCATACTGCCAAATAAATAAATGTTTTTCTCCGTGTGTTTCCCTGATTGTGGGTATCCTTCGCGCCAAGGGTCTTCTCGAACCCTTGATATACTATACGCTTCACGGCTGGGCATTTATTTTTATGAATTACCCTTGTCAAACTAAGTAGGTGGACATAATTAAATATAAAATAAAATATGAGTTCGTAGTGAGCGATTTATCGCTCTGGAAAAGCATTTTAAGGACTAAAGTCCTTACTACGATCTGAAGTTTAATTTAGTTCTCCTACTTAATAACTTTCATTACTTAATTCAGCAACACCAAAATTCGCTAAACAAAACTGAGGAAGATTTGAAAAAAATTACAATTTCGGCTATAGTTCACTAAGAAGTTAAAAGCCAGAAGCCTCAGGCAAAAGTTATTCTGATATTTATAAGAAAATTCAATTCATCGCCATTAAATCGAATTTACACCCTTTGCGAAGAATCCGATTATGAAAACAATTAATGAATTACTAACTCGCCTTGAGTATTATTATGAGCAAATTAAGACAATTATCCTAGTACGTCAAAATGCAATTAGTGGCTTGCTTCCAGCGAGTACGGCAATAACGGCACATGGTGATTATACTGATGCTTGGGTGCGAGATAATGTATACAGTATTTTAGCTGTTTGGGGTTTAGGATTAGCATACCGCAAAGTGGATGAAGATAATGGACGCACCTATGAGTTAGAACACAGTGTTGTCAAACTGATGCGTGGGTTGCTGTTTGCCATGATGCGACAATCACACAAGGTAGAGAAATTTAAGCAGACTCAATCGCCATTAGATGCCTTACACGCGAAATATAATACCGAGACAGGAGATATTGTTGTCGGCGATGACGAATGGGGACATTTGCAACTTGATGCAACATCAATATTTATCTTGATGTTAGCACAAATGACCGCTTCGGGATTGCAGATTATTTTTACGATTGACGAGGTGAATTTCGTCCAAAATTTAGTTTACTATATAGGGCGAGCTTACCGCACTCCAGATTATGGCATTTGGGAACGTGGAAATAAAATTAATCACGGTAACGCCGAATTAAATGCTAGTTCCATCGGCATGGCAAAAGCCGCTTTAGAAGCGATTAATGGAGTGGATTTATTTGGTGTACGCGGTAGTCAAACATCGGTAATTCACGCGCTGCCAGATGAAATTGCCCGCGCTCGAATTACATTAGAATCATTATTGCCGAGAGAATCAGGCTCGAAAGAAATTGATGCAGCGCTGTTGAGTGTAATTAGCTTTCCTGCCTTTGCAGTGGAAGATGTGGAGTTACGCGATCGCACTTTTAATGATATCATCAATAAACTGGAAGGAAAATACGGTTGCAAACGCTTTTTACGCGATGGACACCAAACCGTTTTAGAAGACTCTCATCGCTTGCATTACGAACCTTGGGAACTCAAACAATTTGAGCATATTGAATGTGAATGGCCCTTATTTTTCACTTATTTACTTTTAGATGGATTATTTCGCGGCGATCAAGAACAAGTTAAGAAATATCAAGCAAGTTTAGAATCATTACTTTTTGAACGCGATGGATTACTATTATTACCAGAACTTTATTATGTCCCCGAAGCAAACGTAGAAGTCGAAAGATTAACACCCCAAAGTCAACCACGCTTACCTAACGAAAATATTCCCCTAGTTTGGGCACAGAGTTTATATTTTCTCGGTCAAATGTTAAGTGATGGATTATTAGCCGTTGGGGATATTGACCCTTTGGGAAGACATTTATGTATAGGTAAAGAACGTCAAGCTTTGGTACAAATAGCTTTGCTAGCCGAAGATCAAGAATTACAAGCAAAGCTAGAAGTTCGCGGAATTGAAACACAAACACCCGCACAAGTAGAACCGATTCAAGTTAGAGAAGCCGTAGATTTAATTGCTATTTATAAGCAAATTGGACGCTGTGATAAACTAGGTTTAACCGGACGTCCACCACGCAGTCCACGGAGTTTGACAACATCGAGAATTTTCCGTTTTGGAAACGAAACGGTCGTATTTTTACCTTCATTTTTAGATTCTGAACAGTTCTATTTAACTCTCGATTATCATTTTTTAGTCGATCAACTCAGAAGCGAACTTGGTTACATCCAAAAGTATTGGAGCGATTTAGGACGTCCAACTTTAACATTAATGTTGACTCACACCATGTTGGAAACAGGTTCAGAAGCTTTATTAGAACTGATGCAAGAATTAAAAGATGGTGTTTGTCAAGGTGTGCGCGTCAAATTAGGACGATTAAATCAGTTGATGTTGACTACAACCATAGAAAGAATTGATTTAGTCAAAGAAGAAGAATTTTTACTTTCCGCAGTAAAAAATGCCGGGTTACGTTGTCGTTATCTCGCTTATAATCCAGAGAAAAACTGGCATTTAGAACACACCCAAGAATTTCAAATGGAGTGTCAAACTAACCTGGGATTGTTGCTTTCATCATTGCGCTCATCAGAAAATCTTTACGAGCAAATAGAGTTATTGCAGACTTTAACTCGTTTGGAAGGATTGGAATTTGATACCGGCTTTGGTGGACCGGGACATCCTGCCACCGTAGCAGATTTACTTGACGAAGTATACACCAGAGCCGGAGAAATGGGGATTTGGGGGATAGTACGTCGCGCTGGGGGTTTGCAGAAGATGACTTATATTGCGCTGTCAGACGTGGTAACGAGTATTTTGGTCAGGGGTAAGCAAATCGCTGTGGGTAAAGCTTATAGCGAAGCGTCGCTGATAACTGTGCCATTATCTCATAACGAAATTGTCGAGAAAATAAATCACTTCTGTCGTGAGGATATAAGCGATCGCGTTCTCACTCAAGAAATTCTCATATATCTGGGTTTGTTAATCAAGTCAGAACCGGAATTATTTAAAGGGCTGCTGACATTGAGAGTCGGCTATTACATTTTATTGCTAACTAGCGAAATTGCTGGAGAAATGCATGTTACTCAAGACGAAGCTTATGAAAAATTGATGGAACTTTCACCTTTTGAAGTGAAAACGCGCTTGCAGAAAGTATTAACTGAATATGCCGGCATGAGTAACTTATTACGTAAACAAGAATCATTACACGTCAAACAAAAAGAAACTGATATTGAATGGGTAGTGCAACCAGCAATCGAAGCCGAAATAGATATACCAGCAGGTGGTTGGCGCCGATTTCGTCAAGCGGAAGGTGCTACAGGACGCGTCCCCAAAGACTTTTTTCAGCAAGTTTGGCTGGTGATGCATCATTGTAAAGGCTTAGTTATTGGGGATAAATTAGAGCGTCGCAATCGTTTGGATAGTGAAGTGATGATATCGGAGATGACAGCTGGTGAAAAAAACTTTGCTTTGCTAATCGAGCATTTATTAAATAAAATTGAGGCTCCAGAATACCGAGAACTTAATATTGAAGCATTAATGGAATTAGCAGCGATCGCTTCTAACAACCCAAGCTTACAAATTGAAGAATACATCGTTTTAGATGTGTTAATCGGTCATGCGGTGCGAGTCGCTTGGTTGGATGCACATCAAGAAAGAGGCGCAGAACGTTACGATGAAGATAAAGGTAGTGCGTGGAGGTCTTTTTACAATACTTCTCCCAGAGAATGCGCTAGTTATATTGTTAAGGCATTCCGCTTCTTAACTGAATTTGCTGAAGTTGAAGAAACAGCAGCTTAAAAGTCAAACGTTCATATAATATCATATCATGCAGCTTATTAAGACTAATGAAAAAATCGCAACCGTCGTAGAGACGTTCCGGCGGAACGTCTCTACAATATTATGTGATTAAAGGAACTGATTTGACTCTTTCTTCATTGCCCTAAATACGCTTGTAAAACTTTCGCATTGCTTTGAATTTCCGCTGGAGTACCGTCAGCGAGATTTTGTCCTTCAGCGAGAACCCAAACGCGATCGCACAACGACATGATTACATCCATATTGTGTTCGATAATCAGAAAGGTCATACCTTCCTCACGATTCCAAGTGATAATGCGATCGCATATATCATCAATCAATCTCGGATTCACTCCCGCTGCTGGTTCATCCAACAAAATCAACTTCGGATTGGTCATCAACGCTCTTGCCATTTCCAAGAGTTTGCGTTGTCCCCCAGATAACCCCCCAGCGTAATCTTGCGCTTTTGCAGCTAATCCTACCTTATCTAGCAAAAACATTGCCCTTTCCCGCAGTTGCTTTTCTTCCTTCGCAACTAACTGCGGTTGTAACTGTACCTGCCAAAAGTTCTCACCAGTTTGCTTTTGCCCTGCCAAAACCACGTTTTCTAACACCGATAACCGCGATAGAGTCCGCGCTACCTGAAAGGTGCGAATCAAGCCTTGCTGGGCAATTTTGTGCGGTTGTAGCTGCTGAATTTGTTCCCCATCAAAAACCACTCGTCCCTTATCTGGACGGATGAAGTTAGAAAGTAAGTTAAATAAAGTCGTTTTTCCCGCACCATTGGGACCAATCAACCCGGTAATGCTGCCTTTTTTAACTTGAATTTCTGCATCATTTACAGCTTTAATTCCACCGAAACTTTTTGCCAGACCACTTGCTGCTAATAGGGGTAATTCTGAAGATTGATTATTTGCCAAGGGTAAGTTCCTCCTTTTTCCCTAAAATACCTTGAGGACGCCAAACCATCAGTACAATCAAAATTAAACCAATTATCATGATGCGAAATGCACCTGCTTGTTCAGTGCTGAGACTGGGGAAAATATCATCTAAGTATTCACGGGTAAGAGCATCGTAAGCAAAGTAAATTACAGCACCTAAAATAGTACCGATATTATTACCAGAACCACCGAGAATGACCATAATCCAACAATCAAAGGTTAGCTGTGGTTGGAAATTATCCGGGTAAATAGCGCTGAGTTGCCATGCAAAAAAAGCACCAGCGATGCCTGCGATCGCACCACCCAACATTAAAGATTGTAGTTTATACCAAAAGACATTTTTACCCAAAGCCTTAGGAATTTCTTCATCTTCGCGGATAGCTTTGAGAATTCTACCCCAAGGCGATCGCACTAAAACTTGCAAGCGCCAAAATACCAAAGCTAATACTAGCAGCGACGACAGCATCAAACCTGCTTTGGGGTTGTAATCATATAACGCGATCGCTCCAGAAATATAAATTGCGATCGTCAACACTGCAAATAAAATTCCTACCCCTAAATGTGTAGCAAATTCTTGCTTGCTACCTAACTTTTTCGTCCTACGAATCCAACGCCATAACGAATATAAAGTTATACCACCCAACAGCGTCAGTAACCCAATCATGATTAATCTAACAATCAAATTAGGCGCTGTAGATAAAGGTATAGCATAACTTTGCACCCCAAACGCCCCAGATATCCAAGTCTCACCTACAGGTAGTTCTTGGTTATTCACCACCAACCGAACCAATTCCCCAACACCAATAGTCACGATTGATAGATAATCTTCCCGCAAGCGCAAAGTTGAGAAACCAATTACCAAACCTAACAAAGCCGCCAAAATTCCCCCAATTATCGCCGAAATCAACAGCGGAACCCCCTTTAAGCTCAACAACACAGTTGTATAAGCTCCCAAAGTCATAAAAGCAACATGTCCGAAGTTAATTAACCCCGTAAACCCCCACTGCAAATTCAGTCCCAAAGCGAACAAAGCAAAAATAGACGTAGAAATCGCCAAGAAAATAAGATAGTCAACCATAGTTATTAGTCAAGAGTCAAAAGTCATTAGTCATTAGTCAACAGTCAAGAGTTCCCCCCATCTCCCCCTCCTCCCCTTCTCTTCTAGCCGATCGCGATCGCAATTTTCCCGACGGTTCGACCACTTTCGCTGTATGTATGCGCTGCTGCTAATTCTTGTAAAGGAAATGTGCGATCAATTACTGTTCGCATTTTCCCAGCCTCAATTAAATCTTTAAGATAAGTCAAGTCCTGAGTATTGCAATTGAAAAGAATGAATTTAGCTTTTTTGCCAGGAATCAGCGCAGTCAAAGCACCTTGCACAAAAGCGTCAGGTGTAGGTAATGTAGTTATATAAATACCGTTGGGTTTAAGAACTTCTTTGCAGCTAGAAAACGATTCTTTCGCTACCGCATCAAAGATAATGTCATAGCGTGCAGCATCTTGAATGAAATTTTGTTGCTTGTAATCAATCAAGCGATCGGCTCCCAAAGACTTCACCAAATCAAAGTTTTTGCTACTGCAAACAGCCGTTACTTGAGCTCCAAAAATCTTTGCAAGTTGCACTGCAAAAATACCCACACCACCCGAAGCACCATTTACTAAGACGCTTTGTAACGGTTGGATGTTTCCCAAATCTCGCAAAGCTTGCAATGAAGTACCCGCAGCTACAGGTAAAGAAGCTGCTTCTTCATGGGTCATATTCGCCGGTTTCATTGCCGCAACTCTTTGGGGAACAGCAGCGTATTCTGCATAAGCTCCCCCCAAAGCAACACTTAAACAAGCATAAATCAAGTCTCCGGGTTTGAAGAGCGTCACATCAGAGCCAACCTCTACCACTTCACCCGACAAATCAAACCCCAAAATTTTCGGGAAAGAATAACCCGTAATCAATTGCAACATTCCTTGACGGATTTTCCAATCAACCGGATTAACACTAGAAGCGTGAACCTTGACCAGCAACTGATCTGATTTTATTTTCGGTGTTGGTAAATCCTCATACTGCAACACATCAACCGAACCGTAACCACGAATAGCGATCGCTTTCATAATTTCCCTTTTAACTACCGCAATTTTTTGACGTAACTAAGAAAACACTAGTTTGTTAATAACTATACGGACATAAATAAACACTCTTTAACGTAGTAACGGCTTCAGCCGTTAATTTGAGCGGTAAACCGCTCACTACGAACCAGGAGAGTATTTAACGTAGGTTATGCCTAGGATAACTTTTACAACATTCGCGGAACATTACAGATTTTATCTGGTAATCTATCATCTGGAATGGGATTATTACAAATACGGCAGCGCGATCGCCCAAAAAAATGCAAAATATCCGCATTGCTGCATCTCCCTACATAACCGGGTTTGCCCCATCAAAACCCACTTTTACGTGCAACTTAATCTCATTAACATTCCCCAAAACATTAAAAAAAAATAAACTGCATTTTTTCCCTCAAAAAAATGATATGTTGTATACAGAATTGATTTCGCAATAATCTGGAGTAGTCCAAATCAGTCTACTCCGGATTTTCGCTCCTTAAATATGCCAAAAATGGTATTTTTTGATGCATTTAAGGCTAGCTTGAGTACAACCTAAGAGAGATAAAAAAAAGGTAAAATTCTGCTTTAATCCTTATGAGGATTGAGTTAGAGTTGAGTACATCGAACCCCTGCACCCTACTCCCTAAATACTAGTACCCCGATCAGAAAATACTAGTACCTAACCCCGGAAAAATATTTTTTAATTCTTGAAACTCAGATGGAAAGTGGGTTTCATATTTTGAGTACAAGCTTAATTAATTCAATAAATTCTATCCATACTAGCCGCTTCAACGACCTTGAGAACGACTGATATAAATCTTATATCGCCAATCACTAAGCGCTCCGACAACGACAACAGCTTATTTTCCTCCCAGATAGAAGAGCGATTAGTGAGTGGAGGGATGAGATAGCAGCATATCCTGTAAATAGAAGTCGCGGGCTGTACAAACCAAGATTCAAACGTTGACACACACCAGCCGACGTCGCAAACCAGGGTTTTACGACCTGAGTCATCAGACAAAGTGAGTAGAAGACGCGACTTCGATTCTACAGGTAGTACTTCCATCTCCCATAGTGGCAGTCACAGTCCACCGATTTTTTGCGAGATTCAATGACACTACCGTCTACAGAAATTATCAACACCACCGTCATCACAGAACCAACCAAAGCAAAATCCGGTGGTTGCGGACGTAAGAGCGATACTAGCCACGTCGTCGAAATGGACGAAAAGACCAAAGAGCGCATTGCCAAACATCCTTGTTATAGTGAAGATGCACATCATCACTACGCTAGGCTGCACGTTGCAGTTGCGCCGGCTTGTAACATTCAATGCAACTATTGCAACCGGAAATATGATTGTGCGAACGAAAGTCGTCCCGGAGTAGTTAGCGAATTGCTAACACCCGAAGAAGCAGCACACAAAGCATTGGTAATTGCAGGCAAAATTCCTCAAATGACAGTTGTGGGAATCGCAGGTCCTGGAGATCCACTAGCGAATCCAGAAAAGACCTTCCGCACATTTGAGTTGATTGCCCAACAAGCACCAGATATCAAGCTTTGTCTGTCAACCAACGGATTGATGCTTCCCGAATACGTCGATCGCATTAAACAACTTAATATCGATCACGTCACCATCACCATCAACATGGTAGACCCAGAAATCGGGGTCAAGATTTATCCTTGGGTTCATTACAACCGCAAGCGCTACAGAGGCATTGAAGGAGTCAAGATTCTGCACGAAAAGCAGATGGAAGGACTCCAAGCTTTGAAAGAAGCTGACATCTTATGCAAAGTCAACTCCGTGATGATTCCGGGAATTAATGACGAGCATTTGGTAGAAGTAAATAAAGTCATTCGCTCCAAAGGTGCATTCTTGCACAACATTATGCCGTTGATTTCTGCACCAGAACACGGTACACACTTCGGCTTAACCGGACAGCGTGGTCCCACACCCAAAGAACTCAAAGCAGTTCAAGATGATTGCTCCGGCAACATGAAAATGATGCGCCATTGTCGTCAATGTCGTGCAGATGCGGTAGGATTATTAGGAGAAGACCGCAGCCAAGAATTTACCAAAGACAAATTCTTGGAAATAACACCAGAATACGACTTGGCTAAACGTCAAGAGGTTCACGCAGGAATTGAGAAATTCCAACAAGAAATCAAAGCAGCCAAAGAAAAAGCCAAAGCTGACAAGAAAATTGCTAACAGTCCGAAAATCTTAGTTGCAGTCGCAACCAAAGGTAGCGGATTAGTAAATCAACACTTCGGTCATGCCAAAGAATTCCAAATTTACGAAGTAGATGGTAACGAAGCTCGCTTTGTCAGCCATCGCAAAATAGACCACTTCTGCCAAAGTGGATATGGAGAAGAAGGCACACTAGAAAAAATTATAGAAGCGATCGCAGATTGCAAAGCAGTTTTAGTCTCCAAAATTGGCGAATCTCCCAAAGAAAAATTACAAGCAGTCGGAATACAGACTGTTGAAAGCTACGATGTCATCGAAAAAGTTGCATTAGAGTTTTACCAACAATGGAATAAGCAATAGTTAGTGGTTAGTGGTTAGTAGTTAGTAGATAGGCATAAATAAACGCTCCTTAACGTAGTAACAGCTTAAGCCGTTAAAATCCAAGAGCGACGAGCGGTAAACCGCTCACTACTAACTAACCACTAACACCCAACAACACTCCTACCACCATTCCCCTAATATAATAAGGAGAATAATCATGGCTTACAAAATTACCAGCCAATGTATTTCCTGCAATCTTTGTGAGACTGTATGTCCAGTTGGTGCAATAAAAATAATTGACGGAAAGCACTCAATTGACCCCGACCTTTGCACAAACTGCGTTGATAGTGTTTATAGCGTGCCTCAATGTCAAGCCGGTTGTCCCACTTGCAACGGTTGCGTTAAACAGCCAAACGATTATTGGGAATCATGGTTTGACACTTACAACAGTATAGTTAAAAATCTCAAAAAAGAACCAGATTATTGGGAAACTTGGTTTAACTCTTATTCCCAAAAATACTCCGAGCAATTGCAAAAAATCAACAGCAAATAACTAAAATTGAAGAAATCCCGACGATTAAAATCGCGGCTACACAAACGCTCGTTTGCCTTCGCGGACTAATCTGAAAATAGGGTTTCAAATTTAATCTGACGAGAGTAATAAAAGATCGCTAATTATTTGCTACTATTACACTTCATACACTACCAATCCTAAAAACTCTCTCCTTCCTCCTCCTTGGCGCTCTTGGCTTCTTGGCGGTTCGTTTCTCTTCAAATAGGATTGCTACACCTCTAAAAACCTTCAATATAAAGACAAATTTGCGCTATTCTTAAATTAAGTAAAAACCAATGCAAAAGAACTGCATTTATCTGGATAACAACGCCACAACCAAAGTAGATCCAGAAGTAGTAGAGGCAATGATGCCCTACATGACAGATTTTTACGGTAATCCTTCGAGTATGCACACCTTTGGTGGGCAAGTCGGTAAAGCCGTAAAGCAAGCGCGTCAACAAGTTGCAGCCTTACTGGGATGTGATGACTCAGAAATCATCTTCACCAGTTGCGGTACAGAAGGTGATAACGCTGCCATTCGTGCTGCATTGTTAGCGCAACCCGAAAAGCGTCACATCATCACCACCCAAGTTGAACATCCAGCAGTGCTAAATGTCTGCAAACAACTGGAAACTCAAGGTTACACCGTTACCTACTTATCAGTGAATGGTCAGGGACAGTTGGATCTAGATGAACTAGAAGCCTCCCTGACAGGTAACACCGCTTTAGTGACGATTATGTACGCTAATAACGAAACCGGTGTAATCTTCCCAATTGAGGAAATTGGCTTGCGCGTCAAAGAGTATGGTGCTATATTTCATGTAGATGCGGTGCAAGCGGTTGGTAAAATCCCGCTAAACATGAAGACCAGCACCATCGATATGCTTACGATGTCCGGTCATAAAATACATGCACCAAAAGGAATTGGTGTTTTGTATGTGAAACGCGGTGTAAGATTCCGTCCCTTCCTAATTGGTGGACAACAAGAACGCGGACGCCGTTCAGGGACAGAAAACGTTCCCGGAATTATCGCCTTGGGCAAAGCTGCGGAACTGGAAGCGTTACACTTAGAAGAAGCGACAAAACGAGAAAGAAAATTGCGCGATCGCCTCGAACAAGCCATACTCACCAAAATCCCCGATTGCGAAGTGAACGGCGATACAACGCAGAGATTACCCAACACTACCAACATCGGCTTCAAGTATATCGAAGGTGAAGCAATTCTCCTTTACTTAAACCAACACGGCATTTGTGCATCTTCCGGTTCAGCTTGTAGTTCTGGTTCTCTCGAACCCTCTCACGTTCTGCGAGCAATGGGCTTACCCTACACCATTTTACACGGCTCAATTCGCTTCAGCCTTTGCCGCTACACAACAGAAGCCGAAATTGACCAAGTTATCGCAGTAATGCCCGATATTATCCAACGTCTGCGCGATATGTCACCCTTCAAAAACGATCAAGCAGGTTGGTTGCAAGCACAAGAACAAACACTCGCTCATCGCTAATTATTAGGGAGTAGGGAATAGGGAGTAGGGAGTAGGGAAGAGTGAAGATTTTTCTTGTGTCTTGTCACCACTCCCCACTCCCCACTCCCCACTCACCACTCCCCAATCCAAAATCTAAAATCTAAAATCTAAAATCAACTTATGTGGGAATATACAGACAAAGTATTAGAACTCTTCTACAATCCCAAAAATCAGGGTGAAATTGAAGAAACTGCTGAACAAAATGTTAAAATTGCTACTGGCGAAGTCGGTAGTATTGCTTGCGGTGATGCTTTGAGATTGCATCTAAAAGTTCAAGTTGACACAGACAAGATTCTTGATGCACGCTTTCAAACCTTTGGTTGTACGAGTGCGATCGCTTCAAGTAGTGCTTTGACTGAGTTAGTTAAAGATTTAACTCTTGATGAAGCACTAAAAGTCACAAACAAAGACATCGCTAATTATTTAGGTGGACTTCCTGAAGCCAAAATGCATTGTTCGGTAATGGGACAAGAAGCTTTAGAAGCTGCTATCTTTAATTATCGCGGCATTGAGCGCGAAGTTCATGACGATGATGATGAAGGAGCGCTAATTTGTACCTGTTTTGGCATCAGCGATACAAAGATTCGCCGCGTAATCAGAGAGAATAGTCTTATCACCGCAGAGGAAGTAACAAATTACGTTAAAGCCGGTGGCGGATGCGGATCTTGTTTAGCGACTATTGATGATATAATTAGAGATGTGCAAAGGGAATCTGCACTGACCATCGCCGCTCCTGCAAGTCATAAAAGCGGGGTTGTTACAGAAATTGCTAAACCAGCGTTGACGACTGTCCAAAAAATCGCACTCATTCAAAAAGTATTGGATGAAGAAGTTAGACCTGTATTGCTAGCCGACGGTGGAGATGTCGAACTGTACGATGTCGAAGGCGATCGGGTCAAGGTTCTACTCCAAGGTGCATGTGGTTCTTGTTCTAGCAGTACTGCAACCTTGAAAATTGCGATTGAAGCGAGATTGCGCGATCGCATTTCTCAAAGCATAGTCGTTGAAGCAGTTGAGCCATTGTTTTAAGGTTTAAGTACTCTACAAATACGTCATAGTATAAGCCAAGTACAGAAAGTAGGATTTGACCCAAATAACTTGCGATCTTTCCGTCCTACTGACAAAAGACAGCACATATTAGTCATCCAACTCGCTTCAAAGGAGAAAGATATGGACAAGTTGTACGATAAACTTGGCGGAAAACCAACTCTGGATAAAGTAGTCCAGGACTTCCACAAACGTATTTTAGCAGATAACACCCTCCAACCGTTTTTTGCTAAAACAGATATGGAAAAGCAAGGCAAGCATCAAGTTGCTTTCTTCGCTCAAATTTTTGAAGGTCCCAACGAATACAAGGGACGCACAATGGAAGCAACCCACACAGGGATGAATCTACAGCAGTCACACTTCGATGCGATCGTTTCTCATCTGAAAGCATCAATGGCTTCTGTTGGTGCTTCACAAGAGGACACAAACGCCGCAGTTGCTCGTGTTGACAAATTGAAGGGTGCTATTTTAAACAAGTAGTCCCTGCTACCAACTCAAAATTCTAAATTCTAAAAGAAGATTGTAATTTTGAATTGGGGCAAAACGCGGGTCAAGTTCTACTTCTTATTAAGCACTGATACAGATTATGACGTATTTGTAAAGTGCCTAATTCTTAGGTTCATTGGTCATTAGTTAAAACTAATGACCAGTGATAAAAAATAATCATAAAACCAAAAGAAAACAAATTTAACGAGGAAACGACGATGCTTTCAATAATTTTAGTGGGAGAGCGATCGCCTCCAGGCACGTTCTTCAAAGCGGTCAGCGCTGTAAATCGGATAAGTGAACCCATCACACAAACGCTGCATACCCATTAATCAACCAATTGCAGGAGCAAAACAATCATGTCCGTTGATGAAAAAATTAGACAGATAGCTTTCTACGGTAAAGGCGGTATTGGTAAATCTACCACCTCTCAAAACACCCTTGCAGCTATGGCAGAAATGGGTCAGCGCATTTTGATTGTGGGTTGCGACCCCAAAGCTGACTCCACCCGTTTGATGCTGCACAGCAAAGCTCAAACAAGCGTTCTCCAATTGGCTGCTGAACGTGGTGCTGTTGAAGATATAGAACTTCATGAAGTCATGCTCACCGGCTTCCGCAACGTTCGTTGCGTAGAATCTGGTGGTCCAGAACCTGGTGTAGGTTGCGCTGGTCGTGGTATCATCACCGCTATTAACTTCTTAGAAGAAAACGGTGCTTACCAAGACGTTGACTTCGTATCTTACGACGTATTAGGTGACGTTGTATGTGGCGGTTTCGCAATGCCTATTCGTGAAGGCAAAGCACAAGAAATCTACATCGTTACATCTGGTGAAATGATGGCGATGTATGCGGCTAACAACATCGCTCGCGGTGTTTTGAAATATGCTCACACTGGTGGTGTGCGCTTGGGTGGATTGATTTGTAACAGCCGTAACGTTGACCGGGAAATCGAACTAATCGAAACCCTGGCAAAACGCTTGAACACCCAAATGATTCACTATGTACCTCGCGACAACATCGTTCAACACGCAGAATTGCGTCGGATGACTGTTAACGAGTACGCACCTGACAGCAATCAAAGTCAAGAATATCGTGCATTAGCTACAAAGATCATCGAAAACAAAAATCTAGCTATCCCCACACCCATCGAAATGGAAGAGCTAGAAGAATTGTTGATTGAATTTGGTGTTCTCGAAAGCGATGAAAATACAGAGAAGATGGTTGGCAAGAGTGCTATCGAAGCTCCTGTAGCATAAGTCGTTTTCAAAGAAAAAAGGAGTAAATTGCATAATTTCCCTTTTACTTTCTCCCTACCTTCTACCCCTTAGGGGACTACAAGTCCCCAACCCCTCAGGGGAAGATCAGCAATAAAATGTGCCCTTCCCTTCCTTATTCCCAGATCCTTAAGACCTACTGAGGCAGAATATGACACCTCCAGAAAACAAGAACATCATCGAAGAAAGAAAAGAACTAATTAAAGAAGTTCTCGAAGCTTACCCCGACAAAGCCAAGAAAAAACGGGAAAAGCACTTAAACGTATTTGAAGAAGGCAAAGCTGACTGCGGCGTTAAGTCTAACATCAAATCTCTTCCTGGTGTAATGACCGCTCGTGGTTGTGCTTATGCAGGTTCTAAGGGTGTGGTTTGGGGTCCCATCAAAGACATGATCCACATCAGCCACGGTCCTGTAGGTTGTGGTTACTGGTCTTGGTCTGGTCGTCGTAACTATTATATAGGCACCACAGGTATAGATAGCTTTGGCACCATGAACTTCACCTCCGACTTCCAAGAACGAGATATCGTTTTCGGTGGTGACAAAAAACTCTTAAAGCTAATCGAAGAACTCGATGTACTTTTCCCTCTCAACCGTGGTGTTTCCATTCAATCTGAATGTCCCATCGGTCTAATTGGGGATGACATCGAAGCTGTTGCTAAAAAAGCAGCAAAAGCGATTGAAAAGCCTGTTGTTCCTGTGCGTTGCGAAGGCTTCCGGGGTGTTTCTCAGTCTTTGGGACACCACATTGCTAACGACGCAGTGCGCGATTGGGTCTTTACTAAGGCAGATAAAGACAAGAAAGACGGCAAACTGCAATTAGAGTCTACCCCCTACGATGTCGCAATCATCGGTGATTATAACATCGGTGGTGATGCTTGGGCTAGCCGCATTTTGTTAGAAGAACTCGGCTTGCGCGTAGTCGCTCAGTGGTCTGGTGATGGCACCATCAATGAAATGATGATGACACCGAACGTGAAGATGAATTTGATTCACTGCTACCGTTCGATGAACTACATCAGCCGTCACATGGAAGAAACCTACGGTATTCCCTGGTTAGAATACAACTTCTTTGGTCCTACCAAGATTGCTGAATCTTTACGCGAAATTGCTTCTAAATTTGACGAGAAGATTCAAGCAAACGCTGAGAAGGTCATCGCTAAATATCAGCCAACGATGGATGCGATCCTGGCAAAATATCGTCCAGGTTTGGAAGGTAAGACTGTCGCGATGATGGTTGGTGGTCTGCGTCCCCGTCACGTTGTACCCGCATTCCAAGATTTGGGAATGAAGATGATTGGTACAGGTTATGAGTTCGGTCATAACGACGATTACAAACGTACCACTGGCTACATCGAAAACGGCACCATCGTTTATGACGACGTTACCGCATATGAGTTTGAAGAGTTTATCAAAGCGCTGAAGCCTGACCTCGTAGCTTCTGGTGTGAAAGAGAAGTATGTCTTCCAAAAGATGGGTCTTCCTTTCCGTCAAATGCACTCTTGGGATTACTCCGAGCTTGGCGATCGCTCTTCAACATCATATAATGCAAGGTTTTTTAGCGGTGGCAGAAAAAAGAGCCTATTTCTAGCCTAAATTTAGGTTGCAGGATTATCTAGGAACAATCTGTTTTGATGCTTTAGACAGTATAACTCTTATGGAGTATGGTTTTTAGATTTGAATTGCATTTTGCTTAAAGAAAAACTGTCAAATAAAAGACTATTTTTAATGACGATTTTTTAGATTAAATAGTGCGATCGGCTAGACCGTTGGTGCGATCGCGTTCATCTAGTAACTTTTTACTTTTGCCCCATTTGGTGAGCTTCTGCATAGATTCGCAATGCTGCTGCCATTCTCTTTCCATAATCTTCACCTTGAGACTGGAACCAAGCCAATGTTTCAGGATCTATCTCAACAAGAACATGACTTGACGCAACAGGCTTCCACCATCGAGACTTGCTAAAAAACTCTTCAGTTAAGGGAGGAATATCGGATGTATCAATCTCTTCTTCTGTCAGCGAATCAACTTTCTCCCAGTTCGTTCTTGAGATATTGTTCATAGCGTTTTCGTTCATAAGGTAAAGCTTTACGAAGTGAGATAATTCGGATTGTTTTCTCGTCTAGTTCTGTGAAAACCACAACTACAATACGTCCATCAAGCATTCCCAGCCCAATTAATCGATCTTCTCCATAATCTTGACGGTCATCGAGAGAAATCCGAAGTGGTAGTCTGAAAATCCGATACGCATCTGCAAAATCCAGTTCATGTTTTGCAATGTTAACCTCGTTTTTTTGCTGATCCCATTCAAACTTCATACACTAATTCTATCGAATTATGACAATTAATATGAAAACTGTAATGTGACTACATAGGGCTTGCTGAGGTAGCGATCGCACTTTAACATCATAATATAATGCAAGCCTTTTTTGCGGTGGCAGAAAAAGTAGCACCAACCGGACAGCAACCCGAAACATTTTGCATACGATTTATGTAAGTATTGAAAGAACCGCAGATTTCCAGATGACTCGTGGAATTTGCAATATTTTGGCGATCGCAGGTAATAAAGATGATTTAATTGCCTTTATGAGCGATCGCATCACAGAGATTTTGTGTGATATGCACTTATATCTTAAGCTCTAATAGAGAAGGGTTAAACAATGAAGCCATACTTTTCTTGGAGCATTGCTTTAGTGCTCTTGTCAGGTTCTTGCTCATAACAGGAGGCAACGACTTTTCCATAATCCTCAATATTAATGCTCTTATTAGACTCAAGTGCTTGCAGAAATGCCTGTTCTAACTCACTTTCTACTAAAACGAAATAATAAGCCCAACGTCCTGTGGAGTCTTTGGCTTTGAGTTTGTGAATTAAATGTTCGCGTTTTGAAATATATTCACTTAACTCCGGAATGTGTTCAGTTTCGTAGTTTTCAATTAAAACACCGATAACTTCCATTAAAGACGCAAGCGGATGCGTCTCGTCTTCACCAACTTGATCGATGAGACAATCAAGGATCTCAATCAAGCGTTCATATTCCTGTTCTGTGTGAGGAACAAAGACGTTTTCGGCAATGGATGACCAAGCAGTGATGGTTTTATCTAGGTTTAAGCTTTGCATTATTCCTTCCACTTTCCTTCATCATATTCTGAATGCGTTAACACAGCCCGAATGTAGACTTTTTGGCGGTTGTAGTGAATTGCGGCAATGAGTCGAACTTTGTTACCACCAATATTAAACACTGTCAATTTACCGACTTGATCTGCTGAGGCAAACATTTCGCGGAGTTCCACAAATGAGGCAAACTCATTTCCCTTGACCAATCGATACCACTGAACTAAGGCGTTATTTGTATCTGGATGAAGTTTAGCAAATTCATTCAGCCGTTTACGAGTAATAACGTGCATCTAAAAACCCCTGATGTCTTAATAATTCTGTCATCCATATAACTCACCTGCGATCGCTAATTTTATATTTTAATCATTGCCCCAACTCAAAAGTAAATTCATCCACTCGCGAGAACAAAGTGTTACACAAATTAACTACTGAATTGTTGAACAATTCTCTGTACAATTGCCAAAATAGCTCCTACGTTATCCAAGTAAAATCTTTGCTTATCAAGCAAAGCCACTTTTTGCGAAAGTTGCAGAAACTGCCATACTTCTCCTGTTGTCACACATCCATACACAGCTATTTCTGCTTGTCCAGATGAACGATTGAATAAATCCGCTGCCACCATTTGCGCGATGCACTGTCCTAACCCAGCTTCAACATCATTTTTCTTCGCTTCCACAATAGTGAGAATTGGCGATCGCAACGGTGGTAAAGGTGGAGCTATTGCTAAAATAAAATCACATTCCCCAATCAAACCTTGTGCAGGATCAACGTCAAGTCTTTGTCCAGAGAAAATAGCCAAGCTATGTTGGCTGAGATCGCGACAGGCTAGTAAAATCGGGACAATAATAAATTCGCTCCGAGCCTTTTCACTAATCAGAGCTAATTGGGTTCGCTTTCCTAAAGTTTCATTTAACCACGAAGGAATAGAAAGAGGTACAAGCTTGGGAAACAGATCGGCTTCTTGGGTGGTGATTCCCAAAACAGCCGCAGCTTTTTCTAGAGTAAAATCGCTGTACGCCATAGTTTTGCACAGAATGAGTATATGACGTTTTTAATAAAAGGGAATTGCTTGTATTTTACCCCTGTTGTAGAGTTGTCCTATGTGTAAAATGCGAAGCGCGATCGCGGTTAATTTGGGAAAGCGATTATGGTTGGGTTGAAAGTGCGATCGCTACCCATTTCCTGTATATCCTATAATTTAAAGTTTTTCATCTTCATTTTCGATGTAAACCCATGAACCTGAGACCATGTTACTTGATTTACCAATTCGTCAAGAAATTCCAATCCTTCTCGTTTTCGGCTTTATCCTCTTTTTCTAATTGATCTTCTTTCTCTAATTGGTCGTCTGTGTCTGACTGGTTAATTTCTGATATCTTTAGGTTAGGCTGGCTTTTCACCGCTTCGTACTCACCTGAATTGACCCATTTTAATAGTTCAGCTGCCCGGAGAATGATCCAGGAACTGTTCGATTCGCTAAAACTTAGCAGTTTCATCAGCTTATCCGGATTATCCAAATCCTTGCTTGTAAATTCCTCTACCTGATTGAGAAATTCGGTTTTCACCACTGGTGTCAAATGTTCGTTTGGCAGTCCCCCCAGTTTCATCAATGTGGTTACAGCTATATTCACATCCTGACAAGCCAGTAACCCCGCTCGATCGGAGGTAAACCTTGCCATCATCAACCAATTCCAGAATGCAACTTCCATCCCACTAGCTGCCAAGCCACCCAAGCCCAATGTTGCGGAGTTGATTAAGCCTTTTATGGTTGGCATCACTAATGCCATTTGGTGATAAAGCATATGCTGGCTTTTTATGTGAGCAATTTCATGCCCCATAACGTATACTAGTTCCTCTGGTGAGAGCCATTCGTATGTTTCTAAATTGACGTTGACGATCGGATTTTCCACCCCGATTGTGATAGTGCGGATATGTCCCGTACCGCGACACAGATACAGTTCCGGTAAAGGTGTCTCCAAAACGCGGCAAGCTTCTACCAACGATAAATGCAACACCGGAAAATTCTTGGATGTGACTCGAAAATCAGCACCCAAGCATCGAAGTCGAAGCAAGCGATCAATGCCATACTCGTTGACTTTTTTCATCAGCAAAGGCACTCCGGGCATTTTCTCCAAAGATGCCAGCGCTTTGCGGTCGAAGGGATGTTCATAAACGTCTGACTTTAATCCAGTTAGTACTTTTCTTGTCATAGAAGTTGCGCGCATTTGTAACTGTCTTTGGAGCCAATCAAAACTAAGTATAAAGTGCTTTCGTGTGGATGCGATCGCTAACTGAATTGAGCGATAACTCTGTTAATTAGAAAACGAAGGAATTTTTTACTTCTCTTGCTTCCACAAAAGTGTAAATTAAAAAACTTTTTTGCTTTATATTTTATTAAACTAAATACAGCGATCGCCTATTACTTAAATTACACTTGCTTTATTTGATACACAATTCAAACAAAAAGACACAAGAAGTGGAAAAAATGTAGAGACGTAGCATTGCTACGTCTTTAGGGGGTCTGGGTAACGCATAATTAATTTCCACATCGGTTGTCTAATGGATGACCAAGTAATGAATCATCTGTATTACCTTGTTGTTCAGTCTGGGAAAGCTACACCAGTCATTGGATCGCGGATATACAGCCCTAGGGTGAGACTACGCATTACTTCATCCCAAACAGGTATTAGTTGCTCTGCTTGATCTGCCCAATAATCGAATGTAATCAAGCACTGAACATTTGACCCCAAACCAATGCAAGTCCGCGAAAAAGCTTCCCGTGGTTCTGCTTGGGTGTCGATAAACTTAATTTCTGTCCAGACAATCCGGGCAGTTTGCCGCTTGATGGTGAATATTTCTCCCCGCTCAATGACATCACGACTGTCATCTTCCATCGCTTTTTTCAAGGCTGATTTTAGCGGAAACTGGCTCCAGTCGTTGGGTGGCAAGCGATTGAAAGATACTTCCAAACAGCAATCATCGTCTGGCGATTTTTTATCGAGAAACTTGAACGATTTTTCTTGTGGCTCCAAAACCCAATTTTGGGGAACATTGAAGCGAACAGATCCTCGATCTAGCACAAAAATATTATAGCCTGATGGAGATTCCCAACGATGGTCGGGTTTTAGTTCAAGCGTTTCTTTAATCCACTGGAGATTGCTTTTTTTACGCTTTGCCATAGTGTTTTTGCTTTCTTTGCCTAGATCGGTGCGATCGCTCACTTCGTTAATAATATCAAATTGGTAGTGTGTTGTCGCTCTTCGCAACGCACCATACCTCCTACTACTGCTGAGTGCAGCGCAAAAAGATAGATAAAGTCTAATTTAGTTAGCAAAATGGCATTTGACTTACTCAAAATGCCTTTTGACTTACTCAAAATGGTGTTTTACCCAAGCAAAATGGCATTTGACTTACTCAAAATGCCTTTTGACTTACTCAAAATGGTGTTTTCCCCAAGCAAAATGACATTTGACTTACTCAAAATGGCATTTGACTTACTCATTTAAGTAATTTGCACACTTAATAGACATCGACCGAATTTAATTATGCGTTACCCGAAACCTTTGTAGAGACGTAAGCTAGCTACGTCTCTACGTATGACTCTGGAGATGCCTAATAGACATAGGAGTGAAAATTAAATATGCGTCAACAAACCCCAAGAGACGCGAAATTTCGCGTCTCTACGTATGATTCTGGAAATGCCTAATGATAACTATCGCGCTTGTATCAAAAATCATTGCATATTTGCCGAAATTCTCTCAAGCCGATCTATACGGAAGTCTTTTAAAGTAAAGAATATTAATCGTACTGTATTACAAGGTGTATATCATGGCTCGTAGAAAAAGAACCTCTATAGTGTTAGAAAAAGCAGTGCGTCGTGCGGCTGGCATCAACTCAATTGATCCGAGTTTAGATTTAGGCAATGGACTCACCCTGACTGCTTTCTCAACCCTGATTGAGACGATGCGAACTAGAGAAAATGCGTACAACAGTGCTCTTTCCCATCTGGATAAATTATATCGTGAAATGCTGGAAACAGAAAGCGAGTTGGGAGATATCGCAGAGCATATGCTAATGGCAGTTGCTACTCGATATGGCAAAAGCAGTGTAGAGTACGGCATGGCAGGAGGAGTTCCCAAGAACCACCGTCGCAAGGCACTGCGAGGTGAATTGCCAACTCCTACACAGCAACCGTCATTGGTTGCCAGTGTGGACGGCAACGGCAGCAAAAATGGCAACAAAGCAACAACCACAAAGTAGGGTGGGTTATCGCACAGCGCAACGCACCACATTCTACTGCCCGATCACTTTCACACCCTATGGACTTTACCTGAAGGAGATAGCAATTTATCGATGCGAATGCTTTTAATCAAACGCTTTGGGACAAAATACTACACTCTAGGGATGCGATCGCGATCGCGTGAAAAACTCATCTAACAATTAATTAGCGATCGCGTTCAGCCTCTCTGGAGGTAAGTCTACTTGACCATTCACAGGAGTTACTTTAAATTCTGGTTTTACAGATGCCTGATTAGCGGCTATTATGTCAGTTATTGCCTCTATAAAATGAGATTGTGTAACTCGCTTTTGCTTTGTAGTTTCGTCTCCTTTGGCAGCAGAAACAACAGCCCTTAAAACTGCATTTTTAATATCTCTACCTGATACTTGATCAAATTTGGATGCAAGTTCGACAAAATCTACTGATTCAGCTAAAGGAAGTTGCGGAGGAATTTGAACTTGCCAAATTTTAGCTCTTGCGTCTTTATCAGGTAAATCAATCTGAATTTTCCAGCGAATTCTGCTAATAAAAGCCGGGTCATAGTTTTGGATTAAATTAGTTGCAAATATTACAATTCCTTCGTATGCCGAAAGCTGTAATATCATGACACTACGAGTTAAATTAACTGCTGTATCAGTTGACTGACTAACATTTTCTAGACGTTTACCTAAAAATGAATCAGCTTCATCAAAGAATAAAACTGCATTATGACTAGCAGCAAAATCAAAGGCTTTAGCAATATTTTTAGGAGTTTCCCCAACGTATTTGGATTCAAGCTGTTGGTAGGGAACAACTAAAATTTTCTGCTTCACTGCATGAGCAAATGCTTCAGCAGTAAGTGTTTTTCCTGTACCGGGTGGTCCAGATAAGTTGATAGAAAGGGCTTTATCCAACTTGTGTTTTTCACCCATTCCCCAGTCTTTGTAAATTAAATCTTGATATTGGAGTTCAGCTATGGTTAATTCGATTTGATTTTTGCTCTTTTGTGGCAGTATGACATCTTCAAGAGTATATTTTGGGTCTCTCAAATAAGGTGTGAAATCTATTGTTGATTCTGGTGATTTGCTCGATTCATCCAACTCTTTTTCATTCTTGCCTCTCTCATTTTGAGGAAGAGGTATTTCGCCAGATTCTCGACGAACTACGGGATATTTATCATATCTTGGCATTGCAATTTCTCCAATAAATATTCTAAATCAGGAATTAGAGTTAATGGGATTTTATCAATCGATCTGAATAATCAAAGAATTAAACAAAATCTTTTGTTTCATTTTTCCATAAGGATCTAAAGGCTCAAATAAAGAGCCAATAGTCTTGACGATAGGATTTTCAGCAATGATTTCTGGTGCTTCTGGAGGAGCTACAAATCCCAAAAATAAGGGTGTAAAAAGTTCTTCAGCAATACTCCGCCATTCCTGATATTCATCGCCTTTTAAATTATTATCAAGAACGTAAATTTGTTCTAAATTTGAATAAGGAACGTTTGAGCGTATTACTAAATCATGCTCGTCAATCTTAGGCAGATCATAACTCCTGTCTTTATTCATAATTTTAGTATCATAAAGCCATATTTTGAGACTTTTAAAGTCACATTTTCTGATGCGGCAACTTTGACGAAAAATTTTTCTAACTATTAAATCATCAAAAAAAGTTTGCGTCTTGGGGGTGACAACGACTTGATTATCGTTAATTCTTTGACCAGATAAGCCAAATATTTCAATTATTTTTAAACTTCCATCCGGTTCAGAGGAACGAAAACCAACTGCTGTGTAAATGTTCTCAGAATAGCCTGTCATAAATAATCCTGATTATATGTAAATGGTTGATAAATATCTAAAAACTTCACGCCCAATTTTCCAAAGCTACTTTTTTGGATTCAGATCGCTGAGTGGGTAAAGGAGAGTCTTGAGGTGCTTGCTTAATAGTAAAAACTTGCGAAGGTTTGCTGTCGTGGTATCTGGGGTCCCAAATCTCCATTAAAGTTTCGCCTGCTATTTCTCCTCTTATAAAGATTGCATATAAGACAGCATCTGCACCAAATACTGAAATTAAAACACTAGCAATTGCTACATCCCATACTGCTTGGATGGCATATAGCAAACCTTCTAGAAAATCAGCAACTTCTTTTCCTAGCCATGAAATCAACTCATCTAGGATGCTACCCAACCATGTAAATAAGCCCATTTTAAGATACCTTCAATATGATGTGAAATTATACAGTTAGTGCGGTTACAATTGGATTCTGAATTGTAGGTAGTTGTACCTCAGCTTGTTGCTTACTATCTAAAGCCGTGATAGAAATAACAACTGGATTTTTATGTTGCTGATTCGGATCAGCGATCGCAATTAAGATATCCAAACCATCTCGAAAAATTCCGATTAGCCACTCACTTCGATAACCAAACTCTTGTCGAAGATATGATTCAATCTCTGACCAGTTATTGTCTAAAAACTGAGCCACTAATGCCAAGTAATATTTAGTAGCTTCTCTGAGATATCCAAAAATTTCCTGAGATGCTATGACAAGATTTTCCCACAGCTTAGAAAAAGCTCTTGATAAAGCTTCAACTATGGTTGCAAACCCATAACTCACAGTTGCGCCGACGACAAATGCTGCTGCGGCTTGCAATAGAATATCCCACATAATTTCTTTCGATTTACTTGTTTTAGAACATACTGATTTTTCTTTTATTTTTTTCTATACTAAACCGATCGCAATAAACATGAAAAGCGGAAAATAGCGGATTGTAAAAAAAAATATTAAAAGGACGGAAAAAGTGTGAAAAATACGGATAAAGTCTGCTAAAATATTTTGTGATACTTTACATACCTAAGTATGCAAGTTCACGAACTATTACAATTTGTGGATGACGCTGTTTATCTTAAAACAGGTAAGCATCTCAATGATTTGCAGCGTGGAGTTATTGAGGGAACACTAAAGCATCAAACGTATTCTGATATTGCAGACATTTGTGGTTGTAGCGCAGGTCATGCAAAAGATATAGGTTACGAACTTTTGCAAATGTTATCTAATATTTTTGATGAGCCAGTTGATAAAGGTAATCTTAAATCAGTTCTAGAACGTCAAGGAAATGTCAATATTTCTTTGGGTGATAATAGTAGAATTAATAGTAATATAGTTGGCTGTATAAACGTTAGCTCCAAACAACCTAAAATTAAATCAAATAAAAATAATTCTGATATTTATAACTCCCTGCAACGTAGCAACAATCAAGCTAAAATTGATAAGTTACGGCAGTTTGGTTTAAATGACGAGCAAATTGCAGAAGCGTTAGATTTACCCTTAGAGGTCGTTAAGCAATTTTAATTGCAAGCATAATTATTCTATTTTGCTGCGGTGATAAGGTCAGATAATATCTAAACTTGCTAAAACAGTCCTTATTTATAAACATCTCCTCTCATGCCAATGGTATAAATTTCAATTTCACCCGAATCAATATTAACTGTAAAGATAATTCTCATTTTACCAATCCGCAGTCTATAAAATCCTTCCCAATCTCCCTTCATTTTTTTAATGTCAAGGTCTGTGAAGGGAATAATCCCCTGTTCCTCAACAAAAAGCAGAAGTTGGTTGAGTTGAAGAATGAATTTTCGCAGTATCTTCAATATTTGCCTTTTCTAAAAACTTAATCGCATTTTTACGAAATTTGATTGCCATATCTGACCCACTCTGTCATATCAACTGATTCCTCTTCTTCATAGTCTGATGGTGAACCAAAGATTTCATTCAGTTCTGCTTGTTCTTCATCACTCACATAGGGTATGAGAACTTGACAGAGCAACATTCGCTCTTCTCGCAAAACGGACCGTATGCTCTCTTTAATTAATGCTTTAAGTTCATGAATTTCCATTGTTACCTCTGTGATAGGAGTGCGATTCGTTATTCGATTATTCGTGCGTAAGTCCTAAATAAATAATAGTATAAGGCTTAAAATACAATCACATTTTACGTATATTATGAACTATATTTATATTTCTCCAGAGTAATTACTGAGAAATACCAATTGATTTATCATCTCTTCGGCTGACTTAGCTGCCATCAGCTTGAGTACTCTTCGCATTTGTTCACCAATCGAGTAATCCTGCGATGAAATTATAATCCCTGCATGACTTCGTTTCTCTTGTATGTGGATGCTGTGTAACTGGCAAAAATCACCAACATTGAATGTGTATAAAACTCTTTGCAGTTCAGTTGCTAAAGTCAGTTGTTCCTTATCGCTAGAACTGATCGTTTCAACCTCACCAACACTTGTAACGTCTACTCCCCTCGCTCTCAATGCTTTAATAAATCGCTGATCCATTGAGTCTTCATCAATAAATAATCGAATTGGACTCATATTGCTTGCTCCATTTCTGTAGCTAACCGCTTGTAATCTGCTTTTTCAGCAGAAATATACGCCTCAATTTCCTCTCGATTAGCGTGATAATAAGTTAGAGCAGCATAAACCTGTGTAAGATTTACATTTCCCATGCGTTCAGCAATTTCTTCTGCATTCAGCCCAAGTTTGTACCAAGCTGTGATGCGTTGAACAGAAACTCTAGTACCAGCAATGCGGGGACGACCCCCTAGAGTTTCAGGTGACTTAACAATCAGTGTTCCAATGTCAGTAGCCGGCATAAATATCTTAATGAGTTTATTTTGATGAGTTTTCACCCATAAATCATAGCAAATTATCTAAAATTGGTATGATTTATCAGTAAACTTAACTCCGCTTATAAACCATCTCCATTTTCAACTTCTCAATCTCCATTTTCAACCTTTCATTCTCCATCCTCAACTTAGCATTCTCCTCCCTCATCAACTCAACTTCATCCCTCTTACTCAAAGCTTGATTAATCGCTAACTTCCGCATATCTAACGAGAACCAACGTTGATAAGTTTGGGTGTGAACTTGCACACTATGTCCTAAATTATCTGCTGCTGCTTTAATTGGAATTCCTAAAATATGTGCCCTAATTGCCCACGCATGACGTAAATCATACGGCTTAAAATCCAATCCAATTTTCCGAAACCACCAACTAACTCGTTGTGTTAATGCCGTTATCTCTGCATGATTATTTTTATCTTTTTTACTAATTGTTATTGCCAGCATTTCTAAATATTTAGGATTTCTTAAATTAAAGTCTGCAATCCATTCTTTATGTAAAGGTAATGCTTGTCTTTCGCCAGTTTTACACTCTTTATTTACCTTCCATGTCATGTCTGCATTTTCTTCGTTTAACCACCAATCGATATCAGGATTAATGAAAAGTTCTCGTGGACGTAAACCAAAAGTTGCTAACATTCCATAAGTCCATCGCCAAAGCTGCCAACTATCTTTCACATCTGGATTAACTTGATTACCTCTGTTATTCAGATAATCTGCAAACTTGATAATTCCGGCGGATATTTCCACATCACTTGGTATATTCCGGGAATTATTCTCAGGCATTTTGGAAAACCTAGATAAATCAACTTCGATTTTGAATGTTATGCAAAATGCAGAAATAGCTCTCATTGCATTATATCTAGCCCATTCTTTCTCAATTTTTTCAATTGAATTTATCAGATTTTCTGGAGTAGCTAAATCTTGATTATTAGTAAATCGCTTAGTTCGAGAAAAATAATAAAAGAAAGTATGTTCGCTTTTTGTGGTGCGTTTATGAGTTTTGAAATACTCATTTTCAAATTCTTCTAATAACTCTCCTATTGTTTTAAAGTCTTTTTTAAGTGCTTCATTACCTAAATATTTCTCATTCCATTCAAATGTATGCCTTGCAATTAACTTTCCTAATTCGTATGCTTCTTCCTCAGCCGTTTTTAATCCATCCAAATTAGCAGGAATATTCAAGCTGATATTGTATTGTTTTCTTCCAGTGCCGTTTGTGTCTTTATCTCCCGGTTTAATGGGTAAGGTAGCTCGTAATTGCAGACTTCCATTTGATTCCCTGATTGTCACCTTTGCCTTTGCAGACTTCAAACGTTGATTAACTTTCTCTAACTCTAATAGTACTTTTGTTCTCATATGCTCTCTTTGCTGCTGTGCTTGCAGACTGGAACCAAGAAAACTGCCATCGGTAGATGAAAATGGCTCCAAGTCTGCAAAAGCTTGTTGATATTTGTCAAAATCCTGGTTATGCATCGCTGTATTTTTAGCCTATATTTAGCCTAAAAATAAATGTGTTATCAGCGAACAATGCTTAAAACTCACACTGCTTACTGTAAACATTAGGCTATTTGAAGCTATTAAATCATCAAAAGGATTACTCCGGTCCTTATCACGGTTATGATGGCTTTGCTATCTTCGCTCGCGATATGGATCTAGCATTGAACAGCCCAACCTGGGGATTAATTGGTGCTCCTTGGAGCAAAAAAGCAGAAGCTAAAACAGCAGAACCGGCGATCGCCTAAAAAAATCGCAAAAGGGATAGCCTGGGGCTAAAACCCCAGGAGAAAGTTGGGAATACAAAATTCAAAATTCAAAATTCAAAGTTCTGAGTTTTGCATTCTGACTTTTGAATCATATTCCCGCTTTCCATCCCTTGTAAGATGCGGGAAATCCCACCGCTCCTCCCCTCACGTAACGACTACAGCAGCTTGGAGAACTAGAAATGCCTCAGAATCCGGAAAATATTCAAGATCACGTCGAACTATTCCACCAACCGGAATACCAACAGTTATTTGAAAACAAAAAGCAATTTGAAAACGGACACAGCGCCGAAGAAGTTGCGCGTGTTGCAGAATGGACGAAGGGTTGGGACTATCGTGAAAAGAACTTCGCTCGTGAAGCATTGACCGTCAACCCCGCTAAAGGTTGCCAACCATTGGGTGCAATCTTCGCTGCTGTTGGTTTTGAAGGCACTCTACCTTTTGTCCAAGGTTCTCAAGGTTGCGTTGCTTACTTCCGCACCCACTTAACCCGTCACTACAAAGAACCGTTTTCTGGTGTCAGTTCTTCAATGACAGAAGACGCAGCGGTGTTTGGTGGTCTGCAAAACATGATTGATGGCTTGGCAAACTCTTACCAACTCTACAAGCCAAAGATGATTGCTGTCTGCACTACCTGTATGGCAGAAGTTATCGGTGATGACTTGCAAGCTTTCATCAACAGCTCTAAGAGTGCTGGTTCAGTTCCTCAAGACTTCCCAGTACCTTATGCTCACACTCCTAGCTTTGTTGGTTCCCACATCACTGGCTATGATAACATGATGAAGGGTATTCTTTCTAACTTGACCGCAGGTCAGAAGAAAGAAACCAGCAATGGCAAAATCAACTTTATTCCTGGCTTTGATACCTACGTTGGTAACAACCGGGAAATCAAGCGGATTTGCGACATGATGGGCATCGATTACACCATCTTGGCAGATAACAGCGATTATCTGGATTCACCCAACACAGGTGAATTTGATATGTACCCAGGTGGTACAAAACTGGAAGATGCAGCAGATTCGATTAATGGTAAAGCCACAATCGCTCTGCAAGCGCACTCTACCGCCAAAACCCGCGAATACATTGAAAAAGAGTGGAAGCAACCAACTGTTGTTTCTCGTCCTTGGGGTATCAAAGGTACTGATGAGTTCTTGATGAAACTCAGCGAACTGACTGGTAAACCCATTCCCAAAGAACTAGAAATCGAACGTGGTCGCGCAGTTGATGCGATGACTGACTCCCATTCATGGTTACACGGCAAGCGCTTCGCTATCTACGGCGATCCAGATTTAGTTTACAGCGTAGTTGGCTTCATGCTGGAAATGGGTGCTGAACCCGTGCATATCCTTGTCCACAACAGCAATGAAAACTTTGATAAAGAACTCAAAGAGTTGCTAGCTTCTTACTCTAACGGTAAGAGTGCTACTCTGTGGGCTGGTAAAGATTTGTGGCACATGCGGTCTTTAATGTGTTTGCTATCAGGTTAATTAAATATAGAACTATTCCTGACAGACGATTATATCTGCAAAGCCCAGGAGACGTTACATGTAACGTCTCTACATTAGACATCTGGTATAAATTAATTATGCGTTGCCCGAAATCCTTGTAGAGACTACCAAGTGCTACGTCTTTACATCTTTTCTGGAGATGTCTATTAGACATCTTTTGAGAATGTACTAGTGTTATGAACATATCGCAGAATTTCATCCACCGCTCGTTTTGCTCCTCCAGCAGAGCGACAAGCGTCACCTAAACGATCGCTGTTTGTGACAAAAGAGCGATCGCCTAGAATTTGCTCTGCCGTATGTCGCAAACGTTCGGCTGTCACATCTTCTGGTAAAATCATAATTCCCGCACCCTGCTCCTCAATGCGGTGTGAAATGATCTCCTGCTCATAAGTTTGGGGAACTGCAATCATCGGCACCGAGTACCAGACAGCCTCTCGCGCTCCCCCTCCCGCTCCGTGCATAATGAACAGACTAGCACGCTCTAATATCTTTAGTTGGGGAACAGTACCCGTAGGTCGAATTATAAAGTTTTCTGGGATATCTCCCAAAAGCGCAGCATCCATTCCCGGACTCAACAGCATTATCACCTGAGCATCAATGCTGCCAAAAGCCTGAATGCAGCTTTGATAAAATGCCAAACCTGGATCGTGAATGTTGCCAAATGAAATCAGAATTAGCTTGGATGAATGCAATTGCTCCATTGGGAAATCATATTCCATCGCCCGCACCGGATTGCACGGACCGACAAAATGAAACCGCTCGTCGAATTTATCGCTATGAGGCTGAAGTTCTGGTGGTAAATAACAAATATTTAGAGGTTCAATATTAGTGAAGGTATCAATAAATTTAATCGGGGACACACCGTAAGTTTTTCGTAGCTCTCGTTGATGTTGACGATAGTGCTTCATGCTGCCTGCTGCCTCTTTTAAGAATCGCGGAAGTTTCTTTCTTAGTCTGGGACATTCATAAAAACTTTGCGGAGTGAAAGCAGCGGTAGCAATGGAATTGACAGCGGGAATATTCAGCAACTGCGCTACTAATCTTCCCCAAAGACACAGAGAGTCATGAATGATGTAATCTGGCTTTTCTTCACGGACTGATTCTAAAAGTGCAGGCAGCATCTGGTGAGCGCACCAAGTTAAAGAGGACACCAGAGACATTTCGTTTTCGGCTGGTGGTGCTGTCTCAGGATTTAGCTGAGGATAGCAACGGAAAGAAGCTCCAAATATCTCGATTTCTTTCTGAAAACGGTCAACCTCGTAATAAATTACCTCTTCACCTCTGTTAATTAGCTCCGTCACCAATCCAAAGGTTGGGATAATGTGTCCGGCAGCCGAAACATTCATGAATATAATACGACTCATAGAAAAATAACTTGATTTGAAAATGAGGCATTGGGCATTGGGCAATGGGGAAGAAGAGATTTTTATGCTCTTTGAGTGTTTATCATAAATTACGAAGACACTGGCAACGAAACAGAGATAATAAGCTGATGAAATTTATTGAGAGTGGGGCGATGACCTACACTAATAAAGGTTGTCCCTGTCTCTAACAAAAGATTATAAAGATTTTCTTCATTGTTAACATCTAAAGCGCTCGTTGCTTCGTCTAAAATGGCATATTTTGGTTTTGTCACCAGTATCCGGGCAAAAGCGAGTCTTTGTTGTTCTCCTAAAGAAAGAACATCACTCCAATCTTTCTCTGCCTCAAAACCACCGAATCGTTTTGCTAAGTCTGACAGATTTACTCTGTGGAGGATTTGATAAAGTTCTTCATCACTCACATCAACTTTGGCGTTAGGATAAATTAACTGATCGCGTAAAGTCCCCAAAATCATGTAAGGACGCTGGGGTAAAAATAGCATTTCTTCTAATTCTGGGCGAAAAATCACACCTGTTCCCGAATTCCACAAACCAGCGATCGCACGCAACAGAGAAGTTTTCCCACTACCACTTTCTCCCATAATTAATAATCCTTGCCCTGGTTGCAGCGCTACCGAGAGATTTCTAAATAAGGTTTTTTGATAATTAGGTGTCTCTAAAGTTAGGTTTTCAACTGCTAAACGATTGTCTTTTACTATATCAAAAGTCCTTTGATTAGCGATTTCTTTTCTTGGATGTTTGAGATATTCATAAAAGATGTATAGACGATCAATTGAAGCCGCAAATTTAGTGAAGATTTCAAACTGATACATAATCAAATTCACCGAAAAAGCAACACTTCCAAACGCTCCCATAGCTTCTGTGACTTTTCCCACTTCCAATTCACCGATGAGAATCTGGCGTCCGAGAATTACTCCTGGTAATATTAAGGTGAGATTGCCAAACGGATATTTAAATATATTTAAATACAACTCTGACCATAAAATTAATCGTTTAAAGTTATTAAATACTTCATTGAATAGAAGTTTAATTTTGTTGGCTTCCTGAGAAGTGCCGTTATAGAAGGCAATAGACTCGGCATTTTCGCGAATGCGAACTAAACCAAAGCGAAAATTAGCTTCTTTTCTCAGTTGACTTAAATGTAGTTGAGTTAATTTTCTGCCGTAAAAACCAATAGTGAGGGAGTAAGCTAATATCGAATAAATTAATAAAGTAAAAACTAAATATTTGGAAATAGACCAGAGAATGAGGCTAAAAGCAATGACGATAAAAATCGATTCAATAATATTTACAAAAAGCTGAATAGATTGCTGGCAAAAACTGGCGACATTTTCGGCAATACGTTGGTCTGGGTTGTCAATGTCTTGGTTGGAATTACTCAACTCATAAAAAGCGCGATCGCTAAAATATTGATTGAGAAAGCGATCAGTTAACCAGCGGCGCCAATAAATTCCTATTGTCTCTCGCAGATAGCCATAGCCAGAATTAAGCAAACCATAAATGATTATCCCCCCTAATGCAATGATTACACCTTGCCAGAATCGAGGGCTATCACGAGCTGAAAGGGCAGAAATTAACTCTCCCTGTATGGTATTTAAGAACACCTTCACTTGAGTGGTGGCTAATAATAACACTCCGAGAAGCGCAAGTAGAGCATTAGCACCTTTTTTTTCATTACCTAGCCAATAGAGTTTAGCGATCGCCCAAAACCGCTTGACCACCTTGAAGTTGAATCGATTCATTTGTATAATTTCTAGATGTTTCTAATGATGAAGACAAACATAAAGCAAGCGATCGCTTGTGGATTTTCATACTATACCCTATAGTCACTTCGCTATAATTAATCGGGGTCTAGAAGAGGCAGCCTTAGCGCTAGTTTGGTCTTCTCGATTCGGGGAGACCCTAAAAGCGATAGCGCATTAGCGAGTCCTTTGAGCGTCTGGGGTTTCCACTCATTGGAGCATCTGGCTTGGCAGGGAGAAGGGAGCAGGAGGACAACCCCATGCCGCGCATAACACTTTTATTGCAGGATTATTGCCTAACTTCTAAATTTAGAGATAAATATGCGTATTTTCACACTAATTTGGTTGGGACAACTAGTTTCTCTGATTGGCACCTGGATGGCTGTATTTGCTCTGGATATCTGGGTTTTTCAGAAAACAGGCTCCGCCACCCAGTTCGCTTTAGTTACCTTGACTTGTACGATACCACCAATCATCATTTCGCCATTAGCAGGCACATTAGTAGATCGTTGGGATCGTCGCTGGACAATGATTATTAGTCATTTGTGTATAGGGCTGTCTACCCTAGTTATTGTGGCGCTATTAACTATCGGTCAACTAGAAATTTGGCACATTTACTTAAGAAATGTCTTCATTTCAACCTTCGGTGCTTTTCATTCGTCGGCTTATAAAGCTTCCATCAGATCCTTAGTTTCTGAAGAGGATTTAACACGCGTCAGCGGTATGATGCAACTTTCAATGGGCATTCAGCAAATTGTCTCGCCTTTACTAGCAGGTATTCTGTTGAATATTGTCCAGCTAAAGGGCATTCTCCTCATCAATTTAGCAACTTTACTAGTTGCCCTTGTTCCCCTTTTGTTAGTGCCATTTCCGAAAATTAGTCAGCCTGCTGATGAGAAGCAAGAGCCTTTATCATTTTGGGGAGAAACAGCCTACGGTTGGACTTATCTGACTGAGCGTCCTGGATTACTAAAGTTTTTGATTGTCTTCAGCATTTACCAATTTTTGCTGGGGTTCGTTGCTGTACTAATGTATCCCCTGATTCTTTCTTTAGCTACCCCAGCTAGCTTGGGACAAATTGCATTCGTTGGGGGTATTGGTACCCTCGTGGGTGCTTTGATAATGAGCGCTCAGAAAAATAGTTGGAAAAACTTGATAATCCCAATCCTGAGCGCGATGTCCTTAAGTGGACTGTGGATTGCTCTTGCTGGTTTGCGTCCCTCTACCATACAGATTGCGATCGCAACTTCACTTTTCTTTTTGACTGCTCCTTTCATTAACGGCTCAGTGCAGGTTATTTTTCAGAAACAAGTTGCCGAGCGGGTACAGGGAAGAGTCTTTGCTTTAATCGGATCGATATCTGGGATTGCTATACCGCTAGCTGCCCTTATTGCTGGTCCTTTGGCTGACGATGTTTTCGAGCCACTAATGGCATTTGATGGACCTTGGTCTAGAAACCTTATCGGTCAAGTAATTGGTTCTGGTCCAGGTCGCGGCATCGGACTGATATTTGTCCTCGTCGGGTGTTGTATATTGGTGGCAGCACTTCTTGGCTATCAATACCCTGGCATCAGAGAATTGGAAGAAAATTTACCTGATGCGTGAATCTTCATCAGACAAACAGAACTTAGGCAAAAACTCTTTTTAACCTATAAGTAGGAAATTTACAGCAGATTGCGTTGTGATGAAATACACGTAGAGACTACCAAGTGCTACGTCTTGGAGCGGGTGAGCGGGTTTTACGCATGTACCTCATCTACCTGAAATTTGCTGTATTACTCCCGAACCGCTCTAAAATTACCTATCTTTTCTTTCTCTGTGCCGGGAGCGTCTGGAGCGTGAGATCAAAAATATTTTGGTATTCTTCCACCGGGAAAGGAGTAGTTGTACAACCAAAACTTTTGTAGAGACGTAAAATTTTACGTCTCTACATCAAAAATTCATACCTGTATTTAGCAACGCCTCATTGCTTCCACTTTTTAACTTTTGTTATCATCCCGTAAGAGTCGCCCTAAGACAAATGTGAATGGTGCAAGTCGAATTCGCATACCACCTTCCACAAGATGCAATGCTCCACCGGAGGTAGCGATCGGCAGATCAACTCCGGAGAACTCACCATACAAATTAGGAATCTTTAAAGCCTGCTCAAATACTGGTCTAGGTCCAAGGTTCATAGCAATGAAGAGTGGCTGATCAACAGCCATATTATGAATAAGTACACACCAAAGACCATTCTTCCTAGAGCATAATAAAGTGCGGGTTCCACTTTGAATTAGTTTGTTTTGAAGCCTAATTTCGGCAAGCTGTTGAATCAGTATAAAGGTTGGGTGGTTTCTGTTATGGGGTTTGAAAGATTTTCGGTTAATCGGACCAAACTGCCAAGCACACGCAGGGTTCTCAAACATGTCCTCCCGCACATAGCAATCATGACCAATCCATTCTCCTGTATCCTCTGGTTGATGCATCCCTAAAGCACCAGAAAACTCTTGCTCGGTTCCTTGATAGATAGAAGGTATTTGAGGTCCAAGAATCAAGCAGGCAAGAGCAAAGTGCAGATGGACTCTAGCATCGTCTTGGCTTGGGATGCGACTTAAGAACTCATGAAAGATTCTAGTTGTGTCTTGGTTTTCGAGGAACATAATATTGTTCCTCCAACCTGCATAATATGAGTGTGATGGAGCAAGAAAACCACAAAAATAATCTGCTAAACCCCCTAGTAGCCAACTTCCATCAGCAAGAGAGTACTTGACGGCGGTATAATAAGTCGGGTAATCTATGATATTGGAGAATTTTGCATCGTTGTATTCAATCAATTCTTCGTGAGTACTTCCAGCGTGTTCCGCTATCTGAAGAAACTGCTTTTTCCCAAGATAGCTGGCATATTTTGATATCTCTTCAACGCAAGGCTTCCAAAAGTCAAGACCAACGTGACGTGCGGAATCGTATCGAAAGCCATCAATGTCCGTTTCTGCAATCCAGTATTTGAGATGCCCAATTAGCAATTCGCGGACGTAGCTTGTCTCTGTTCGCCAATCTTCCAAGAAGCCAAACAGTCTTTGATTCACCATATCAGTGTATTCCGGACCGTGGAAGAGTGATGTGTTACGTACTTCTACGGGAAAAGGCATGACTGTAGTATCATCACCTTGCAAGTATTTAAATTCCCCTCCAGCCGGACCACCATACTGCTCCCAGTTAATACTATCTGTGATGTGATTGTTGACGACATCTAAAATCACAGCGATGTCAGCTTCATGAGCTTTCGCGACAAGCTCACGCAGACACATAAGTGTACCCAGACGTGGATCGACCATCAATAAGTGAATCGGATGATAGCCATGATAGCCGTCAGCAGCGTTGACATACACGGGGCTGAGGATAATTGCTTTTATTCCCAATGACTTCAGATATTCTATCTGCTCAGTCACGCCACGAATTGTCCCACCGTGGCTTGCGTATGGGTCAGAAGGATTATACCTGACTGCGCCTAAATTGGTGCGATCGCTGTTGGGACTACGAGCAAAGCGATCGATGATTATAGAGTAAAACAGACGTGCGTCCCAATTTTGGGGGCTGGATGTCATTTGAACGCGTGGTATTGGTCCATACACAGGTTGGTTGTCAACAAACCCAAGAAAGACTGATTGAATCTCAGCCATTGATCGAGGTGATGTATCGCAGACAAGAAGAAAACGCGATCGCACACTTGTATGCTCCGAACCCGACATATCAACATAAGCCAGGCTATATCGATATCCTCCCCCACTACTGATAGGTGGTAAGATAGCCGAAAACATAAGATAGCCATTTTCGACAATGCCTTCAGTATGTGCCGTAATTCTACCTGAATCGCAATATCCTTGTCCATCATTCAACTCATAAGCTATTTGCCCATAATCTGGATCTTTTGATAAGCTAATCCCAAACTTTATACTGATTTTCTCATCACTTCTAAACACCCAAGTAAATGGTGCAATGTTCGGTTCAAGATGTACTTCACAGTATTCTTCAAAATAGCGCATATGATTTTTCTCCCACGAAGAAGGATAATCAGTTGACAATCAGGTTATCAGTAATGGAATTAGCGATTTATGAATCACAATTCATTTGTAGTGATTCTACTAATAGAGGGAAGCAATAGCAAGAGATTAAATTGTATTTCAGTCGAAAACGATGATAAAAAGTAACAAAATACCAGGGCTATTTCATTCTAAAATGTCACTTTTTATGTATGGCAATGGGTTAATTATCTCAAAATGGGCATTTTTCCGGAGTGGTTTCGGTTGTTAAATTTTTGCTTTTCACGAATATTTTTCGGAAACCCACGTTTAAAAATAGAATGAAATAGCCCTATACAAAATACGCTTTAGTGTTTAAGCCTATCCGCAACAATAAACCAGTTCTAAGTTATGCTGAGTAAATTACATCGTGTGGCAGCATTCGCGACAGTAAAGAACTAAAGCGTTCACAAAATTTCAACATAATTACATCAAGGAGAACCGCATGACTACCGGAGCTACCACAATACTTGTTGAGCAGATAATGCGAAATGCGACAAATTTAGCCGAGCAAGAATTTACTGAGGTTGCACCTGCCGCAGAATTACCAAAAGAATCCAATATCTTAGAGTCAGCTCCGCAAATCGTACATAAATTAGGAGAAAACCTCATAAAATGGACAATACCCGAAGAGCTATCTGTAGTTGAAAACTCCCCCTCACTAATGCCCTTGGCTCAGAGACTTTTTCTCTGGTCTTTTGTCTACGGTATTGGACCCAAACGCTATTTGGAAATAGGAACAGATGCAGGCGGATCGGCTATGATCGTCAAGAGTGCGATCGCAGCCCTGGGGTTGGACGATTTTCGTGGCGTTTGCATCGATCCTGAATTTAAGCTGGTTCAAACAACGCGCGACTATTTGGGTGAACAATTTACCTACATCGAACAGAAGAATTCGCCAGAGGCAATGATTGAAGCGGCTCGGCTGGCAGGGTCTTTCGACTTCATTCTGGTTGATGGAGACCATACCTACGATCATGCCCTGATTGATATTATGCTCGCCATACCTTATCTTAGTCGCGGTGGGTACATTTTGATTGACGATGCGGCACACCCCCAAGTTCGTGATGCCATCAGCTATGTAATTGATAATTGCCGATTGATCGACTGTGGCTTTATGTGTCGTCACACAATATCATACGAAGTATTAGTCCCATCTGGTGTATGGCAAGGAGAAAATATGCGTTCAGCAGGGCTATATCTGCTGCGTAAGCCTTTGTAATTCTAGGTGGGGTGCTGCACCCCACCCAAAAATCAAGAACTAATTAATTTCTCAGTTTATCAGGTTCATAATCTAAGATATTAATTGTTTTATTTTCTAGTATTTCTCCATCAGTAGCTAACAATTCTCCACCTATTTGTTTAAATCCAAAATAAGTGTAAAAGCTGAGTGATGCGAATACAACAAAGAATCCTGCCATAACCATTAAAAAACCAATTCCACGTCCTTCACCAGTTTCAAGCAACCGTCCCACAGTGTTCGCAAGTAGTCCATCAGGAGATAGCATTGGTTCTAAAAGTTTGTCCGCTAGTGGACTAGCACTAAGATTACCTAAAGACAATCCTAAGCCTGCCACAGTATAGAACAATGAAAGAACACGTCCTTGAAGTTTCGGGTGTACGCTAGTTTGCCAAATTGTAAAGTTAGTACCTAGAATAATCGGCAAGGTAAAAAACGAAAGAGTAATCCCAAAAGTTATTGTAGGGATAAAAGGTTTCATGCCAGCAATTATCAAACCTATTCCATTGACAACAGAAAACAGAAACAGAGTAGAAATGGATTTTTTTCCTCCTCCCCAGATACTCATAAAAAAACTGCCAGCAACCATACCACATCCAGCGACTGCCATAACATTACCAAATGTTGTAGCAGAAGAAAATGATAATATTAGAGGATCAATCAAGACAGTGGTCATCCCACTAATAAAAAAATGAATTGTCATGAATGCCAGTAATAGCACCAAAAAAGGGCGAGATGAAATATTTTCCCAGCCTGCAATAATTTCATCAATAATTGTTGTAATTCGTTTTTCAGATTTAGTGCTGCTTTCCGGTTGAGGAATTTTGATAAAGAGTAGTGTGAACAAGGCAATGACATAGGTAGAAAAATCTATCAGCAGCAAGCTCTGAAGTTGTAATTTGGCAATAAGTATACCTGCTAAAATTGGCGTTGTCAGTTGTGCTACTGCTGTGCTGAACTGAGTCAACCCGTTGGCTCTCCCAATTTGATTGCTCTTAATCATCATGGGTATGGCTGCTGATTTAGCAGTCATTTGAAAAGAACCACACAATGAAGTTAAAAATGCAGTAACATAAGTATGCCAAAGTTGCAGATTATGAGTTATTAGCAATAAAGCCAGTGTTAGTGTTATTATAGCCGCAAGTATATCACTAATAATAATTGTCCACCGCCGATTCCAGCGATCTACTAATGCACCGACTAAGGGAGTGATTAAGACACCGGGTAATGTAGTGAAAAATATTACTAAACTTAGTTGTGTTACAGCATGAGTGTTTTGATAGACCCAAATACTCAAGCCAAATCCTGTCAGACGAGTGCCAATTTCTGACAAAGACTGACCAAACCAGAAGAGAAGAAAATTCCTAAGTTCACGAGTTACTTCAATTAATTGATTGATTGGTTTCATATCTTCAAAGCGCTCTTCAAAATCTTGGGTATTTGTGCTAGCGATCGCCGTCCGTTAGCAGTAAACAATTGGCTAATAGGTGGCTGAGACCAAAAAATTACCGAAATATTTAGCTTCTTATTTAAATTTTCCAGTGAGTATACTTGATGCCACCAAAAAACCGTAAGAAATAAAATTTAACCAGCTTCGATAATACAGTCAAAAAATTTAGCTTTGGGAAAGATGAACTCGATGAAGTTGATTTTTTGTCTCCATTTAGCAAATCCATTATCTAAATTGCCAGTGAATAGACTGTTTTGGGAAACACTAATATCAACTTGTGTATTGCCGACGACGGTCTTCAGATAATCAGTTGTCCACAAATAGAGCGCATTCCAACTCATTGCCCCAGTGATAATGACGGGTTTTCTAAAAGAGAGAAAATTCCGTTGAAATACTTCTCTCGTCGGTTGTTCAATCCGTTCAATTTGCCTCACTGTGGTTAAGTCATTTTTTGTCATAAAATATTTTTAATTTTAATTTTTTGGAATTAGTCAGACTAAGTTAATAATACGCTTATAAAGATTCAGCGTCCCTACAGCATGGATATCAAAATCATCAAAGGGAATCGCTGCTGCAACGTCGTGGGTGGGTTGTGTTTCTGTATGGGCGATCGCATCAGGTCTAATATCGATTAAGTTTAGTATACCTGAGCGATCGCCTACATCTATCTGGTGATGGACAAAATCTTTAATTTGAGTTTCTAAGGGTTTTTGTTGAGAGCGAGTATCTCCTTGAGAGCCAAAGAAAATTGCTCTTTGATTATTATCGCTTTCCGTGAATTGCCCAACCTTGATTGATTGGCAAAATATAGGCAAACTTCGCAACCAATTAATCCTGACCATCCTGTTAGATCGAGGAGTGCATGATTAATTATAATACCCATTTAACCTCAACCTCACCCCCATCAGCTCTCCTTTTTAAGGAGAGCTGATGGGGAGCCACGTCAAAGGTGCGGGGGTGGAGGAGTTTGAGCAAGGTGGCGTGGTGAGGTAGTTTTTTGACACCTAATTAACCAGACATGATATTATATCATGATAGGCTGATAACCCATAATATTATGTCCGTTTAATTGACATTAATAAAAAAATCCCAAATCCTTGTAGAGACGTAGCAATGCGACTTTAGATCATATGTAATAAGCGCGGACGTGATATAATATGTCCGCCTTCACTCATTAGGGGAAAGGGGAAAGAATTTGGATTCGGGAATTGTGACCTCCCTCCAAATAAAACCTCCTTTATGAGGGGGCTTTAAACCCCTACAAGGGGTAAAGCTCGCTCCCACGAAGTTTCTGTCCGGCAGACTTGACGTCATATAAGAAAAAAAGTTTATGCGTTTTTAAATAACTTTTTCACATGCACCCCTTTTTTCATGAACCCCTTTCACCCAAACAGATTGGTGAGTGGAACGAGGCAAGCGAATTGCGTTTTTGAGATTGCTTCGCGACCATGGCAATGAGGGTTATTTAAACGAACTTGATATTACAAGTAATTTCTTCATCTTATTTGCCCTTTTCTTGGAGCAGTCTGGCTTTTTCTTCTGGTGTCATCTGTTTTAAGCGTAAAAATGCTTTGGCTATCTTCAGAGTGCGTCCTTCTAAAGTTTCTCGCTTCACTAGAAGTTGTGCCATTTTCTCAGCAGACAACCGCAATAGAATTAGGATTTTTTGCTGCTTGTTCGGCGAAAATTTCATGCACCCATTCATTAGGTTGCCAAGACGATTCTTCCTCAAAGAAAATTTCCTCAATGGGGGTAGAGGAACAAAAGCAACTTCGAGATTTTCCCGTTTAGTTTCCGGTGCGGGAAGCTCTTTGCCATCAATTTTGCCGTTGGGTGTTAAGGGACGCAGACTTGGCAGATTCAGCGCTTCCCCGCCAAAAATGATGTAGCGTAGGGAAGTTATATCATTTGCCCTTGGGTCGGAGTCCTCATTCGATATTTTCCCCTGAAAAACTCTGCGACCCTTTGCGTCAGCCTTTGCGCTTCTCTGCGTTTCAAAAATAGATAATTCCGATGCTAACGGATTTAATATTACCCCACCCCTACCCGTTTCTGCGGCTAATAGACATCTTTAGAAAAATACTAATACCGCTCTGTGACTGAATTTCACTCTTGCGATCGCCAATTGCAAACGTCAGCCAGTCTTAGAGGATGTTTTTAAAGGTAAAGAAATCGGCACTTTAGCGATCGCCTGTTGGTAAGCTTGGTGTAAATCTGCAATCAGAATCCGCCAAGATACGCCGTCTACAACTAAATGATGTCCGAAGAGATACAAAACGTTTCCGTATTCACTCAGGTTTTTGGCATACAAAAGCCGCAACAATGGGGCATGAGCAAGTTGGAAAGACCCATGTTCTTCTTCGACAATTGCTGTTAAAGCATGTTCTTGCGATGAAAGCTGTTAAAGCATGTTCTTGCGATGAAAGCGGATAGTTGCTAAAGTCTTCGATTCGCAAAGAGGGACTTTCCAGAGTCCCAGCAGAAAATTGCTCCCAGTTGCCCTGATTTTCGCAGAATCCCAAGCGAAAGACATCATGATGAGCAACCAAAGCGTTTAATGCAACCAAGAGCGCATTGATGTTCAACGGTTCGCTTAAACTAACTGCTACTGCTTGGTTCCAATAATGTGGATGCGGCAAATTTTGGGCAAAAAACCAATGCTGAATCGGAGCAAGGGAAACGTTTCCAGTTAACGGTTGGAGTTCAGACGCAAGCGATCGCGTCTCTACCAAACCTAATGGACAAGGGGGACAAGGGGACAAGGGGACAAGGGGGAATTACCAATTAGCAATTCCCCATTACCCATTTTCAAGGCAAATTTATTTTAGTGACTATTAACTTTGTTAACTTTGCTGAGATTTTGACTCGTTAGATGCAGTTGATTCTGTCTTCTGTGACTGCTTTTCTTCCATTGGTTGCAGTTGCTGGAGATGAATGTTATTCACTTGAACAATAAACTGTTCTATTGCCTGACTTGCCTTTTGTTGCCGTTCAGTTTCGTCAGATACATCATAGCAACGATAAGACGGAGTTACTCCTAATATAAACTTCTCTTGTTCAGCCTCTAACAATTCAATGGCTGTGTTAGCAGCAAGCGAATTCTTCTGAAAAGGAAAGGAGGTAACTATACTGGCAACTATAGAAGCAATAGCCGGACAGATTACGGGGAGCCACTTGAGCCAAGCTTGTCCGGCTTCCAATTTGTCTACCAAAACTAAAATTGGTGTGACTCCTGATAAAATAACAGTTGCAATTTGCAAAACATAGTAAAGGTTTCTCGATAGATTGCGAGTTTTTTTATAATCGTCAATCATATCTTGGCAATACTGTAAAGCCTTTGCCCTTGCTGGAATGAAGGTATTTTTTTCCAAGGAGTTATTATTGGTCAATAGAGAAGTATATAGTTCAGCTTTTTGGGCAATACCATACTGGTTAGCGGCATTCTTAGATTCTTCAAATGCTTGTTTGTTGATGAGTAACAAAAAAATCGAAATAGTCAGAGAAATTGCTCCAGCAATTACAGCACTTTTATTATCTGACAAAAAAATAACAATTATGCCAGAGCAGATAATAGCAGCTAGTAATAAATACTCAAGCGCCTTCAAGGTAAATAAGATTTTTTGACCTGATGAAGAGTATGAGTTTTCTCCCGTAGAGGAATTTCCTCTCTGGTTTTTCTGATCAACAGTAGTTATTTCAGAAGTAGTCATTACCTTTTACTCAATTTGTTAACGGTTGAAATGCTCGCCTCTATTAATAAAGGCGTATATATATGATATCGACATTTCAAAAATCCGCGTCCTGAGTATTATATTATAAGAATATCTGTCAAGATAAATATTATTTATCAATTATACTTATGTCTCCGTTATTTGCCAGTTTACCTTCCAGTTGAGCGAAAAATTCTAGAGGGTAACACAAATAATTGCTATCAATTTTGCCATGTATTCATTCATCTCGAACTTATAAAACAGCAAATTCACAATTAAACTATTGAAAATAAGTCCAAAAAAACAAATTAGGTTGAACTTGAAAAAACGCTGCAACCGCTGAGTGCCTAATTTTTGCTGAACAGACATATTACGAAAAGTCCATACATCATTCCAGAAAAAATAATTTGATTAAAAAATGCGGTTTAGATGCAGTTTTTCTGAAAATTCCGCTAATCAATCAATCAATTACTAATTTGCTAATAACAAAGGACTTAATAGTATTAACTGTTTCAAAATTCTCTGGTAAGACTTCTTCTGGGTTTATCGTTAAATTAAACTTTTATTCAAGAAAGGCTTGTAGTTGTAAGATGCTCATTGAATCTAATATTCTACTCTGGAGCCGGAGCAAATCTTTCGACAAAACTACTTTCATAATTACGCATTGTACATAGCTAAAAACTTTGTCTATAACTTCTTCTGTATAGAACTTCGTAATTGTTTGCCCAGTAGTAACCAGAGCTTTAATTCCGCAATTTTCAATCATAAAAGCTACTCGCTGGACAGGAGTATAGGAATCCATAGGGACGTAAGCCGCACCAGCTTTCAGGATGCCGTAAATGGCTACGACTTCCTCAATTGATGGGTCTAAGCAAATACCCACGCGATCGCCACGAATTACACCGTTGCTTTTGAGGACGTAGGCTAGCCGATTTGAAAGTTCATCTAGCTCCCGATAAGTAATGCTGCTGTTTTTATCGATTACAGCTTCATTATCTGGGTAATTCTTGGCGCAGACTTCTAAAAGCTGGTGCAGTAGATAGGGTATAATTTTTCTTCATCTATCTTTGTAATTGAACTTGTTTCTCTGCCCATAAAAAATTCATAACTCTGTCCACAAATAGTTTAAGAAAGAAGTGGTAGTCGATATCATTGAATCAGGCACTTATATCCAAGCTTTTTGATTGACTCAAAAGTGAATATTTCAGATAAAGTAGCTTTGCGGAAATTTTTCTGTAATCATCATGATAGGTTTCCGATTAGAAAAAACACGGTAAGTACGAAAAAGCAATTGGTCTTTTGGTTCCGTATCTAGAAAATAAGCAGACAGTTCATTAACAGGTTCTTTGCCGGAATCAATAATCTCTTTAAAAGTTTCCAATCGGAATTTTAACCAAAGATGACCTATCGGTGTTTGAGATTTCAATAATCCATTTTTGAAATCTTCATCTAGTCTTCCAAGAACAATTTTTGATTCGGCATAAAGGTAATTTTTTTTACTATTTTTTCCTTGTAAAAATATTCTTCTATCAATGATTTCGCTACCGGCTTCTAACTCTAATATCGGAATCTCTTTGGTAGTAACTTCTACTTTTTCGGAAACCTTTAAGACTTCAATATGTTCTAATAAATACGCTTCTAATATGTCTGTCAAGGTTCCATCGGTGATCAAGATAATTCTTTGTAAATAGCTAAGATTAGACAAATCTATATGATTGTGTTTTAACGTTTTCTGCAAATCGTTTTTCATTTGGTTCGCTTCAATTTATATTTTTGGCATTGCTATGTAGCTTGAAATACTTTGGAGATTTTAGATTAAAAAAGATTTTGTCTCACTTTTATGGATTTTAATAGACATCTCCAAAAATTAAATATGTCTTATCTAAAACCTTTCTAGAGACGTAGCACAGAATAGTCTCTACATTCTTTTTCACACCTATGTCTAATCACCATTTTTTTTCTTAGCAACCACGACCATATCATTCAAATACATCTTCTTTAACATTTCATTTTGATTGACTTGGTGTTCAAGTTCTAATATCTCCGCAACACTCTCTATTGGTTTGATTGGTCGATAGAGACGGGCTTGAATTTGCGGGACTTCGATATATGTGCCGACTTGCATGGTTTTATGAGTATAAAACTCAGAATGGTATGCCTCCCATTGCTTGATGGTAAATAGCGGTGAAGTTGGAAGTTGATAAGATTTTGATTGAGATTTAAACTCATCTCCAAATGTCTCTTGCAATGTGGGATTAAACGGGTTGGCAAGAAGGGTTGGGAACAGATCAAATGGCATGTATCGAATCCCCAACCCTGCGGAATGTCCATTTTTACAAATATCGAAAAATTCTTCCCGTGTAATCAGAATAAGTTGATTATTAAACTCTTTATCGTCACGGAAGTGATAGAGAATGGGAGACTTGCAAGCAAATATCACTAAAGAGCCGTTTGGTTTCAGAAAGTTATAAAAAGCAGCAATACTTTCTTGGATAACGTCCAAAGAAATATGTTCATAAATGTGTGAACAAACGATCAAATCAAAAGTCCCATATTGCGATATTGCTTTGCTTTGCATTACATCATTGAGCAGATGGACTTTCTCACTTTTTAGTGGTGATGAATTGATTTCTTGGAGCAAAAGATCGTATTCATCGGTTTGTAGAAAGTCATTATACTGTAATAATTTTTTTAGTAGTTCTTCGTCTTCCTTGATTAGACACTTGGCTACCACTGAAGCGTGCAAAAATCTCTTGATATCTGGTTCAACCAAGACAATCTTTTTAGCTGACCAGAGACGAGGAAGTAGTCTTCCTAGTCCACATCCAGCATCAAGAATAACTCCATCATCGGTGATCAAATCCTGAACGTTATTAACCCAGACTTCTTCATCTCTAGCTTTCCAAGCTTCATCAGCCAGAGATGCAACCCCTTTTGAAAAATTTGTTTCGTAGGTAGTAGCAGTAATTTTATTCATTTAAAGATACCTCAATGGTGTTGAAACAGAATCTAAATTGAGAAGCTTTAGTCAATACTTAGTATAGAACCGACGGGTACACCACTATATCGATTCGACCAACCAGGTGATGTTTGTCCGCACTACCTTGGCAGGAATGCCTATGGCAAGTGCATTAGATGGAACTTTTTTAGTAATAATTGATCTCGGACCAATCACCGTATCAGAACCGATGTCCGCACCTTTTAACACCATCACCTCGCGGGTGATCCAAACGCGATCGCCTATTTCGATACTCTCATCAGGGTTAATGCGATCGCCTTCCGCATTCAAAATCGAATGGCTATCTGTTGTACGGATCTCAGTCGAATCAGCTATCATACACCTCTCACCAATTTTGATTCGTTTTCCTCCATGTGCAAGCAGACGCACATTCTCGGAAATCTCTGTTCGACTGCCGAGTATAATTTCATTACCATTACCCGACATTTCCATAAACCCATTGATATCGCAATTTTTCCCGATGGAAAGTAGATTGTCGTTCCCATGAATGACAATTTTGAGATTGCGAAGCTTTGTCCCACTTGCAATGATAATGCGGTTGTTAGTTCCTTTAATATCGATCCGTCGATTAACCCCCACTTTGTCATACCACTGACGCTTGCTTTGCCGCCAATTCATAAATTCACTAAAACTCTTATTCATGGTTGTATTAATATCCTTCATCCCACATTGTCAAGGATACATGATTGCCATTAACAACGCAATCGCTTTCAATCTCTAGGCTATTACCGCTGCCTTTGATCACAATGTCGTAATTCAATATCCTTGCATTTTCCGCAATATTCAGATTGTTATCGACTCCTTGAATTGCGATTCTTGTTCTTAATATATATCCCGCGCAGTGGAAGACAGATTCTTTTGCAACCTCAATTTTGTTCGACCAGTGATAGTAATTTTTCATCCTATCCAGAAAAACTTGCAATTTTGAATTCATGCTTACTTTTACCCTTTTGTTAGAATTTTATCTAGATAAGTCGGCGAGAAAATTCAATGTATGTGAATAATTTTAAATTCGAGGTACATAAAACCTCACCCCTTCCCCTCTCCTTATAAAGGAGAGGGGTGTCCGGAAACGGACGGGGTGAGGTTCTGTATTGTATCCAAGTGCAACCCGTTATAGTGTTCACAATTTTTCAACTTTGTCGAATTGCCACAAACCTCCAGGTGGCGGATTAAGTACTTTAATTACTTTGAAGTGATAGCTTTTATCCTGCTCCAGTTGATGAAATAGACTGCTATTATTTTGCATAAAGAAAATCTGGTTATATTCATTAGAAATCGGCAGCAGTTCACTATCTGCTATTGGCAGTAGGCGAACTTTTGGTAAATAATGACGACTTAAGGTTAGAATTCCTCCTAAATTAACAGGAGAGTCATTAATTACCAGTAAAGCTTTCTCTGATTTACTGATAACTTGAGATGTTTCTTTGATAAATTGACTTTCTGATTGCGTCCACCAATTCTCAGCTTGAAAAAACGTGACATCAGAAACCAACCCGGCGATTAATAATCCCGTTATCATAAATTGACCGATTTTTTGCCGCCAAGTCTGTTCTTGGAAAATATAGAAAGCTAAAACATAAGCTACAAGAATTTCTAGGCTGAGATATAAAGGCAACTGGTAGCGAACTTGAAGGGAGCGACTTCCTCCAAAAAGCAGGTCATATATCACTAACAATAGACTAGGAAATCCTCCCAATAAAAACATTAATAAACTTGTTTTATTTTGAACAAATTTTACGAAAAATAATATCAAGTAAACAATCAAAAATAAACTGAATATTAATGCAGTAATACTATAAAATAAATCACCTTCCACAGCCAAACTATTAAACGCAAATATATCTGAAGTTAAATTAAGATCGAAAAATGTTCGGGTAACTCGAATCAGAAAAATAGCGATTAGCTCGAAAGGATTATCTATTCTTTTTATTGCCCACCCTGAAGTTAGCTCTAGTGCTGTGCGAATGTGGGTGATGAGCACAATCAGCCAGGGTGAAAGCATTAAGAAGGCAGCAATCGTACCAAGTAAATAATTGAGGAAGGTTTTGGTAAAGCGAAACTGTTGTTGAATAACTACATAAATCCCATGAGCTATCATTACTAAAACTGTGAATAAATGGGTGTATAATCCTAAGGCTAAGGTGAGGGTATACACAGCCCAATTTACTTTATTTTCTTGTCTGATAGCTCGTAATAAAGCAGCACTCGAACCTAAAATTTCTACCATCCACAAACTGTATTGACGTGCTTCTTGAGCAAAGAAGAGATGCAAGGGAGAAACGGCAATTAATGCCATCGCAACCCACCCCACAACTGGTGACTCAAACAACTCTAAACACAGCCAATACACGCTGGGAAATATCAACAGACTGATGAGTGCTGATAAACTCCTCACCCCGGTAGGCGAATCTCCAAATACTTGCGCCCACAATCTGACCATTACATAATACAATGGGGGATGCTGTGGGTCTGAGGTGATTAAGTAATTGACTGTATCAGCCACACCATGCTCTGGATTAATGTGTTGATATTTGTCGAAGGTGGTAATAGGAATTGTGCCTTGATGATGAGAAACTTCCTGTCTTAGCTCGGCTACCGTGTGCCCAGAAATTGCTACGGATGTCCAAGATTCATCACAGCAGTATATTTTTTGCCCTAGATGGGCAAAGCGAAAGAAAATGCCTAACCCGATGATGATTATTACTAAGATTTTTAACCAAGTTGGGGGATTTGATGAAGCTAGTAATTGCGGCTTATCCATTTATTGCACCTGATTGCTAGCTATAGAAGTAAGTTTTTCACACAGCTTAGAAGCAATCATTTTTCCTGCCAGTTCATGTCCCACGGCATTCCAATGCCCTCCACAGAGACCAGTCTTGGCAAATCCGCTTACGCAAACTTTATTCTGATCGGCATAAGCCTGAAAAGGTTCTCCCAGATTAAGCACACTGAACCCGGATTTCTCACCCAAATCTGTAATCCGCTTCTCTGGATAAAACAAATCAGTCACACCAAATGCTTGCATATATTGTTGGCGCACTGAAGGATCGGGATAAACTGGAGCAAACCCGCTCAAGGTAACAACTGTAAAATCTGCTCCCTTGGCAATTACCTCATGGTGCATTAAGCTAATTAATCCCTCTGTGACTTGCCACGCTTGCTGCCAGTCAGGGTCAGTAGGTTGTTTGTAGACATCGTGACCCCAAGATAAAAGTTTAACCCGTTCTTCGACACCAATTGACTGCAAGTCCCTGACTGTCGATTTTTTGACCGTAGGAAGACCCCTAAAATCAGTTCGTAGCTGGTTAAAAAGCTGTAAAATCCGCAAGTGACTTTTTATTTTGGCATAATTTTTGTTCCACCATGAATTCTTTGAGCGATCGTTCTCTGTGGTATCAAAGACTAGATTACCGTTCTTCATGATAAAATACGGTCTGAGTGAAAATAATTGATCAAACTCCAGTTTCTGGCTCAGACTATGGGAGTTGTCAATAACATCGTTTAAAGTTAAAAAAGCCAGCAATACTATATCAGGTGAATAGTTCCAGACTTTCTCCCGTAGGGTAATTAGTTCTTGGGCTGTTCCATAACCACTAATCCCAAAGTTAATCACTTCTACCTTCTGCCCAGCCAAAGTTGGGCAAGTACTTAATTCGCGTTCCGTTATTGCCCCAAAACCTTGTGAGAATGGCACTTGTAAAGCCTCTACCATCGAGTCTCCCAGCAGCGCTATTCTGAGGGTATTTTCTGGTTTAACTTTGGTGTGTTTTCCATCGCGAAAGCCATCAGAGTTAAACTGGGCATAGGATTCACCTTCAGTGCGATACCACCCAGAAACATTCGGTTGCCCTACCCAACCTCTATGTTCATCAACAACATAAAATGCCGGGTATTCAATCCCCGCAATGCGTAAGCCAATTTCTATGATTCCCAAACCAACAAGCAACCCGGTGAGAATTAATACTGCTGTTAACGCTACGGTTGCCCAGCGATTCAATTTAGTCATCTGGCTCCTCAAAATAGCGTGTAAATAAATGGTGCGATCGCTGAAGATTGAGCGAAGACAATCAACGCACCCAAGGATACCAGAGTGATAATCAGGGGAATCAACAAGTAGTTTTGCCGCTCTTTGACAAATCCACCCAGGTCTTTAAGAAAATCCACAGTGTCTTTTAGCATTAGAATGTTTTCTCCATACTTTCTTTAGTTCTTAGCTGACTCAATTGACGATAACTAGGCAAGTTTGCCTCAAACCGCTGCATCATTGGGTCTCGATTCCACAACCGACGGATCAGTCCCATTGGGGTAAGCATTGCATAAAATAAAACCCCTAAAATAATTCGTGTTTGTATCCAGCCTAAAACCAGTCCAATCCTCATCCAGATTTGGTAAACAACATTTAAAGTCGCTGGTGCAACTATTGCCCAAACCCAGAGTACGAGAGCGATGATCCACGGCACAATTGACAGCGAATGATGGCGTAATATTGGTAATACAAAACCGAATACAACCGCTACAATGGCACCACCAATGAGTCCAAATTCACGCAAACCTTTTTTATCAAGTTCTATTATCTCGTGCATAGGTGAATTTTTCGCCAGCTAATCTAATTCAAATTCTGTTTTCCACGACTCATCAAAATTGCCTTTTGGTTGTTCTGATTTGGCTAACAATAAATTCTCAATCACCAAATAGTCCATCTCCGTTCTCATAAAACATCGATAGGCATCTTCTGGAGTACAAACAATGGGTTCACCACGCACATTAAAGGAAGTATTCACGAGTACCGCACAGCCAGTTTGAGCCTCAAAATGACGAATTAATTCGTAGTAGCGAGAATTAGTTTCTTTGTGAACAGTTTGAATGCGAGCAGAGTAATCGACGTGTGTTACCGCTGGAATTTGGGAACGAGGAATGTTCAATTTGTCAATCCCAAATAGTTGCTCCTGCTCCTGGGTCATTTTAATATGGAGTTTTTCTTTGACTGGCGCTACCAACAGCATATAGGGGCTAGGACGGTCAATGTCAAAGTAGTCCGAGACTCTTTCGGCTAACACCGAAGGGGCAAATGGACGGAAGGACTCGCGATATTTAATTTTCAGGTTCATGACCGATTGCATTTTGGGACTGCGGGGATCGCCAATAATAGAACGTCCTCCCAAAGCACGCGGTCCAAACTCCATCCGTCCAGAGAACCAACCGACGACGTTACCATGTTCTAAAATTTCTGCTAGACGAGGCATGAGTTCGCGATCGTCGAGTTGCTGGTAACGGGCATCAAGGGTGTTGAGAGACTCAATAATCTCTGCGGTGGTAAAGCTTGGACCGAGATAACTACCCTTCATGCGATCGCCCTTGGCGGCTCCTTTAGGAGCATCGCCTGTTCCTGGGGTGCGTGGTTTTTCGTGGTACTGATGCCAAATAGCTAAGGCTGCTCCTACCGCACCACCAGCGTCTCCGGCTGCCGGTTGAATCCAAATATCTTTGAACTCGCTTTCTCTGACAATCCTTCCATTGGCTACGCAGTTGAGGGCGACACCACCAGCTAAACATAAATAGTCTACATTCAGCTCTTTTTTGACAGTTTTTGCCAAACGCAGTACTACTTCTTCCGTGACCTTTTGGATGGAACTTGCCAGATCCATGTCTTTTTGAGTAAGATTTCCTTCTCCTTGGCGTGGTGGACCTCCAAACAAAGCATGGAATTTTTGGTTGGTCATGGTTAACCCCACACTGTAGTTAAAGTAGTCCATGTTCAACCGAAAAGTGCCATCTTCTTTGAGATCCAATAGATGGTTGAGAATTTGGTCTACATATTTGGGTTCGCCGTAAGGAGCTAAACCCATGAGTTTGTACTCACCGGAGTTAACTTTGAACCCGATGTAGTAGGTGAAGGCAGAATACAGCAGACCGAGGGAGTGGGGAAAATCAATCTCCCATTGGGGTGTGAGTTGATGTCCCAATCCTAGCCAGACGGAAGTGGTTGCCCACTCTCCTACCCCATCTAAGCACAAAACGGCAGCCCGCTCGAAAGGGCTGGGAAAAAAGGCAGAAGCCGCATGGGCTTGGTGATGTTCGGTAAATAATACAGGGGGCAATTGGGAAGTTTTGCACTCTGCGAGTTTTGCCAGTTCTTTTCTTAAGAGTGTCTTGAGGTAAAGCTTTTCTTTGAGCCAGATGGGCATGGCTGTGATAAACGAGCTTAATCCCTTTGGCGCATAGGCTAAATAAGTTTCCAGCAGACGCTCAAATTTGACTAATGGTTTGTCGTAAAAAACAATTTGATCGATATCTTGTAAGGTGGTGGCTGCCTCTTTTAAACAGTAAGCGATCGCCCCAATGGGAAATTTCGCATCGTGTTTTTTCCTAGAAAAACGTTCTTCCTGGGCTGCGGCAACAATTTCACCATCAACAACTAAAGCGGCGGCGCTATCGTGATAGTAGGCTGAAATTCCGAGAATCTGCATTTTCACAAATCATGGGTAATTGACACCTGCTCAAATGATCAGTAGTTCGGCGTAAATAATTATCGCCCTTGTTAAGGCAGCGCGTGCTGGGGCAAAAAGGATTTGAGCCTTGTTTACTTTTCTTCACACAGTTTCGTTTTATTGTGCCGACTTACTTAACAATTTTTTTTGGCAACCACGACTATATCATTCAAATACATCTTCTTTAACGTCTCATTTTGATTGACTTGCTGTTCAAGGTCTAATATCTCAGCAACACTCTGGATTGGTTTGATTGGTAGATATAAACGGGCTTGAATTTGCGGGACTTCGATATATGTACCGACCTGCATGTTTTCATGAGTATAAAATTCAGAATGATATGCCTCCCATTGCTTGATGGTAAATAGGGGTGTAGCCGGAAGTTGATAAAATTCTGATTGAGATTTAAACTCATCTCCAAAAGTCTCTTGCAATGTCGGATTAAACGGATTGGCAAGGAGACTTTGCAACATATCAAAGGGCATGTATCGAATTCCTAACCCTTTGGAATGCCCATTTTTACAAATATCGAAAAATTCTTCTCGTGTAATCAGAGTATATCCTTGAGCAAACTCTTTTGTGGCACCTAAGTGATAGAGAATGGCAGACTTACAAGCAAATATCACTAAAGAGCCGTTCGGTTTCAGAAAGTTATAAAAAGCAGCAAGACTCTCTTGGATAATGTCCAAAGAAATATGTTCCCAAATGTGCGAACAAACGATCAAATCAAAAGTCTCATATTGCGATATTGCTTTGCTTTGCATTACATCATTGAGGAGATGGACTTTCTCACTTTTTAGTGGTGATGAATTGATTTCTTGGAGCAAGCGATCGTATTCATCGGTTTGTACAAAGCCATCATCCTGTAATTTTTCTAGTAGCTCTTGGTCTTCGTTGATTAGACACTTGGCTACCACTGAAGCGTGTAAGAATCTCTTGCGATCTGGTTCAACCATAACAATCTTTTTAGCTGACCAAAAACGAGGAAGTAATCTTCCTAGTCCACATCCAGCATCAAGAATGACTGTATCAGGTGTAATCAAATCCTGAATGTTGTTAGTCCAGACTTCTTTATCTCTAGCTTTCCAAGCTTCATGAACCACATCTGTAACCCTCTGGTATGGGTCAACTGTGTCGTAGACTGTAGCAGTGATTTTCTTCATTTAAAGATACCTCAGAACTGAATGGAGCATAAATCAAGGAGATTAGCCCTGTCAAGCTATTAGTGTTCCAAAATTCAAGGTGGGGTTATATAAGCTGTTTAAATATTTGAAAATTTTTCAAATATTTAAACAGCGTTGCTAAGACAATCGTCAGAAAAAACACTAATAAAACTTGAGCATTAGTTGAAAATGGAAAAATTTTAATCACCAATAGGTACAAAAAGCCATGTAAGCAATTTTTGCTCATAGTTTTCTGAAAATATTGCCCGGTAATGCTTCCAAACAATAATTAAGTTTGGTTTTCACACTAAATATACTATTAAAGCGGGCGCGTAAATAAACCACTCATTCAAAATCGACAAAAAGTCTGCCCTATAAGCTTTTTTACTTTTTACTTTTGAATGCATGACTTCTGCCTTGCGATACTAGAACATTCCAAATCTCAGAGAAAGATAACTTTTATACCTCATCAGAGAATTTAGTATTTTGTCAACCCCCCTTGGGCTGCTAGTTTATACTTATTCATCAAACATAAGTTATGGTTATAGTTTTTTACATAATATTCAGAAAATAAAAATTGATTATGTATCTAAAATTATTTAATGTATGTATCGCACCCTGGAACAAATAGCTCATTAGACATCTATGAAATTAAAAAATGTCGTAGAGACGTAGCACTTGGTAGTATCTACCTGTATTTGATTAGAGCGCAATCTGCAAATATGTAGCAATCAAAAAAGCTCATAGCTAACAGAAGTTTTTGACTTCGTAGTTATCGTGAAAGAAGCGATAAACATCAACTATGAAACGTGAAACCCTAGCAGAATTAGTTGCTCGTACTGTAATTGAGTTTGAGAAACGCGAGGCACTGCTACAAAAAAAACAAGTTCCAATACAACAACAAAAATAGGACAAACCTAAACCCCGCAAGTCGAAAGCTGCGTAGTAAACAAGGCAAAAGTAAAAAGTAAAAATAAAGAAAACTTATGCTGCAACTTTTTTACCTTTAAGATGGTAGCTTTATTTACGCCAAAGTATACTAGCTTAATATAAATGCAGCAATTTTACCGCAATGACTTTGTTACCATCTACCGTTATTTTTCTTATACATCCTTTAAGTAAAGCTTGTTTATCTTGCGGTTCTAGACTTTGCCAATACCTCTGGTTTGAAAATGCGAAAACAATCCGTTCTTTGGCAATTAGGTATTGTTTGGAGGTTTCGCTTGTGGTAGCGATGCCTGCGGCGGGCAATGCCAACGCATCCGCAATCTGGCTCAAAATATCTTCCTTCGCTTTTTCAATCGCTGGATTTGATGGTAAAGCATCGAGGGTATTCAAAGATGCTCGCAGGGTTTTAACTTCTGCGGGTTCTTCTGTAACCTGAACTTCTTGCTCTACTAGTGCTGCTAACCTTTCAGATTCCCGTACCAACCATTCGATGACTTGCTTTTCTAGTTCATCATTAGAAATCATCCGCTTGTTCTGGCAAGCTCCAGTGCGGTAAAAACTGCATTGGTAATGATGGCGAATTAATCCGGTGCGTTTTACCAATTTCTTCGATTGGCGACTGTAAGCAGCCCCACAATGAGCGCATTTAACTAGATTAGCAAATACGTTGGTGTATTTTTGTTCGTTTGCCCAGCGATTATTGCGATTTTCGCGAATCATCCTTTTTACCCGCTCGTGTTCCTCACGGGTAATAATAATTTCATCGTGAGTTTCCCAGGCAACTTTCCACTCATCAAAGGGCTTGCGATGCCCACCGCTGTACTGCACTGTATCATATGCTGTTCCCCCTGCATAGATGGGATTTACCAGCTGCGATCGCAAACCAGAAATTGACCATTTCAATCCCGTGTGCGGATAACGCAGATTTAGTCCAGAACCACGAGTTTTATTAATATTTTCAATGGCTATTTCTTCGATTTCTCCAAGTACATTATTTCTGTTATTTTTTGATTTGGAAACTGCCTGAGCCTGAATTCCAAAAATATCATGCAATTGTCTAGCAGTCTCTGACACTGTACCCACACTAAAAAAAATATCAAATACAAATCGCGCCAATTGGGAAACATTCATTTCTGACTTATTCGCAATTAAGCAAATGCACGGACGATTATCTTTGACGTACTTCTGTCCATCTGTTATGTACCCTAATGGTGCGTTCCAGTGGGGCTTTTTATTCGTCTTGCGAGTTTCGCGTTCCTTTTTTACCCGCATCGCTAACATTTTCACCTCATACTTCGCTGCTGCTAACCGCACATCAATTGTTAATTCTCCACCAATACTCGACATCTCAAACGGCTCATCAATTGCTGTCGGTTGAATACCCTTTTTCTTTAAAGCATCCATCAACCGATAAAACATTATTGATGACGACGTTAAACGGTCGATGCGGATAAATAACAACTTTGAGACTTTACCAAATGCCTTAGCGTCCACATCCTCAATTAACTGCAAAAGACCTTTGCGCTTATCGCTAGTACGACTCTCGACATCGTAATATATTTTCGTGGCTCCAGCACTCCGCAAACGACGCATCTGTTTAATTAACGCTCCTTCATCCTCCGCTTGTTCGTCAGTCGATACCCTCGCATAAGCCCAAACTTCCATATACCGCACCTCACAGCAATATCTAAATATTACCTGATAGTGAGCACATGCGGTCTCTGCTGTTCACCGAACCCGTAGACTTGCTCATCGGTAACTCCTACGGTAAGTACCTGTGGCGCGATTGCAAAGTTCCCCTGGTTCGCATCGGCTATCCCATCATGGATCGTCACCACATGCACCGTTACGCCACCGTCGGTTATCAAGGTGTGATCAACTTGCTCAGTTGGGTTGTTAATACCGTGTTCGAGGACATCGATCAGAACACCAACATTCCTTCTAAAACTGATATTTCTTACGACTTAATTCGTTAGAAATTTCATCTTCGCGTGCCACAAAAGGAAAAGGAGTAAGGTGACTGGGTAGTGGGTAGTGGGAGCGTAGTTAGTGGATAAATGTTGATTGTTAACCGTCAACGAGCAAATAACAATTAACAACTAACCACTATCCACTATCCACTAACAACTCCCCAGCACCTACTTTTCCTTTTTCCTTTTAACTATTTCTTGAGGTTTCTATTATGAAATCTATAACTCCCGCTCACGAACACAATCACAGTCACACTCATCCCCACCCTAACTTACGTCCACCCAAGTATAAGAAACCTGGCTCATTTGATATTTTATATCCTTTGCGCCGACTGGTGGATAACGCTGAAGTTAAAAATGCTCGCATCGCTCATTTAATCTGCCAAATCATTCCTTGCGGTTGCCCCTTTGAGCGAAGCATAAACTTATTTGGACGGACTTTACACATCCCGCCACTGTGCAAACTTAATCCCTTATACGATGAGTTTATCGGATTGCGTTTCCGTGCCTTATCTTATCTTACTGATGTTTGTGGCGAAGATGTCACAAAATATATTTGTTAATAGTTGAAGAGACGTTCCGCCGGAACGTCTGTACGGAAGTTAAGAGTTAGTTGTTTTTGACAACGCTCCACCCAACAACGCTCCAACGCTCCAACGCTCCACTCAACAATTAACTACTCACAACTTCCATCCAGCGCGAGGAATGAAATGAAAATTACCCAAGGCAAAATTAACGAGCTGCTCAGTGAAACCGGATGCGAACATAATAGCCAGAAACATGGAGAAAAGAAAAATAAATCTTGCACACAACAAGCACAACCAGGAGCTGCTCAAGGGGGATGCGCTTTTGATGGTGCAATGATTGCCCTAGTGCCAATTACTGATGCTGCTCATTTAGTCCACGGTCCGATCGCCTGCGCTGGTAATTCTTGGGGAAGTCGTGGTAGTCTGTCTAGTGGTCCTCAACTTTACAAAATGGGTTTCACCACCGATTTAACCGAAAATGATGTCATCTTCGGTGGCGAAAAAAAGCTCTACAAAGCCATTTTAGAATTGCAACAACGCTACAACCCGACGGCGATATTTGTCTATACTACTTGTGTCCCCGCTTTAACTGGCGATGATATCGATGCAGTTTGCAAAGCTGCGGCTGAGAAAACAGGAAAGCCTGTTGTCCCCGTAGTTTCCCCAGGATTTATTGGTAGCAAAAATCTCGGTAATCGCTTTGGCGGTGAAGCTTTATTAGAATACGTTGTTGGTACAGGTGAACCAGAGCACTCATTACTACACCTTTTGTGATATGATTTTGAGACTAATTCTAACGGATTCCCATGAGAGTTTACGGTTACGCCCGCGTTAGCACACAAGAACAAGCTGAGGAGTTTGACGCACTAAATCAACAAATAGCTCGATTAAAAACGGCAGGTGCAACGGAAGTATTGATAGATATTGAGTCGGGACGCAACGATGGGAGGAAACAGTATAACGAGTTGCTTAAGTTGGCACAACAAAACCAAGTTGACGAAATTATCATAACTCGCATCGATCGCCTGGGTAGGAGTGTTATTAGCATTCATAAGGCGATCGACATTTTCGTTAAGCATAATGTCAATCTACGGGTATTGGATGCACCTGTTGACCCCAATTCCCCTTTTGGCTGGTTTAGTATCAATCAAATGTCCGGGTTGGCAGAATTTGAATCAAGGCTGTTATCCCAGAGGATTAGGCATGGAAATAATTATTTTCGTCAACAACTAAAGTTTTGCGTTCCTCCATTTGGATATGGCAAAGACGAGAATCATCGGTTAACTCCTAATAAAAATATTCACGAAAAATCGGGGAAAACTTACTTTGAACTAGCCAAGATTATTATCGATTTAACGCTGTCGATGCGATCGCTTAAGGATGTTTGCGATTATATTTACAGCGAATATGAAGTAGTTTTTAGTGTCGCAGGCTTGCGAGATTGGGTCAAAAACCTGGCATTGCAAGGGCATACAGCTTATTTTATCAAAAAAAAAAGGTATTAATCGGGAACCAATCATAAATTTTAACACCCACGAAGCTTTAATTACCTCAGCAACAGTAGACGCAATCCAACGTAAGTTGTCAGCGAATAGGAAGTATCGGAGTTCTGCAAAATCAACCCGTGGAGATTATCCACTCGCAGGCTTAATTAAATGTGCCCATTGTGGAGGAGGTATGTATCGTAACTTTTCCCGACACAAAACAAGAACTGAGTACATGCGCTGCGTTAATTACAACAAACCTGGAAAGTATCACTGCGAAAATTCCAAATGTACCCGACTGCGGGAAATAATAGCCAAGACGATCGCTGCTTTATCTGAAAATGCACCGAATTTAATCGAGCATCTAGAAACTCAGTCAACAACAATGCAGGTCATTAATACCAAAGAAATTGAGAACTTAACCAATGAATTGTCCGTTCTGCGGGGACTTCGCAGCACCAACCCAGACATAATTCAAGCGATCGCCAAAATAGAGGTAACGATTAGTACCCTATCAACCCCCGTGAGAATTGTTGACAGGGATGCCTTTGAGAATGCCAAGAGAAAAATAACGATTGCCTCTCAAGCTACGTTTTGGGAATCATTGCATGACTCGGAACTGCAATCAGCGTTAGCTGAGTTCCTAGAGAAGGTTGAGGTGGATTCGTCGGGGACTATAACTCCTACTTTTAAATTGCCATTAACCCTATCCTCGATGCGTCCGTAGGTTTTGATGAATTCTTCGGGAGACATATTCCCAACCTTCAAGTCTCCGTAGTATCTTTCATAAGCTTCGAGTAACCTTTCGTTGAGCATTTTTAGCACTTTTTGAGAATGTGTTGAAGTCATAAAACATTCTGTAGCGATGTTTTTAGGTTATTTGTTGGCTGAAATTTTTCTGTTAGCAGCGAACGAATCAGCAGGAGCGCTTTTTTTCTCTACGAACTCAGCCAAGGTATTTGTTTTTAATTCAGCAATGCTCTGAGAGCGGCTAATAATAGAGATTGACAAAAACGTTAATTATGTGCTTACTGGCGAAATGCTGATTTATGGCTAAATATTCAGGTCTGGTTTTGGGCGATCGCATTCCAGCTATCATAGGCGATCGTATCCTTGATTCCCCTGGCGACATATTTAGTTCAAAGGTACTATAAATTCCCTCCTCAAGTTTTGGCTGGGTGCGCTTATATTTAACCTATATCAATCGCTGTAAAGGTTTGGAGTTTTGCACTCCTGACTCTAAACTCCAGTTGTCCTAATTGTGGTACAACAAGCCATAAATTAACTTTTTTTTAGTATTCCTACTGAGGGCAGATGCCAGAAATTTGTCTTAGATTTAATTAGTACAATGGCGTTCCTAAATGATAAATAAAGAAAAGTAAAAGCTTCATTTTTTTCAAATTATCGAATGTGAGAATATCTTCCAAAATAGAGTTTTTATAACTCTCAAATAAATCAAGATATGTCTTCAGCAAATTCATTAAAAATAGCTTCCAAGTAGGATATATCAACTTAAGTCAATAGCTTTGCTTGTCTTTTTCCCAGCAAGCTTCAGCTTCTCGCTGTGAAAATTATTTCACAGATATTAGATGAACTGAACAGAGCAGTATTGCATCAACTCCTGCTGCGAAAGTAGGAGATCGTTCTCATCAGTAAGTTAACAAAAAACATGAACGACTCTAGAAAAAAAGCCAATCCAAACGTGAATAAAAAACGATCAAAATCCTATCGCTCATTAGTCACAGCAGTATTAGTTGCTAACAGCTTATTCCAATTTGTAGCGCCAGTACTAGCAGAAGGAACCAAAGCGGGTGAATCTATTAGCAACACCGCGACTGCAACCTACGAAGACCCATTAGACCCAGGTACAAAAATAAATACTACCTCTAACACTGTTGTGGTGACAGTGGCAGAGGTAGCAGGTATCACCGTTACTGCATCGGGCGTTACAGATTCCACTCCAGCAACTCCAGTGTCAGTCGGCGATATAGTTAATTATAGTTACACAATTACAAACGTTGGTAACGACCCCAGCAAATTCCGTATTCCCAACTTGGCAAAAGTCACAGGTCCCGGTGTTGCTGGCACTTTGGAAGTCAGCACAGATGGTGGTACAACCTTCACACCAATCTCTGGAAGTGAATTAATTACGCTTTCTATTCCTGCTGGTGGCTCAGTTCAAGTTCGCGTACCAGTCACTGTCCAAGCTGGCGCACAAGCTAACGATATCATCAACGTTACCCTTGGTGATACCCCAGGTGACGCGCAAAACCAAGCTAGAGACCCGAATGGTGGTGACGTTTACACCGTTGATAACCCCAACGGAGGAGCTCCTGGAGAAGTTGATGGTATACCTGTAAACGGAGTCCGTGAAGCAAGTGCAACTCAGAAAGCAACCGTTAACCAGTCAGTGAAAACCTACGCACTCGCAACAGTTCTGAAAACCCGTAGCGACTACAACAACGCTGGAACCCCACTTATTGACGACGATAAATTAACCTACGGTTTAAGTCTGCGAGTTGAGTTAAATGACCCCACCGGAAATGGCATCACTCCCGCACCATTAGCTGGTACACTAGTCAAAGGCTTGGGTACGCGTATCTTAGTATCTGACGCGATTCCCGCAGGTACAGAACTTGCAGTCGCACCTACACCTCCTCCAGGTTGGCAAGCTGTATACACAATTAATCCAGTTGGAACCAACGCGAATGCTGCAACTTGGAGTTTGACACCACCTGCAAACCTCAACACAGTTACCCGCATCGGTTTTGTCAACGATCCAAGCGTTGTCACCTCCGTTGCACCTGGACAAACAGTCAATGGCTTTAATGTTCAAGTCAAAGTCAGGGCTGGAACAGCAGCACCATTAACAGTTAACAATATCGCTCAGTTATTCGGTCAAACATCTGGAGTACCACCCGTGGATACCAACGGTGATGGTGTCGCCGATAACCCGGTTTATGATGAATCCGGTGACCAAAACCCAAGTAACTACGATGGTAGGACAATTCCACCTGGTTCAACTGATACCAACACTGATGGTATTCCCGATACACCTTCAACAATTGCCGACGGCTTGATTGACACCCCTGCCGAGTTAGGCACAACAGGTACAGATACAGGTAACAATAACAGTGGTACAGGACCTGGAGGTGAAGCCAACAGCTTTGATCTCACAACACCAGTTCCATCTGCGGTTTTAAACGGTCCCGATCGCGCACCGGATGCAATTGGTCTTACAGGCAACAACGACGACTTCACCAACAAATCTTCATTCGTACCTGCCGACAAGAAACCAGGTGATACCATTGACCCATCAGGAGTAGCATTCACTAACACAGTTAAAAATAGCGGCACTGACCCCAGCAGTATTTCGCTTGTTCCCACACCACCCGCAACAGCTACTGATTTACCGGTGGATACCGTAGTCACGATTACCAACGGATCAGAATCTAAGAAGTATGTCTGGGATGGAACGACCTTTGTGTTTGACGCTGATGGCAATCCAGCAACAAAAGGCGATCAATCGCCAATCGATGCAACTACTGAATACATCACCGTTCCCAATGTTGCACCAGGTGCAACTGTGAACTACGGTGTGGAAGTTAATTTACCGACAGGTACACCATTATCTACCGACACAGCAAAAGGCTTCCCCGTACCCATTACAGCATTCATAGATGATGCAACACCTGGTCTGAGCGCTGAAACTGCGAAGAACATCACCATCGATCGCGTATACACTGGATTCTTGAAATTGCTCAAAGAATCTCGCGTACTTCCAGGAACTGGTCCTGCTGTTCAAGGAACTGACGGTACATTTAGTGTCGATCCGAAGAAACCTGCACCTGGAAACATTATTGAGTACCGCATCAGCTACAGCAATATTTCCGAAGCCCAATCCGGTACTGGTAACGTCACCCTGAAAGCTGACAAAGTAGTGATTGTGGAAGATGGAACCCTCAGCACTACTGCTGGTGATGGTAAGAATAACTGGGCAAAAGACAACGACATTAGCGGTCAAATCGATACCAGCAACATTGTTGGCACAGCGAAAGATACAGGTGCTTCAACAATTCAATTCTATAGTGGTGCGAGCGGTGCAAACTCTGCGATCGACCAAACTGGTACAACCGCAGATACCGATGTCTCCAAGTACGTGAACACTGTAACTGGTTCTGTCGCACCTGGTGAGAAGCGCGAATTTATCTTCCAACGTAAGGTTAATTAGCGATGTGCCCAATTGTAGAGACGTAGCATTGCTACGTCTCTACAACTGTTCTATCGTTCCCATAAAGAGAGACTATACCGTTTAGTTCCAAATCCTCGCAGAGACGTAGCATTGCTACGTCTCTACAAAAGACGATTTTTTACCACCAATTCCTGAACTGTATTGTTCTCTATGCAACTTCAAGACACATCACCTTATTAGCTCTAGTAAGTCTGCAATCAATCAATTAAGTATTTTCCAAATTCAAAAGGTCTTTTCTATGAAACGTAGTTATCTATTAGGATTAGGAGCAGTTGCATTAATCGCTAGTGCCCCTTTAGTTGCCCAAATACCCACAGCGAAGAATTTCTTTCAGTCGAGTGTAAACGCGCAAAACGTCCAAAAGCAACAACAAGTTAAGCTACAACTTGATGCAGAAAAACAAGTAATTGCTCAAGACCAACAAGGAAAGCAAACTAAATCCTGGCAAGCACTGAAAGGTCAAGTGACTGTACAGCCCGGAGATGTATTGCGTTACACAATTAGCGGCGAAAATATCAGCGACAAACAAGTTAAGAATTTAACTATTAATCAACCTATTCCTAAAGGCATGGAATTTGTGTTGAAGTCCACAAGTGCAGATGCTAAGAGCAATTCCAAAGTGACTTATAGCATTGATGGTGGACGCAGTTTTGTCGAAAATCCAACTGTTAAAGTAACTCTCCCCAACGGGAAAGTTGAAACCAAACCCGCACCTGCAAGTGTTTACACACACGTTCGGATGCTAATTCCTTCAGTAGAAGCGAAGAGTGTTGTTAAAGGTAGCTATCAGGTACAGGTTAAATAGGTTAACAAGATGTAGAGACGTAGCACTGCTACGTCTCTACATTCTTTTCCAACAGATGTCTAATACACGTAGAGACGTTCCGCCGGAACGTCTTTACAGGGTTTTGGGTTTTACTGCTTTTCTGAAAAACCTAAATCTGAACAACCCATATTTGAAAATATTTAACAAAAATATTTTGTTTTTTAAGTACATTTGCTAATCAAAAAAGTGGCATTTTCAAGGAGAAATATTAAGTGAATCGTCCGCAACGTCAAAAGCGAAGATATTTAGAAAGATATCTCGGCAGAAAATGGTTGCGAAGAGTGACTGCAACGATATTAATTGGTAGTATTTTGCATAGTTCTACAGGCATCACAAATGCCCAACAGACAGAAAATAAAAGTGCCCGTCCAGCAATTAATAACCAAGCAAGTTACTCTTACACCGACCCTGCCAGTAAATTAAAGTTTCAAAGTACATCGAGCCAGTTAAATGCTGTTAGTCAGCCATTACTTGACCCTCTAGGACGAATTTTAGGATGTGGTGGTGAACTTTTACCTGATTACACTGGATTTTCTGTGGGGTTATACGAACCTAATCCCAATGATCCGACGGGAACTGAGTTAGGTAATTTGGTTTCTCTGACGCGATCTGAGTTACCCGATATTCAAAATAATGGTATTCCTGGTGGACTCAAACCAAATACTGAAAACAGTAATCCGTATTTCTTAACCAACCAAGAACCACGGGGTACTTATAACTTTTTATTCGACCCAGGTAAAGGTCAAACTGCTCCAGGTAAAAGTTATATTTTGGTGATTAATCCACCACGAAATTCGATTTATATTCAACGACGCATCAAACTACAAATTATTGATAGTACGGGTGGAATTGGAAATAATATCGTTCGCTATACGGCAACATCGCTTGACGGGCAACCAATTACTACTACTGGTGGTATAAACTTTACCGATACTGTAGCTTTTGTCCCGAATGCGGAAACTGTCGGACTTGATTTATTAGCGTTGCAGTTTACGACGGGAATGTGTCAACCCAACCAAGTACAAATTATTAAATCAGGGGACAGGGCAACAGCTGAACCTGGAGATACGGCAATTTACCGTCTGTCGGTCAAAAATCTTTCCGATGTTGGTTTAAATGGCATTGTTGCTACTGATAACCTACCCTTGGGATTCAATTTTCTATCGAAGTCGGTGCGGGGTGAAATCAACGGTCAAGCTGTAAATGTTACGGCTGAACGTCAAGGTTCAACGGTAACATTCCGTACTGATACCATAGTTCCACGAGGCTTGGTTCTAAATATTGCCTATGCGGCACAACTTACCAGCGATGCTGTACGTGGTAATGGTCGGAATACGGCAATTGTCAATGTGAAACGTGTTGATAATGGTTTTGCTGCGAAGGATGGTCCGGCGATACACGAGTTAAAAATTAGACCGGGAATTACGTCGGATTGCGGTACTATTATCGGTCGCGTTTTTGTCGATAAGAACTTTGATGGGGAGCAACAATCAGGGGAACCAGGTGTGCCAAATGCGGTAGTTTTTATGCATGATGGCAATCGTGTTACTACTGATCCAAATGGTTTGTATTCTGTAGTGAATGTTCAGCCGGGAAGTCATACGGGGGTTTTAGATTTAAGTAGTCTTCCTGGTTATACTCTTGCACCTAATACCAAATTTAAAGAGCGTAATAGCCAATCGCGTTTGGTGCGGTTGGAGCCAGGTGGTACGGTACGCATGAATTTTGCAGTCACCCCCACTTTTCAGGAGGAAGGAAAATGATACATAGACTGCATATTTCATCGGAAGAACCTAATAGGGAAACAAAGTGTAGCGATCGCATTAACGAAGCCTCTCAAACAGAAGAATCTCAACCTCACGCAGAGACGCAAAGACGCAAAGAAGAGGGGAGTTTGCCTCTGTTTCGTTATGAGGTTGTGAGTGTTGCTGCTCCTGTTGAGGTGAGAGCTAAAAGCAAGCGATTCTTCTTTGGAGACGCAAAGCGATGTTCCCAAGGGGAAAAAAGCAAAGCGCGATTCTCCAAAGGAGACGCTACGCGATCGCAACTTGTGTTTATGAGTGTATTAGCTGGTGCGTTTAGTTTGGTTTTGGGTCCTAATTTTGCTAAGGCACAATCTCTCGATTCTGCTGAATCTAATCAAATATTAAAAGATAATTTATTAACGAACCACACAGACGCAGAGTACAAGGAGGAGAAGAAAGAGAAGGAGGTAATTTTAGAGGAGAAAGCTGACACAAGCTTATTTACAAATTATCAAACCAAGGATTTGTCTACTCTTGATGTTTCTCCTGAGGTTGAGTTTACACCTGTAATCACTAATTCCAGCAGTAAGTCAACGACTGAAAGACTGGAAAATGCACTCAATCGATCAAAACAAGCTATTAAACCTTTTCAACCTGCTGAGGATGTCAAGCTACCTGCTGGTTTGCAGAGATTAGCTGAGAATATAAAAGAAGAAGGTATTCCGCAGAGGAAAGAGGAAAAACAAATTTCTCCTCCTCCTTCCTCAACTCCCCTAACTTCACCTATTCCCCAAATTAAAATCCTTTCTCCTACTCCTGATTCGGTTGCTGATATTCCCGCAGCTACGGTTGTTTTACAATTCCCTGGGAATGCGAATATTGAGTTGCGGGTAAATGGTGAGTTGGTAAATCGCGACTTGATCGGACGGACGGAAACTGACCCTAGTACTAATTTGGTGACGCAGACTTGGTATGGTGTTTCCCTGAAGGAAGGCGAAAATACTATTACGGCTCAACCTGTAGGTGCCACAGAACCTGTATCTACTGTAAAGGTTGAAGTCCGGGGTGCACCAATAACTTTAACTTTGGATACTGTTGAGGCTCGTATTCCTGCGGATGGTCGTTCGGTTGCAACGGTTAAAGGACAATTGGTTGATGCTAATGGCAATCGCTCGAATAGAGATGCAATTATTACTTTAACTGCGACTTCTGGAGAGTTTGTCGGGGTTGATTTTAAACCGGATCAACCTGGTTTTCAGGTGGAAGCGAAAAATGGACAGTTTACTGCAACGCTGAAATCTGATTTGAAAGCGCAAACTGTGCGGATTCGGGCAACTACGAATGATTTGGAAGCTTATACGCAATTGCAATTTGAAACAGCTTTGCGTCCCAGTTTGGTGACTGGTGTTGTCGATTTTCGTTTAGGTGCGAGGGGAACTGATTATTTTGGCAGTTACCGCGATTTTCTGCGTCCCGATAACGATAAGAAGACTCAGTTAGATTTCAATTCATCAATTTTTGCCACTGGTGCGATTGGTGAATGGTTGTTTACTGGTGCTTTGAATACTTCACGTTCTTTAAATGAGGATTGTAATTGCGATAATCGTTTGTTTAGAACCTATCAATCTAATGAACAGAATTATCCAGTTTATGGAGATAGCTCTAAAACTGATGTTGTTGCACCTTCAACAGATAGTGTGTTCCTGCGGTTTGAACGTTCTGCAAGGATTCCTGGTGCAGCACCTGACTATGCGATGTGGGGTGATTACAATACTGAAGAATTTGCTCGCAGTTCGCAACAGTTTACTGCTGTAACCCGTCAGTTGCATGGTTTTAAGGCAAATTACAATTTAGGAAACTTCCAAATTACAGGTTTCTACGGTAATAATGTTCAAGGATTCCAACGTGACACGATCGCACCTGATGGAACGAGTGGTTTTTACTTCCTTTCTCGTCGGATTTTAGTTCCTGGTAGTGAAAATGTTTTCTTGGAGTTGGAAGAACTCAACCGTCCGGGGACTGTATTAGACCGCAAGCAATTAAATCGTGGTGCTGATTATGATATTGATTACGACAGAGGAACCGTTTTATTCCGGGAACCGATTCTGCGAACTGATATTGGTAAGAATGGTGAAGTCTTAGTCCGTCGGATTGTCACTAGCTATCAATATGATAGTCAGGATTCTAATAGCAATATTTATGCGGGACGTTTGCAATATAATTTTGCACGGGGTTTAAGGAATGAAAGTTGGTTAGCTGGAACTTATTTAAGAGAAAACCAAGGTGTACGCGATTTTGAGCTAATTGGTGCAGATGCTTTAATTTCCTTCGGTTCTCAAGGTAAATTCATTGCCGAATTTGCGCGATCGCGTAACAATTCCGAATTGATGGGGGATGTTAGCGGTGATGCGTACCGTTTGGAAGCAGAAGGAGAAATTTTCACAGGTTTACAAGGACGTGCATATTACCGTTTTGCCGATACCGGATTTGCAAATAATGCGACAATTAGTTTTGTTCCCGGACAGACTCGCTACGGTGCACAATTAACTGGTAAACTCTCGGCAAGTACGAATTTACGCTTGCAATACGACCACGAAGACAACTTTGGCATTGCACCGCAACCATTAAATACCTTTGAAGACTTATTTACACCCCGCATCGAAGCAGTTCCTGGTAGCAAAGTCGATAATTCCCTGACAACCATATCTGCGGGTGTGCAACAAAGATTTGGTGGTAGCATCTTTGATTTTGATTGGATTCATCGAGATAGAAAAGACAATATTCCCAACAGTGCATTAAGCAGTAAATCAGACCAACTGCGATCGCGTCTCACTGTCCCAATTGTTAATAATCTCACCTTCCAAGCACAAAACGAACTTACCCTATCTTCCGAAAAAGACACCGTTTACCCCGACAGAACCGTCTTAGGTTTAAACTGGGCAGTACTTCCGGGAATTAATCTTTCTCTAGCGCAACAGTTTTACAGCGGGGGACAGTTTGCAGGTAACTCCATCACCTCCTTCAGCGTTAACGGAGAACACAAACTCGGTAGTGACACCACAATTACGGGACGCTATTCGATATTGGGAGGAGCAAACGAACTCACAACCCAAGGTGCGATCGGTCTCAACAATAAATGGACAATTTCCCCAGGTTTGCGTCTCAACCTCGCTTACGAACACGTTTTTGGTAACTTCCAAGCACGTAACGCAACCGGACAGCAATTTGCCCAACCCTTCACCGTCGGACAAGCAGCTTCCTCCATCGGCTTTAATGGTGGCGATAGTTACAGTGTTGGCTTAGAATATTCTGACAATCCCAACTTCCAAGCAAGCGCTAAATACGAACATCGTAGCTCTTCAGCAGGTGGAAATACCGTAATTACCGCAGGGATAACAGGCAAAATATCACCCGCGCTCACCGCATTAGCTCGTTACCAACAAGCAAATGCATCAAACCAGAGATTAACAGGATTAGGCGATATTGCCAACCTCAGATTTGGTTTAGCATATCGTGACCCCAATAATGATAAATTTAACGCTTTATTACGGTACGAATATCGCAAAAATCCCGCCATCATCCCCGATACAATTTTCCTCGGTAGTGGCACGGGTTCCGAAGACCACACATTTGCTGCTGAAGCCATTTATGCACCCAATTGGCAATGGGAATTCTATGGTAAATATGCCCTCCGCAACAGCACCTCATACTTAGCAAGCGATTTAATCGGTAGCACCAGCGTTAATTTAGCACAAATGCGACTTACGTATCGTCTAGGATACAGCATGGATTTAGTTGGTGAGGCAAGGTGGATTGGTCAATCAGACAACACCGAAACCGGATTTGTTGTGGAAACAGGTTACTACCTCACCCCAAACCTGCGACTTTCTGCTGGTTACGTCTTTGGTAAAGTCGATGACCGGGACTTCTCAGGTACCCGATCTGCCGGAGGTGCATATTTAGGACTAACGGTTAAGCTGAACGAACTATTTGACGGATTTGGACTCCAAAAACGTCCACCCAGGCAGCAAAAAGAATCACTAGTCCAAGCTCTGCTAAAACACAAAAATCAAACTAGTTCGCAGCAACCCAAAAGTGAGGGTATAGGGATATGAAGCACCAGGAAAATAAGGAACCTCTCCCTGACTTTGACACAAGTCAAAGTCGTCCCTCCCCTACGAGGGGAGGGAAAAAGACATCTGACAGCGTAGCTCTTGTGAGGGGAGGGAGTAATACAAAAATATTATATTCCCCCTTCCTTACGAGGGAAGGGGATGCGATGACGCAAGTCAGCGCTGGGGTTAGGTCTGTATTCAGTGGCAAAATGAAAGAACGACTTACTTTATTTGTTCTTCCTTACTTCTTATTCGCTTTCATCCCCAACGTTGCTACAGCACAAACTCAAAATTCTTTAAAAATCACAGTTAACAGCAACGCAGACGAAATAAAACCCGACGATCGCTTAACATTCCGAGAAGCGATCGCACTCACCAACAATACCCTAGCGCTAGATAAACTCACCCCCAGCGAAAAAGCGCAAATTCAACCAGCAACGGTCAATTCCCGCATTGAATTTAACCTACCCCCAGAACAAACAACAATCCAACTAACCGAGATATTACCTGCTTTAAAATCAGAAGGTACTATCATCGATGGAACAACCCAACCAGGATACGACACCACACAACCCGCAAACGCAAAAGATTTCGTCCCCGCATTACCCACACGTCCAGTCGTCGCAATTACCCCCGCACCTGGAAAAGAAGTATTTCGGGGATTATCTATAGTTGCAGATAACATTACCATTCGCGGATTAAGTTTATACGGCTTTACTTCAAAACATCAAATCACTGCAAGTCTCCCACCTGCTGATATATTCATCGCATCCAGCGACATCAAAAACCACACCAACCCACCCAAAAACGTAGTTATCGAAAACAACTGGTTGGGAATAACACCCGACGAAAAAATGCCGGAAACCCCATCTGCATTTGGGGTATCGGTATTTAATGCAGTGGGGACAGTTATTAAAAATAATCGCATATCATACCACGATGGAAGCGGAATTATTACCGGGTTTCGTGGGGAAGAAACGCAAATTATCGAAAACGTGATTATTGGTAACGGTTTAGCGGGAATGCCAGATGCTATCCGCTTGGATGGCAAAGTCAATAAATCGGAAATTCGTGCAAACTTGCTTTGTGCAAATGATGGTAGTGGTGTATTTCTATTCAAACCGGAAGGTGCAGTAGAAATTAAAGATAACGATATCAGATACAACGGAAGACGCTTGCGACGTGCAGCAGTTTATTTGATGGGAAGCGACCACAAAGTCAGCAATAATCAAATCACCAACCAAGCAGGTTCAGGTGTAGTTGTCACAGCATTTCCTCCCGGTGGTTCCTTTCATCAGGGTGCATCAGTTCGCAACTTGATTGAAAACAACCGCTTTGCCAAATTAGAAGGACTCAGCATCGATTTAAACACAGTTGGAAATGTTGACGTCCAAGACTTTCAAAGAGGAGACGGAAAAAATCCCAAAAGAAACTCAGAAAATCGTCGCTTAGATACAGGAAATGCAGCGATTAATTCACCAGAATTTCTCTCAACAGAATTTTTTAACATCAACGGCAAAATTCATATTGATGGAACTGCCGAACCTGGTTCAGAAGTACAAATTTATCAAGTCGCTGAAGGTGCATTAAATAAAGTTATCGCAACCGTGAAAGCAGACGAAAAAGGTAAATTTGCAGCGACATTAGAAAACCTGCAACCAGGAGATATGGTGAGTGCGATCGCAACTAACCCCAAATATGGCACCTCCGAACCAGCATACTCGGCTTTGGTGACATCAACCAACCCCGAAGAAACGGCTCAAGTTCGCAAAAATGCCGAACTTCTAGAAAACCCAAATGTACTAACAAACCCCACAGGAGAAGTTCCCAACTGTACAACACCCAAACCACCCGAACCAACTCCCGAACCAACTCCCGAACCGACCCCAGAACCGACCCCAGAACCAACTCCCGAACCCATCCGTTTGCGTGTTCCCAATAATATTCACTATGCGCTAGATAAAGACTTTATTAGCGCTGAAAGTGGAAAAGTTCTCGATAAAATCGTTGCAGTTATGCAGCAATATCCAACAATTGTCATTGAACTGCAAGGACATACAGATTCTCGCGCTAGCGATGCTTACAACCAAAATTTAGCATTCCGACGCGCTATAAATGCGAGGAATTATCTAATTAAAAAAGGCATTGCACCGGAGAGAATGACACTTCGTTCTTTTGGGGAAAGAAAATTAAAAACACCTGGTAGAGATAGAGTTGAACATGCTTACAACCGTCGTGTTGAAGTGATGTTCTTCGATATTCGCGGTGTAGAAATTATTTTGGAAAGTCAGGATGAGGATTTGCAAATAGAACGGTAAAAAATGTAGAGACGTAGCAAAAATAATGTAGAGACGCGAAATTTCGCGTCTCTACAGAACACGACACAACACGAACAATTCCAACCATGAGACGTAGCACAAAAATAATCTAGAGACCTAGCAAAAATAATGTAGAGACGCGAAATTTCGCGTCTCTACAGAACACGACACAACACGAACAATTCCAACCATGAGACGTAGCACAAAAATAATCTAGAGACCTAGCAAAAAATAATCTAGAGACGCGAAATTTCGCGTCTCTACAGAACACGACACAACACGAACAATTCCAACCATGAGACGTAGCACAAAAATAATCTAGAGACCTAACAAAAAATAATCTAGAGACGCGAAATTTCGCGTCTCTACAGAACACGACACAACACGAACAATTCCAACCATGAGACGTAGCACAAAAATAATCTAGAGACCTAACAAAAAATAATCTAGAGACGCGAAATTTCGCGTCTCTACAGAACACGACACAACACGAACAATTCCAACCATGACCAAACCAAAATTTAAGGGCAAATATCGAATAGAATCCACCCGTCTCCCGAACCGGGACTATGCAGCCAATGGTTGGTATTTTGTAACAATCTGCACTAAAGATTGCTTTGATTATTTCGGTCAGGTCATGTCAGGTGAGGTAAAAGTTTCGGAAATAGGAGAAATTGCCCAAAAATATTGGGTAGAAATTACCAATCATTTTGAATATACCCAAATTAATGCATACGTAATTATGCCCAATCACGTCCACGGTATTGTCGTTATTGATAAACCCACAGATGTAGAGACGCGAAATTTCACAGATGTAGAGACGCGAAATTTCACAGATGTAGAGACGCGAAATTTCACAGATGTAGAGACGCGAAATTTCACAGATGTAGAGACGCGAAATTTCGCGTCTCTACAAAAACCAGTGGATGAATCGAATAAATTTGGACCCTTAAAATCAGGTTCCTTACAAGCAATCATTCATGCCTACAAATCTGCTGTAACCCGTCATTGTCGTCACAACAATTATGACCATTTTGCATGGCAATCCCGGTTTTACGAACATATTATTCGTGCTGATGGTTCATTAGACAGGATTCGAGAATATATCATCAATAATCCTGCCAAATGGGAACATGAAAAAAATAATTCTGCAAATTTATGGATGTAATGTTCACGTCTAGATGTAGAGACGCGAAATTTCGCGTCTCTACAAAGCGAAAGAATGACATTTAAATTAAGTGAATTTACTGGCAATTTTTCCCCTTTCGTGTGGGAATACTATTGTCGTAAACATTTTTTATCCGCTTTGAATCTTCTGTAAATTTAGGAAACTCAGCATTATTACTTGCAAGTTATGTATTTTTATTGGAACTAAATCATGAAATCTTTATTTAAAAATTTAAAAGCGATCGCTCAACCTGCTGGCAAAAGTATTCCAGGCATGAGTGTTTCCCTGTGTACCTCCTTACTAACTATTAGTGCTAGTGTTGGAATTGGCGTTACTTTTAATCCAGAACGCAGTTTGGCAGGTGCTTGTGCGGGTGTCTATTCCAGTAGATCTGGTGTACCGACAACAAGTCAAAGTCAAATTGGTTACTACAACTCCATCTCAAAAAGTTATGTAAACGTCGCTACTTACAATGGTGGTGGCAACATTAATGCGATCGCCTCCCAACCATCAACCGGCAATCTATTTTTCGTGAATCGGCTTACAGGCAAAACAGTTGTTTACGATGTAAATACAGGCAGTCAAACCACTCTAACAGGAACTCTTCCTGCTCCCACAACAACTATTATTGGTGCCACGTTTGATTCCAGTGGCAAATTATATGTTTATTACTCAAACAGAACATTAATTGAAGTCAATCCAGCTACAGGCAGCCAGACAGGCTCCACAATAGCTATTAGTGGTATTCCTGGGAATAATGATAGTGCCAGCAGAACTACTAATGGAGATATTGCGATCGGCACTGACGGTGTTCTTTATGCGGTTGGTGACACCAGCAGCAATGCTGGCAGCTACACTTCCCAGCTTTATTCAATTGCTGTTTCTGGTACTACAGCCACAGCAACACCAGTTAATGGAAGCAATCTGATTACAGGAGTTAGTGGTGCTGCGGTTAATGGTCTAGCGATCGACCCATCTACAAATAAATTTTACATCAGTACTAACAACGGAACTTATGAGTTGGACTTCGCTACCAAAGCTGGAACTCTACTCACTAATGCTGTCGGTACGAATGACTTAGCTGCTTGTGGTTCCCCAAAACCGGATTTACCCACCATTAATAAGGCATTTAGTCCAGACACCGTAACAGGTATACCAGCGACTAGTACTCTAACGTTGACTTTGGGTAATACAAACTCAGTTCCCATTTACCTAATACAAGCATTAACTGATAACTTTCAATCTGGTTTAACTGTTAGTACTCCTAACGGGTTAAGCGGTACTTGCACAACTATTCCGGGAAATACAGTCACAGCAACCGCAGGAAGTGGTTTAATTAGCTTAAATGATGGGTTCAAAATTCCTGCTGGTGGTTGCACCGTTTCTGTCAATGTCACAGCTAATAGTGCAGCTACTTATACGAACAACATTCCTGCTGGAGCTTTGAAGACTTTCGTCGGTGACAACGCTAATGCTGCTAGTTCTACTCTTCTAGTGGCTACTATTACTACTAGCACTGTTTCCGGTACACTCTACCAAGACACCAACCCCCAAGACGATACCTTCAATAATGGTGAACCCACCCTACCTGCAAATGTTACTGTTACCCTTTATCAAGATACGAACAACAACAATGTCATAAATACTGGTGAGCAAATTGCAACCACTACAACTAACGCTAGTGGTCAATATACTTTCACCAATGTCACCAACGGCAATTACAAAATCAAAGTCGATACCAGCGATACTGATATTCCTGCTGGTTACACCTTGGGTACACCTAATGATACTGCTATTACAGTGAGTGGAGCAAATGTCAGCAATATCAACTTTGGATTTGACTCACCTCCACCCACACCAATCAGTAGCGGCTATTGTGAATCACCATACAATGAAGTCTATTCAGGACAAACAGGTAACAAAATATTTGCAGTTCATGGACTTACAGGTGCAACGATACAGCTGACTGGCAGTGCGATCGCAAGTACAGTAAATTCCCTAGCTGCCGACCACAATAATCACTTAGTCTACTATGCAGAGGGGACATCTGTTTACGCATGGGATGCAATTAATAACACGCATATCACCATTACCAACAACATTCGCTCATTCAACTCATCACTACCCACAAATAGCACCCTATTGAGTGCGGGTGGTGCAGCATTCTACAATGGCTCATTATATCTCGGCGTTGATCCACCACAAGCAGGGGTCTTTGAGATTTACAAAGTAAATTTCGTCCCTGGTAGTAATGGACGTACCATCCAAAGTGTGACTCCCTTAAATATTAATGGAGCAGGGAAGGCAAACGGACAACTCAACGATGGTGACTGGGGCGATTTTATTATCAGTGATAATGGCGTGATTTTAGGTTCCAGTGGTGGTACGGCAAAATACTGGAGTTTTGACCTCAACAGCAATACCTTTACTGACCTGGTAGACAATATTCCTCAGTCTTCCCAATTAGCAAAAGATGGCACAGGAAGACTTTGGGCATTCCGTAATGGTACTAGTAGTGTCGTGGAAATCCAAATTGTTGGCAATGCGATTCAAACTGTAGGCACTCCAAATTCTACTAGTCCTCACAGTAGTGCTGATGCCGGGGAATGTGTGACGGGATTATCTAGCATTGGCGATCGCGTTTTCAATGACACTGATGGTGATGGAGTTGAAGATGCTGGTGAAGGAGGCTTTGCTAATGTCACGGTTGCTCTCTACCGTGATATTAATGGCAATGGTGTGATTGATGCAACTGATCCACAACTTGCTATTCAAACTACCGATGCCAATGGTAATTATGATTTTACAGGTTTGATTTTTGGTAATTACATCGTCAAGGTAACAGATACTAATCAGGTGTTGACGGGTAAAACTATCACCACTGGTACGAATACCAAAGCTGTTAACTTACCCACTGGCATTCAAGACTTTAACAATGCTGACTTTGGATTTAACCAACCTGTTGCCAGTAACCCGAATGTAGTGTTGGTGAAGCGGATCACCACCATTAATGGGTCATCCTTTACCGACCTGATCGATGGGGTGAAAGATGCCAACTCTCCCAACTATGTACCAGAACCTCACGATATTGATGATAATAACACCAACTGGGCAAGTAATTACTTGCAAGGTCTACTCAATGGTGGCACAGTTCGTCCTAAAGATGAAGTTGAGTATACCATCTACTACTTGTCCGCAGGTGACACAACGGCTAACAATGTTTTGATATGCGATCGCGTTCCTGATAATGCCACTTTCATCCCGACTGCATTTAATAGTTTCCCCACCAAAAATACAACTGGTCTTCCAGGTGGCGATCGCGGTATCATTTGGCAAAACAATGGTGCAACTGAATCCCTCACCAATACCAGCGATGACGATACAGCAGAATATTTATCCCCAGGTGTTGACCCCACGATTAAGTATCCTGGTATCAAATGCGATGGTTCCAATACCAACGGTGTTGTCGTTGTCAAGTTGGGAAATCTACCAAATGCAACTGCACCAGGTACACCAATTGGTTCTTACGGGTTTATCCGCTTCCGGGGCAAGGTGAAATAGAGTCTGCAACAATTAATTGCATAATAACCATTAGACATCTCCGAAAATTAAATATGCGTTATCCAAACCCCAAGAGACGCGAAATTTCGCGTCTCTACATTGTTTTCCAACAGATGTCTATTAGACATCTCCATAAAAAATGTAGAGACGTAGCACTGCTACGTCTCTACAAGGGTTTCGGGCAACGCATAATTAAATTCTGGAGATGTCTATTAACGATAGGACTCATCAACCATTGCATTTATGATGTAGCACTAAGCGCTAACCTGAACCGGAGTATACAACACCATTAGACATTAATCTCATCGGTGAATACAACATCGCTGGGGAAATGTGGACAGTTCTGAAATTATTTGAAAAACTCGGCATCCGCGTTTTGTCAAAAATCACTGGTGATGCTCGCTACGAAGAAGTTTGTCACGCTCACCGTGCCAAACTGAATGTAATGATTTGCTCGAAAGCGCTGCTCAACATGGCAAGAAAAATGGAGGAGCGTTACGGCATTCCTTACATTGAAGAGTCTTTCTACGGTGTAGATGACATGAACCGCTGCCTGCGGAACGTTGCCGAAAAGCTGGGGGATGAAGATTTAAAACAACGCACCGAAAAGCTGATTGCCGAAGAAACTGCCGCTTTAGATTTGGCACTAGCTCCTTACCGCGCTCGACTCAAAGGCAAGCGAGTTGTACTTTATACCGGAGGCGTAAAGAGTTGGTCAATTATCTCCGCAGCTAAGGACTTGGGGATCGAAGTTGTTGCTACCAGTACTAGAAAGAGTACGGAAGAAGACAAAGCCCGAATCAGAAAGTTGATCGGTAACGATGGCATCATGATGGAAAAGGGCAACGCTAAAGAACTGTTGCAATTAGTTAAAGATACGAAAGCTGATATGTTAATTGCCGGCGGTCGCAACCAATACACCGCTTTGAAAGCGCGAATTCCTTTCTTAGATATTAACCAAGAACGCCATCATCCTTACGCTGGTTATACAGGGATGGTAGAGATGGCAAGAGAACTGTATGAGGCTCTCTACAGCCCTGTGTGGGAGCAAATCCGCAAACCTGCACCGTGGGAGACTGGAGACATGGGGACAAGGGGACAAGGAGGACAAGGGGGACTGCGTGATCAAGGGGGAATTTCTTCCTTGTCTTCCCCCTCTCCCCCTCTCCCACTCTCCCCCTCCTCCCCTGCTTTATTGGAGGGATTGTAATGGCGATCGTTACTGTTCCTAACAAATCACTGACTGTTAATCCCCTGAAGCAAAGCCAAGCTTTGGGTGCATCTTTAGCCTTTTTGGGATTAAAGGGGACAATACCTTTATTCCACGGTTCCCAAGGCTGTACTGCTTTTGCGAAAGTTGTTTTGGTGCGACATTTCCGAGAAGCGATTCCCCTTGCGACGACAGCGATGACGGAAGTCACTACCATTTTGGGTGGTGAGGAGAATGTCGAACAGGCAATTTTGACGCTGGTGGAGAAGTCAAACCCAGAAATCATCGGTTTATGTAGCACTGGTTTGACGGAAACTAGAGGGGATGATATTGAGGGTTTCCTGAAGGATATCCGCAAACGTCATCCAGAATTGGATCGTCTTGCGATCGTTTTTGCCCCGACACCAGATTTTAAAGGTGCGCTACAAGACGGTTTTGCTGCCGCAGTTGAAAGTATAGTAAGAGAAGTTCCCACTGAAGGTATCACCAAACCAGACCAAATCACGATTTTGGCGGGTTCTGCTTTCACTCCAGGGGATGTACAGGAAGTAAAAGAGATTGTCACTGCCTTTGGACTAAAGCCGATCTTTGTACCCGATCTTTCCGCTTCATTAGATGGTCACTTAGATGATTCTTATAGTGCCATCACAGGTGGTGGTACGACTCTGGCAGAATTGCGACAAATAGGTAGTTCGGCGTTTACTTTAGCGCTGGGTGAGAGTATGAGGGGTGCCGCAGAGATTTTACAACAACGGTTTGCTATACCTTATGAGTTGTTTAGTGAACTGACTGGTTTGGAAGCGATGGACGAGTTTTTACAAGCTTTGTCAGACCTTAGTGGTGTTAGTGTACCAGAAAAATATCGCCGCCAACGCCGTCAGTTACAAGATGCAATGTTAGATACGCACTTTTATTTTGGTGCGAAGCGTGTTTCTTTGGCGTTAGAACCGGATTTACTTTGGTCTATAGTGCGTTTTCTGCAATCGATGGGGACGCAAGTACATGCTACGGTGACGACAACGCGATCGCCTTTATTAGAAAAAATGCCGGTAAAAAATGTAACTATCGGTGATTTGGAAGATTTTGAGGAGTTAGCGGTAGGTTCTGATTTGCTGATGGGTAACTCGAATGTGAAAGCGATCGCGCTTCGTCTCGATATTCCTCTTTATCGTTTGGGTATCCCCATTTATGACCGCTTGGGTAATGGTCAGTTTACCAAAGTTGGTTATCGAGGCACTATGCAGCTTTTGTTTGATATTGGCAATCTGTTTTTGGAGCAGGAAGAGTCAAGGGTTATTGGTCATTAGACAAGGTGCATAAATCTTAGTTTCTCACGCAAAGGCGCAGAGGCGCAAAGAAGACAAAATGAAAATTGCTTTCACGACTAGTGATAGGGTTCATATTAATGCTCACTTTGGTTCGACAAAGGAAATCGATGTTTATGAAATCTCTGATGAGGGATATCATTTTGTCGAAACTCTGAAGTTTGCGGGTGATTTGAAGGAGGATGGGAATGAGGATAAGTTAGCACCAAAGCTTGAGGCTTTAGCTGATTGTACGATTGTTTATGTGACGGCGATCGGTGGTAGTGCAGCAGCTCGATTAATCAAGAAAAATGTGACACCAATTAAAGCGCGATCAGAAGAAGAAGAGATTGCTGAGGTGTTGAATAAGTTGGTGACAACTCTCAAAGGAAATCCCCCACCTTGGCTGCGTAAAGCCTTACAACAAAAAACCTCTAATTTTGAAGATGAATTGGAAGAGGAAGCAAAGGTATGACTGTAAATAATAGTCTTAATGGAACCGCTCAAAGCGAGATTTTAAACGCACCTTTCCTGAAGACATTAATCAGCCAAATCCGTGGTCAAGATAGCTATGGATTTTACCGTAATTGGACTGATGAATTGATTTTGAAACCTTTTGTTGTTACTAAACAAAAGAAACGCGAAATCTCTCTTGAGGGTGAAGTCGATCCGGCAACTCAGGCACGGATTATGGTATTTTTTCGAGCTATAGCTGCCAGTATTGAAAAAGAAACAAATCTCATTTCTCAAGTTGTGGTTGATTTGAACCATGAAGGATTTGGCTGGGTGCTAGTATTTTCTGGTCGTCTTTTGTTAGTTAAAAGAACTTTGCGTGATGCTCACCGCTTTGGCTTTGACTCTTTAGAGAAGTTAGCAGAAGAAGGAGAACAACTAGTAGCAAAAGGGCTGGAATTAGCGAAAACTTTTCCCGAAGCTAGCAACCTGTAACAAATTAGGTAGAGACGTTCCGGTGGAACGTCTGTACGGGAATTAGGAGTAGAGACGTTCCACCGGAACGTCTGTACGGGAATTAGGATTAGAGACGTTCCACCGGAACGTCTCTACGGGAGGCTTTTGTATAAATGGAGATGCTTATGGCGCAAGTGGAAGAAACAAGTGTTGAGGAGCTAAAAACTCAAATTAAACGCCTCAATAGTAAAGCAGGTCAAATGAAGATGGATCTGCACGATTTAGCTGAGGGTTTACCCACAGATTACAAAACACTTATGGATGTTGCTGCGAGTACTTATGAAATATATCGTCAGTTAGATGAACTGAAGCAACAAGTAAAGAAATTGGAGCAGCAAAAATGAACACCAATCTTGAACAATTCAATAAAATTGTTGATGCTGAGGAGTATTTTGAATTTTTTCAACTCCCTTACGACCAACAATTTGTAAATGTGAATCGTTTGCATATTTTAAAAAAGTTCTCTCAATACATGAAGGAAATTGATAGCAATTCTCCTGATTTAAGTGTAGAAGATAAACTAAAGCAATATTGTGAGGCTTTGCAAAAAGCTTATCAGCTATTTGAGGAATCAACACCCCAAGAACAAAAGTTGTTCAAGGTGTTTAACGATAAGCCGAAAAATGTAGTCACGCTGACAGAAATCACGTCTGATTAGGAGGTAAAAATTGGTTAACCTGACGCCTACCGAGTTAGAACGTTACAGCCGCCAAATGATGCTCCCTAATTTTGGCGAACTGGCTCAGAAGCGCCTTAAGTCAGCGACTGTTCTGGTTACAGGTGTGGGGGGATTGGGTGGTACGGCAGCGCTTTATTTAGCAGTAGCGGGTGTCGGACGGCTAATCCTAGTCCGGGGTGGCGATCTGCGACTTGATGATATGAATCGTCAGGTTCTCATGACGGATGATTGGGTAGGTAAGCCAAGGGTATTCAAAGCACAGGAGACTTTGCAAGCCGTTAATCCTGATGTCCAAGTGGAAGTAGTTCATGATTATATCACCCCAGAAAATGTGGATTCGCTGGTGCAATCGGCAGATATGGCTCTCGATTGCGCTCATAATTTTACGGAGCGCAATTTGCTAAATGAAGCTTGCGTGCGCTGGCGCAAACCGATGGTAGAAGCGGCTATGGACGGGATGGAGGCTTATCTGACGACGATTATTCCTGGTGTGACTCCTTGTTTGTCTTGTCTGTTCCCGGAAAAACCTGACTGGGATCGCCGTGGTTTTTCTGTTTTGGGTGCTGTTTCTGGGACATTGGCTTGTCTGACAGCACTGGAAGCTGTCAAGTTGATCACTGGGTTTAGTCAGCCTTTGTTGTCCCAATTGCTGACAATCGATTTTACCAGGATGGAATTTGCCAAGCGCCGTTCTCACCGCGATCGCTCTTGTCCGGTGTGTGGTAACAATGCACCTTGGCGATATGTGCAGTCCCAAGATATGGAAACTACCAGTATCGGGACTAGGGACTAGGGAAAGGGGGACAGGGGGGACAGGGGGGACAAGGG